>CAZGPE010000001.1:0-112390 GCA_964527585.1 uncultured Eubacteriales bacterium
GTTGCGGCGGAAACGGGCGGCGGAACGCCGCCCCTACGGGTATGATATACCCCGTGAATTTGAGGTTGCGGCAACAACGGGCGGCGAAACGCCGCCCCTACGGGTTGGATAAACCCGTGAATTTGATAATAACGGTAATTGAGCAAAAACACAAGTCCAAAAAATATTGCAATATGTTATTCATATAAAAACGAATTTTACAGTTAAATAAATTTCGTAGGGGCGGCGTTCCGCCGCCCGCATTTACCGATTTATCGCATTATCAAAGTATTACAATTTGATTTTTATACAACTAATACACATATCCATTTCAGATAAACGAAAATTTTATAAATTAATCATTCAAAAAATTGCGGTTGACGACAACAGGATTTTTTTGTTTCGCATTTTCATTACTCCGACACGGGCGGCGAAACGCCGCCCCTACGGGTATTTATAAATTCATTATATCACTTAATTTTTTCAAAAAACATATTTTTTTCGCATACAAAATTTTTCGGAGAAAAAATTTCGGATAAAAAAATCTTCCCAAAGCATATAAAACGCTTTGGGAAGATAATTTTTTTGCTTAAATAAAATGATACGGATTTTCCGTTTATTCTCAGTCGAGAATAACTCCCATAACACCGGCAGGAGCAAGAACCGCATTCGCTTCATCGGTATCAATATGCATTGCAAGAGCAAATTTGGGACTTACTCTTACAACCGTATCTGCGAAAACGAGTGAGCGCTCGTCGGATTCGATTTTAACCGAAACAATCTGTTTGTCCTCAAGGCCGTATTTTTCGGCATCTTCGGGAGTCATATGTATATGGCGTTTCGCAACGATAACGCCTTCTTTAAGCTCGATTTCACCCTTGGGTCCGACAAGTTTACAAGCACCGCTGCCTGCGATGTCGCCCGACTCACGAACGGGAGCTTTTACGCCGATTGAACGGGCATCCGATGCGGAAATTTCAACCTGACACGCATTTCTTACAGGTCCGAGAATCGAAACTGCGGGGAATGATGATTTTTCACCGATAACCTGAACTCTTTCTTCGCAAGCGTACTGACCGGGCTGTGAAAGATCTTTTTTCTTGGTAAGTTCGTATCCTTCACCGAAAAGAATTTCAAGAGCTTCCTGAGAAACATGGACATGGCGTGCCGATGTTTCGACTAATACTGTTTTTTCCATTTGTTTTTACCCCTTAGATATTAAAATATAAATTATAACAAACCTAATTCCGCACGGGCAGCTTTAATGTTTTCGACAAAACGCTTGCCTGTTTCGGTAATTTTTTTATAATCGCCTGTTTTAGCGCCTGCCGTAAGCGAAGAACCGGCTCCGACGGCTACCGCACCGGCTTTAATCCACTCTCCGACATTGTCGGCATCAACTCCGCCGGTGGGCATCATTTTTGCATAGGGAATCGGGCCTTTGATGTCTTTGATTATTTTCGGTCCGAACAAATCGGCGGGGAACACTTTAAGAATGTCCGCACCGTTTTCCATTGCAAGAAGTCCTTCACGCACCGACATAATGCCCGGCATCATAGGAACTCTGTAACGGTTACAAAGATGAAGAGTATCCAAGTCAAGTGCGGGGCTTACTATGTATTCCGCACCTGAGAGCATAGCGATTCTCGCTGTTGTCGCATCAAGAACGGTTCCGGCACCGAGAATAATCTCGTCGGGAGTATATCTTTTTGCAAGTTCTTCGATAACCTTGTCAGCATGAGGAACGGTAAATGTAAGTTCGATTGCGGCAACTCCGCCTTCAATACAGGCATCGGTTATTCTGATTGCCTTATCAACCGATTCCGCACGGACAACGGCAACAATACCGCAGTCCTGAATTCTGGTAATAATTTTTTCTTTATCCATATTTACATCTCCAAAATATTATCTGTCAACCCTTGCGCCTGCACCGGAAACGATTTTTTCGACTTCTTTTACAGAAGCCATTGATGTATCGCCGGGAGTCGTCATTGCAAGAGCGCCGTGAGCAACACCGTAGTTAACGGCGGTCTGAGGATCTGCCGTTGTCATAAGACCGTAAATAAGTCCCGATGCGAAACTGTCGCCGCCCCCTACTCTGTCGTAAATTTCGAGGTTATCAAGCGAAAGTCCGTTATATATTTTTCCGTCGGCATAGCAAATTGCGGACCAATCGTTTACAGTAGCGGTTTTAACGGTTCTGAGAGTCGTTGCGATAACCTTGAAATTCGGATATGCTTTGCAAACTTCACCGAGCATCTTTTTATAGCCTTCAATATTCAGGCTCTTAAGATTTTCGTCGTTTCCTTCGATTTCGAAACCGAGGCAAGCGGTAAAGTCCTCTTCGTTACCGATCATAACATCAATATACTTCGCAATTTCTTTATTAACCTGCTGTGCTTTTTCCTTACCGCCGATGTCGTTCCAAAGCGACGGACGGTAGTTCAAGTCATAAGAAACAACGGTACCGTATTTTTTTGCGGTTTTAACAGCCTCGATAACAACTTGAGATGTTGTTTCGGAAAGCGCTGCGAAAATTCCGCCGGTATGAAGCCAACGCACACCGAGAGTACCGAAAATATAATCCCAGTCAATATCGCCTGCTTTAAGTTGAGAAACAGCGGTATTGCCTCTATCGGAAACGCCGACCGCACCTCTTATTCCGTAGCCTCTTTCGGTAAAGTTAAGTCCGTTGCGGACAGTTCTTCCGATTCCGTCGTATTTTACCCATTTCACAAGCGAAGTATCAACTCCGCCCTGAAGCATAAAGTCTTCGACAAGTCTTCCGATTTCGTTATCGGCAAGAGCCGTTACGGCTGCGGTCTTAAGTCCGAAGCAACGGCGAAGTCCTCTTGCGACATTGTATTCTCCGCCGCCTTCCCAAACTCTGAAACTGCGTGCGGTTTTAATTCTGCTGTCGCCGGGATCGAGGCGCAACATTATTTCTCCCAAAGAAATCATATCAAATGCACATTCTTCGGGTTTTCTCAAAGAGAGTTCCATTAAAAAGCCTCCGTTAAATATGGTTTATAAAATTACCCAAAAGGATACATACTTCGCAAAGCGCCATAAACACCATAGCGAAAATAAAGTCCTTTTTTCTTTTTTTGCTTATACCGTTTTTGTTTTCACTGTCAATCGAAACGGTAATATCACTGTGTCCTTCAAGTTTCACATTTTCTTTTTCGGCAGGTTTTCTGCCGCCGAGAAAATATCTGACGACAAATACGAGTGCCACAATCAAAAATATTCCCGCTAAAGCAAAAATCCACATATCAACTACCCTTTCTTTCGAAAAATCATACTCCGGAATATGCGTTAAATCCGCCGTCGACGGCAATCGTTGTACCGGTAATAAAACTCGAATACGCCTCATCGCAGAGGAAAAGCAACGCACCTTCGAGTTCTTCGGGTTCTCCGAAGCGTTTCATCGGAGTTGCCGCAAGAATTTTTCCGGTTCTCTGAGTCGGTGTGCCGTCCTCGTTCCAAAGAAGAGTTTTATTCTGATTGGTTGAGAAAAATCCGGGAGCGATTGAGTTAACACGAATTCCGACTTGCGCAAAATGAACCGCCATAAACTCGGTAAAATTCTTAACCGCAGCTTTTGCGGCGGAATATGCCGGGATCTTGGTAAGGGGTCTGAAAGCGTTCATCGAAGTTATCATTACAATGCAAGTCTTATCTTTCTTCGCCATATCGGGTGCGAAAACCTGAGTCGGAATAAGGGTTCCGAGGAAGTTAAGATTGAACACAAAAGAAATTCCGTCGGCATCAAGATCGAAAAATGTTTTAATATCATCATTCTTTTCTACAAGGTCGATTTCTTCAAGAGTTTCTTTGGTTGTTGTTCCTTTCGGGTTGTTTCCGCCCGCTCCGTTGAGAAGAATATCGCAAGTACCGAGTTTTGCGTTTACGGTTTCCCTTGCTTTTTTCATACTTTCTTTGTCAAGGACATTACAGCCAACGGCAATTGCGGTTCCGCCGTCTTTAACGATTTCATCGGCAACTTTTTGAGCAGCCGCTTCGTTGAGATCAAGCACAGCGACTTTTACGCCCTGACGGGCAAGCGCTTTGGCAAAGTCTCCGCAAAGCACACCGCCGCCGCCCGTAACGACCGCAACTCTGCCTTTAAGATTTTCATGTATCATAATTATTTGTTCTCCTTATTCTTTTTGACCGCTTCCCAAAGTCCGTTTATGTACGCAACTCCCAAAGCTCTGTCGTAAAGTCCGTAACCGGGGCGTGCAACTTCTCCCCAAATCATTCTTCCGTGATCGGGGCGTATATATCCTTCAAATCCGACATCCTGAAGCGCTTTGACGATTTCGTACATATCAAGCGAACCCGTGTTGCTCTCGTGTGCGGTTTCGTTGAAATGATTGTCTACGACTTTAACATTGCGAAGATGCGCAAAATAAATCCTGTCTCCGAATTCTCTTATCATAGCGGGCAAATCGTTTTTCGAACTTGCACCGAGAGAACCCGTGCAGAAAGTCAGTCCGTTATACTTAGAAGGTACGATTTCCAAAAGTTTTCTTAAACTGTCCGCATCTTTGATTATTCTCGGAAGTCCGAAAATGTCCCAAGGCGGATCGTCGGGATGGATAGCCATTTTGACATCACATTCCTCACACACCGGCATAATGCTGTCGAGAAAATACTTAAGGTTGTTCCATAAATCATCGGAAGTTACATTTTTGTATTTTTCGAAAAGTTCTTTGATTTCGGGCATTCTTTCGGTTTCCCAACCCGGCATCGCATAACCGTTTGAATTGTCGTCGATTTCCTTAAACATCTGTTCGGGACTTTTTCCCTCGATTTGACTTCCGTCATAAGAAAGACAGGTTGCGCCGTCCCCCATATTCATCGCCAAATCAGTCCTTGTCCAGTCGAAAACCGGCATAAAGTTATAACAAATAACCTTTACTCCCGCCTTTGCGAGATTGCGGATACTTGTTTTGTAATTTTCGATATATTTATCTCTTGTGGGTAAGCCGATTTTAATATCTTCGTGAACATTTACACTTTCGATACATTCCATCGAAAGTCCGGCTTCTTCGATTTCGGCTTTCATTTTCATAACATCGTCAAGTTCCCACACTTCTCCGGCAGGAAGATAGTGAAGTGCCGGTACAACGCCGACAACATTGGGAATTTGCCTTATTTGTTCAAGGGTTACGGTATCTTTTTCGGAACCGAACCAACGAAAAGTCATCTGCATTAAAATTTCCTCCGTATACTCATATATATACAGTTTTATTTTATCACTTACGCCTGTTATAAGCAACACCAAAAGTAATTTTTTTAACTTCGAAAAGCAAAAAAATGCATCTCCGACAAAATCGGGATGCATTTTACCGTTTAGCATTTTTGAGCGAATTAAGATATTCAATGTCGCTTTTTGTAAGTTCGGCGTTTTCAAGCATTTCGGGACGGCGTTCGAAAGTTCGTTTAAGAGCCTGTTGTCTGCGCCATTTTTCGATGTTTGCGTGATGACCCGACAGCAAAACATCGGGAACTTTGCGTCCCATCCACTCAGGCGGTCTTGTATACTGCGGATACTCAAGCAAACCGCTGTAATGGCTTTCAAGCTGCTTGGCTTCGTCATTCGGAAGCACTCCGTCAATCATTCTTGCGATACTGTCGGCAAGCACAAGAGCGGGAAGTTCTCCGCCTGTTAAGACATAATCTCCGATCGAAATTTCCTCATCGACTATCTCTTCGATTACCCTTTCGTCTATGCCCTCGTAATGACCGCACAAAATCGCCACCGAATCGAGTTCGGCAAGTTCTTTTACACGCTGCTGAGTAAGAGTTTTTCCCTGAGGCGACATATAAATCAAATGCGGCTTTTTTCCGTCGGAACAAAGCGAAGCGTAACAGTCGTATATCGGTTGAGTCTGCATAAGCATACCCATACCGCCGCCGTATGTCGCATCGTCAACACGGTTATGCTTATCGGTTGTAAAGTCTCTTATGTTTACAGTTTCGATTTCGATTTTTCCGCTGTTTCTCGCCCGTCCGATAATGCTTTCGTCAAGCACGGCGTTACACATTTCGGGAAACAGCGTCATTATTGTGATTTTCATTCTTCGGCACTCTCCTGTTCGGGAAAAAGTCCTTTAATCGCATTTATTTCGACAACACCTGCCTCGACATCCGTCTTTATAACGACGCTTTTAACCGCAGGAACAAGAGTTTGAGTACCGTCCGCAGATTCAACAGCCCAAACATCGTTTGCGGGATAATTGATAACATCGGTTATTACTCCGTAAACACGCTGTGTTCCCTGCTGACGAACCTCACAGCCGATTAAATCCTCGATAAACCAACTGTTTTCAGGCAAATGCGCATCTTCTCTTTTAATATAAAGGACTTTATTGCGAAGCGCCTGTGCTTTCTCAACGGTGTCAATTCCGTCCAAAGCAAGAATTACGACATTGCCGTGAGGTCTTGCCGCCTTAAGAAGAATACTTTCGCTTCCGTTTTCATCGAAATATAAAGTTTTGAATTTCTTCAAAAATTCGGGCGAATCGCACCAAGGATTAAGACGCACCTCGCCTTTTACGGCGTGCGTCGAAACAATCTGTCCGACCGCAAGATAAGGTTTAAGCATTTTTCTCTCCATACAAAACAAAGGAGTACGGTGAGGTACTCCTTGAATTGTCAGTCAATATCAATCTGAACTTTTTCACCGTCTTTAACCGCACGGGCTTTAACAACGGTTCTGATTGCTTTCGCTATTCTTCCCTGTTTACCGATTACTCTTCCCATTTCGCTTTCATCGACATGAAGATGGTATACAACGATACCTCTTTCGTTGGGCTCGTCAACACTTACGCTGACTTTATCGGGATTTTCAACAAGGCCCTTAGCGATAATTTCAAGAAGTTCTTTCATCAAAAGACCCTCCCTGATTATTTAATAATACCGTTCTGTTTAAGCAATGCTTTTACGGTATCGGTCGGCTGAGCGCCGTTCTTGATCCACTGCTGAGCTTTTTCAGCGTCGATTTTAACCTCTGCGGGTGTTTTCATGGGATCGAAAGTACCGATTTCTTCGATGCACTTACCATCACGGGGTGCTCTTGAATCAGCAACGATTACACGGTAGAAAGGAGCTTTCTTTGCGCCCATTCTGCGAAGTCTGATTTTTACTGCCATTTTGTTTTCCTCCAAAATATATAATAATTAAATTTATGACAACCACTTAAAAGTGTCAGTCGGTTACATCGGGAAACCTCCGCCGGTGAAATTCATCCTCGAAAGTTTCTTCCTCATTCCTTTGGAATTGAGTTGTTTCATCATTTTCTGCATTTGGCGGTACTGAGAAAGAAGTCTGTTGACATCTTCAACCTGCATACCGCAGCCTGCCGCAATTCTTCTCTTACGGGAAGGATTGATTATATCGGGATTTGAGCGTTCTTTCGGCGTCATCGAATAGATAATCGCCTGAATTCTGTCAAGCTGTCCGTCATCGACTTCGACATTTTTAAGTTTACTGCCGACACCGGGAAGCATTGAGAGAATATCTTTCATTGATCCCATTTTTTTAACCTGCTGCATCTGATCAAGCAAATCGTTCAAATCAAACTTGTTTTTTCGGATTTTTTCTTCCAATGCCGCAGCCTTTTTTTCATCGAGAGCCGTTTCGGCTTTTTCGATAAGCGAAAGCACATCGCCCATTCCGAGAATTCTCGAAGCCATACGGTCGGGATAGAAATAATCGAGTTCGTCTAATTTTTCACCCATACCGACAAATTTTATCGGTTTGCCCGTTACCGCTCTTGCGGAAAGTGCGGCGCCGCCTCTTGTGTCGCCGTCCATCTTGGTAAGAACCATTCCGTCGATTCCGAGCGACTCATCAAAAGTGCTTGCAACCGTAACGGCATCCTGACCCGTCATAGCATCGACAACAAGCAAAATCTCATGCGGATGAACAGCCGCCTTGACATTTTGAAGTTCTTCCATCAATTCACGGTCAATATGCAAACGGCCTGCGGTATCAATGATAACATAATCATAGCCTTGGTCTTTTGCGAGCGAAACCGCTTCTTTGGAAATTTCGACCGGATCTCCCTGCCCTTTTTCGAACACGGGAACTCCGACCTGCTCACCGACAACCTGAAGCTGTTTAACCGCAGCCGGACGGTACACATCGCAGGCTACAAGCAACGGACGGTGATTTTCTTTTTTTAATTTCAATGCGATTTTCGCACAGTGAGTTGTTTTACCCGAACCCTGAAGTCCGCACATCATAATAACCGTAGGCGGATGTGAAGCGTAAGCAAGGCGGGTTTGGGTTCCGCCCATAAGATCGGTTAACTCTTCGTTAACGATTTTAATAACCATCTGGGCGGGGGTAAGGCTTTCCATAACGGCGGAGCCGATTGCCCTTTCGGTAACACGCTGAGTAAAGTCCTTGGCGACTTTATAGTTAACATCGGCTTCAAGCAAAGCCAAACGGACTTCACGCATTGCCTGTTTAACATCGGCTTCGTTAAGGCTTCCCTTACTGCGAAGTTTGCCGAATGCCGATTCGAGTTTATCGGATAAACTTTCAAATGCCATAGCGTTACCTCTTATTCAACAACGGACAACGCCAGAGATTTGATTCTGACAACCGTTTCGTTGACCTCTCTTGATAAATCGTGCTCGAGATTGTAAACATTTATCTTTTCCGCACAGTCGATTATATCGTTCATACATGATGATATTTTTTCAAATCTTGCCGCAAAACCGAGTTTCGCTTCCATATCGTACAACTGCGCTTCGGCACGCTTGATAGCATCCCTTACGCCCTGACGGGTGATTCCTTCGTTTTCGGCAATTTCGGAAAGAGACAAATCGTCATTATAATAATAATTCAGAAAATCTCTCTGTTTGTCGGTCAGAACATCACCGTAAAAATCGTATAAAATTGTAATTTCAACATTATTAGCCACTGTAATGCCCTCTTCGAAAACCGTATCGGTTAAAAAATACCCTGTAAAGCCTTTAACTTTACAGGGTGCTATTATACTAAAATTTTATCGGTTTGTCAATAGCTTTTTATCTCCAGTCGATTACCGCATCGTGCTCTTCGTCGTTTATATCGGCAGTACCGACGGAAATCTGAGTTTTTCCGGATGTCTGCTGTTTTTCCGTTGTTTCGGGGGCCGAAGAAGTCTGAGCCTGAGTTTGTGTTTCGGTTTGCTCTTTCGAAACCTGCTGTGCCGATTTTGTAACAAGGTCTTTATATAACTCGACATAACCGTCTTTATCGGTCGTTACGGGAATTTCTTCTCCGTCGACATTGGTAACGAAAAGATTTCCGTTTTCGTAAGTCGAATATTCGATTGTCTGCTGTTCATCGGGAGTTTCGTCCTCTGCAGTATTTTTACAGGCAGTAAAAGCAAACACGCAAAGAAGCATTACCAAAGATAAAATCACAAGAGTTTTTTTCATATACATAACCTCCGAATAAAAAATACAAATTCATTTTATCATAAAACGGGATATTTGCAACAGAATTTTTACTTAAGTTCCGCTATCGTAACGCCTTCTTCACCCTCGCCGTAAATTCCGGTACGGAAAGTGCGTATGTTTCTGTGATTTTTCAAGTGAGCCTGAACCGCTTTTCGCAGCACACCCGTTCCCTTACCGTGAATAACCGTAAACTCGTTAAGTCCCGACCTCAAAACGCTGTCAATGAAGCGGTCAAGTTCCATAATCGCTTCCTCTCTGTCCATTCCACGCAAATCAACACTTGTTTTTGCGCTTTTGGTCTTGAGTTCGGTTTCCGTTGTGCGTACCGTCCGTCTCTTTGCGGACTCGGTATTCTTTTTCTTCGAAGAGATAAGGCGCAAAGTATCTTCGGGGACTTTCGTCTTAATTATTCCCGCCTGAACTTCGACATTGCCTTTCGTATCTTTAAGAGAAACAACGGTTCCGTCGGTTCCCAAAGTCGTTATGCGCACACTGTCTCCGACTTTAAGCGCTCTGGGGAGAACATAGTTTTCATCATCCTCATCATAATAAGCATCTTGTGTAAGGTCATCTATTTCATTAAGACGGTGTTTCATTGCCGCTTTTGCTTTTCTTGCCATTTCGGCGGCATTTTTCTCTTTCTGCTGCTCTTTTTTAAGCATATCTATTTCAAGCATAAGAGAATTTGCGGCACGCTTGGCGGTTTCGACAATTCGCTTTGCCTCGTTTTGCGCTTTTTCGATTTCCTTATCGCCTTTGATCTGCGCCTGTTCGAGTTTCTTCTCAACCGACAGTTTAAGTTCGTCAATCTGCTGTTTCATCTGCTGCGTTTTACGGCGTTCTTCTTCCATTTGAAGCCTTGTTTTTTCAAGACTGTCAACAACATCCTCGAACCTTGTGTTTTCTTCGGAAATCAACTTACGGGCTTCTTCGATTATGCTTTCATCGAGATTAAGTCTCTTTGAAATCGCAAAAGCATTTGAGCGTCCGGGTACTCCGATAAGAAGTTTATAAGTCGGGCTGAGTGTTTCGACATCGAATTCGCAGGAAGCGTTTTCGACACGGTCGGTTCTCAGTGCATATTCCTTGAGTTCGGAATAATGCGTCGTTGCGGCGATTTCAGCGCCTTTTTTTCTCAAATATTCAAGAACCGAAACAGCAAGTGCGGCGCCTTCGATTGGATCCGTTCCCGAACCCAATTCGTCGATAAGCGCAAGGGTAGATGTGTCCGCCTGTTCGGTAATCGAAACGATTTTTGTCATATGAGCGGAAAAAGTCGACAAAGACTGCTCAATACTCTGCTCTTCTCCGATGTCGCACAAAATCTTATCGAACACGCTGAGTTTCGAATTATCGGCAGCGGGTATGTAAAGTCCGCATTCCGCCATCAAACTCAAAAGGCCCAATGTTTTTATCGACACCGTTTTACCGCCCGTGTTCGGACCGGTAATAACCAGAGAGTCGAATTCTTCTCCGAGCCTTATATCAACCGGCACAACCTCTGCGGGATTGAGAAGCGGATGCCTCGCTTTTTTAAGTTCGATTACTCCCTCGCTGTTGAGAAGCGGTTTTGTCGCTTTCATTTTATAGGCAAGCTGTGCTTTCGAAAATATGAGATTAAGTTCGACGGCGTTTTTGTAACTTAAAATTATGCTGTCGGCAAATTCCGCAGCCTGCACCGAAAGTTCGGAAAGAATTCTTTCGATTTCATCTCTTTCTTTGCTTTGCAAAACTTTAATTTCGTTATTCGCTTCGACTACAGCCGCCGGCTCGATAAACACAGTCGCACCCGACGAAGAAGTATCGTGAACCATACCGGCAACTTGCGAACGGTGTTCGCTTTTAACCGGAACGACAAACCTTCCGTTTCGCTGAGTGATAATCGCTTCCTGCAAACTGTTTCTGTATACGGGAGAACGCAGCATCTTATCAAGCTGTTCTCTTATTCTCGATTCCTGAGAACGCATTTTTCTTCTTATGTTTTTAAGTTCGGAAGATGCGTTATCGGACATTTCCGTTTCCGAAACAATCGCATTGTTTATTGTGTCCTCAAGATATTTGTTAGCATAAAGTCCGTTAAACAAATCATCAAGCGCCGTGCTCATCCCGGCCGACTTTTCGTGCCAAGAAAGTATTGTTCTGATGACACGCAAAACCTGAGAGATGTCGAGAAGTTCTCTCATATTAAGCACACCGCCCGCCTGAGAGCGTCGAAGCGGATTGTCGATATTTATAAGCCCGCCGAAACTTGCGGCACCGAATTTCGCAATTAAAATATGCGCCGCTTCGGTTTGGGCAAGCAAATCGCTTACTTCGTAAAAATCGGTCTTCGGCGTAAGCGAGAGCGCCTTTTCCCTTGCATCCTCGCAGGCAGTCATATCCGCAAGCAACGACAGTATTTTCGGCAGTTCAAGTGAAATATAATCTTTTTTCATTTAAGAGTCCTCACAGATTTGTAAAAATCAAGTGTTTTATAATTCCTGTCCGATTTTATCTTTGTGTAAATTTCGGTAACATAGGCAAGTTCGGACAGTTGAGCGTCGGGAAGTCGGAAAGAGTAAAGTTTTTCCAACCGAGAAAAAACAATATGCCTCATTGCGCTTACAACCTGAATATCAAGAGGCAAAAGTGCGTTCCCCGAAACACAGTTCTCACAGTAGAGCAATCCGTGTTCAATGTCGAAATACATTGTAGGGGTTTCGAATTCGCCGCATCTTTCACACGCCACAAGATTGGGCGCATATCCGGAAAGAGAAAGCAGACGCAATTCCGTTATCGCTTTAAGCTGAAGGTCGGGTTTTTTCGAATGGGCAAGCATATAAAGAGAATTAAGCATAACTCTCAAATATTCGTTCGCAGACTCTCCGGCAGGAGCGAGTTCGCAGGCAAGTTCCGCAAAATACTGAGCAAGAGAAAGTTTTTCAATATCGTTTCTCAAATCGAAAAATACTTCAATACTTTGTGCTTCGTCGATTATGTAACTGTCTTTTCCCGAATAAAAAGACAGTTGCGAATAACAAAACAGTCCCGTTGCGGCGTTTTTTTTCGATTTAACGCTCTTCGCCCCACGGACAAAGGCTTTGACAATACCCATTTCCGCCGTTAAAACGGTAACGAGTTTATCACGCTCACCTATATTCTGTTCTCGGAGAATAAGTCCCTTCGTGTTTTGACGCATTGCTGTTTTCCTCGGTCCGCTCAGCCTGTTTGATAACGCTGTATTTAATGTAATCCGTAACTTTTCCGCTTTCGGAAAAAATATACCAATAATCTTCGCTTTTCATAACAAAACCGCCTTAAAAGGATTTATACAATTAACCTAACCTTTTAAGACGGATGTATGCCTGTTAATCCAAGCCAAAATTGTGAATAATTCCTTCTCGGTTTCGCCAATCTTCCTTAACTTTTACCCAGCACTGAAGATTTACTTTGATTTCGAAGAAATTTTCTATATCCTGACGGGCAAAAGTCGATATTTTCTTCAACATCTGACCGCCTTTGCCGATGATAATTCCCTTGTGGCTCTCACGCTCACAGTAAATTGTCGCTTCGACATCCATTATATCACCGGTTTCACGCTCGCTCATTCGCTCAATCGCAACCGCAGTTCCGTGAGGAATTTCCTTGTCGAGAAGCCGAAGCATTTTTTCTCTTATTATTTCTGCGACAAGCACTCTTTCGGGCTGATCTGTCAAAGTGTCGTCGGGGAAGAAATGTATGCTTTCCTGCGAAAGAGATTTGAGTTCGTCAAGCAAAGCGGACATTCCGTCGCCTGTTTGAGCGCTGACGGGTACGACCGCCGTGAAATCATAAAGCGAAGACAACTGCGCAATTTTTTTCATAAGCTCGTTCTTGTCTTTTATCATATCTATTTTGTTTATCGCAAGAACGACCGTCATTTTTTCAGCCTTAAACTTATTTATAAGTTCGAGTTCGGCGGTGTTGAGTTTATCGTCGTTTGCATCGACAACGAAAAGGCAGGAGTCAACACCCGATATACTGTCGCTTACCGCCTGAACCATTTTTTCACCGAGTTTGTTTTTCGGTTTGTGGAAACCGGGAGTGTCGGTAAAAACAAGCTGAACTGCATCATCGGTTGTAAGAACGCCCATTATTCTCGTTCTCGTGGTTTGAGGTTTCGAAGAAACGATTGCGATCTTGCTTCCGATTAAATTATTCAAAATAGAAGATTTGCCGACATTCGCTTTGCCGACAATTGCGATAAACGCAGTTTTTGATTTACTGTTCATTTATTTTTTCCTTTGTTTTTATTAAAAATATCAAAACCCTTAAAGATAAAGACGGTTGCCGGAACAATCGAAACAACGAACACGGCAAACATTATCGGATTTTCACGGTAGTACATCAGCATTTGTTCAAACGCCTGAGGCTGACCGAGAATCGCAATTCCGGTAAGCACCGCAAAAACAGCACATACAAGCACCGCTGCGGCGGCTGTATCTTTTGCGATTTTTCCGTTTTGGGTATGTTCTTTACTCGCAAGGTCAACCGTTCTTTCGACGGCTGTGTTAATAAGTTCGGCGGCGATTACAGAGGCGTTGGCAAGAAAAATAATCGCAAACTGCGTTGCCGACACGCTGAAAAAATCGTAAATGAGCAAAAAAGAATACATATATACCGTACACACGAAATGTATTCTCATATTACGCTCATATTTCAAAGCCTGAAAAATCCCCGAAAAAGCGTAGCCGAAACTTTTAATCAAACTTTTCATCGGTTATTCTCCGTCGAAATAATAACTGCCGTTCCTCTTAAGTCCGAGTTGAGTGAGGACACTCTCCTCTTTTTCACGCATATGCACCGCTTCGAGACCGCCTGCTTCGTGGTCGTATCCGAGAAGATGCAAAAGAGAATGAACCGTCAAAAACGCTATTTCCCTTTGAAGCGGATGTCCGTACTCTTCGGCCTGCGAAACCGCTTTTTCAATCGAAATCACAATATCTCCGAGCATTTTCGCACCCGTATCCAAATTGACATCGTATTCTCCGTTTTCGCCCAAAGGGAAAGAAAGAACATCTGTGGGACGGTCAATATTTCTGTGCTGTTTATTAAGAGCGTGAATTTGCTCGTTATTGACAAATGTTACGCTGATTTCAGCCGAGCCTTCAAAACCTTCCTGTTTTAACACGGCGTTACAGCAACGGCGCACAAGCATACGCACACCGGTCGGAATTTTAACATCTTTCTGTTCGTTCGAAATAATTACTTTAATCTTATCCGTCATTTTCTTCGCTCCTCGCTTTTTTCATACGCTTTAATTATATCCTGTACCAATTTATGTCTTACAACATCTTTTTCGGTGAATTCGTTAATTGAAATCCCCGGTATATTTTTAAGAATTTTCATTGCCTGAGTAAGTCCCGATTTTTTGCCGTCGGGCAAGTCGATTTGAGTTACATCTCCGGTAACGACCATTTTCGAATTGAATCCCAAACGGGTAAGGAACATTTTCATCTGTTCCTTAGTGGTGTTTTGCGCTTCGTCCAAAATTATGAAACTGTCATCGAGAGTACGCCCTCTCATATATGCAAGCGGCGCAACCTCAATGCTTCCACGCTCCTGATACTTTGCAAAGCTCTCGGCACCGAGCATATCGAAAAGCGCATCGTAAAGCGGTCTTAAATAAGGATCGACTTTTTGCTGAAGGTCTCCGGGAAGAAAGCCGAGTTTTTCCCCCGCTTCGACGGCAGGCCTTGTAAGAATAATTCTGTTGACTTCTTTCGCACGAAACGCCGTAACCGCCATTGCAACCGCAAGATAGGTTTTTCCGGTTCCGGCAGGGCCGGCACCGAGAACGATTGTGTTGTTACGGATTGCTTCGATATATTTTTTCTGTCCGAGAGTTTTCGGTTTGACGGGTTTGCCTTTCGAAGTAACACAGACACAGTCGCCCGTCATTTCCGAAAGTTTTTCTTCGGAGTCGTCTTTTACAAGCGAAATAACATACCTTACATTCTGTTCGGAAAGCACCTCGCCCTTGTTAATGAGCATAAGCAGTCCTTTTACCGCCCTTGAAGCTTTGCCGACATTTTCCGCTTCGCCCGTAATTTTAAGTTCAGAGCCTCTGCTTATAACGCTGACGGAAAACTCTTTTTCGATAAGTTTTACATTTTCGTCAAAACTTCCGAAAAGACTGACTGCGTGTTCCATTCTGTCAACGCTTACTATCTGCTCAAACACCGAACAACCACCTTTTGAAAAATTCTATTGATATTCAATATATTTTACCACAAAGTATTATCATTTTTCAACAAAAATTTCAAGCGTTTTGCCTATTTCTTTCTTACATTCATACTCGCCGGAAAACACCTGAGAATACTGAGTATTCTCCGAGGAAAACGACTGAGAAATTATCTCTTCGCACCCCGTATACATTTCACGGTATTTTTCGGCGTATTTTTTTGCGCAAAATACTTTTATGTATTCTTGACCGAGTTCCTGTGCATCGCCGTAAGAACACGCTCTTTGAGTGATTATTCCCAACGGTAAAGTCGTTTTCCCGTTTGAGAGATAACTTTCCTGTGTAAACACCTCATCTTCTTTCAACGGCACTCCCAAAGGAATTTCAAGCGAAAAAACACAGAGAATATATCTTTTCGAAAAATCAGTCTGTCTTAAAAACTTCTCGTTTTCATAGCAGGCGGTCAACTCTTTTTTCACTTTCGCAAAAACCTTTCCCCTTGCCGACTTGAGATTGTAAGTCCCGTCGAGGTTTTCCGTTATACCGGATATAAGCAAATCTCCTTTCAAAACCGCATCTCCCGATTTAACCTGCTCTTTTCCCGAAGCCGTTTCAACGCTTATTACCGTGCCGTCCTCATCTGCGATTATATTGCACGGCGACGAAGTATCGGGAAATTCCGGCGCAAGCGTAAGTTCGCTTACAACGATTTCGACACTTGACCCTTTTACATTTACACTCGCCCATGCAATCAGCGGAAGTTCTTTCTTAGCCTGATATTCGGCTTGCTGAGAAGAAATCGAAGAAGCCCTCGCTCCGATTTTAACTCCGCAATGAGAAAACGCTTCGAGAATTTGTTCGTCGGTGAGCGTTTTATTGCCCGACACCGTGATATTCCACACCATTGTAGAAAGAAACGACACCGTAACTACCGCAACCGCAAAGCCGATGCAAAGACCGACACGGGTTCGGTTTGCGCCGATAAAAAACGGTAAGCCGTGCTTTTTACTCAGTTTCACACGAACCCCCGATTTTTTCGCACATTTCCTGATTGATTTATAAGCTTTTACTGTCGTATCGGCAAAAACGGTATCTTTTTCTTTTCTCATATTCCAAAGCGGGATTTTGTTTTTCGTACAAAGATTCACAAAACGCTCCGGAAATCCGCCTTTCGCCGTAAAAGTTACATATCCGAAAAGAAATCTTATAAATTTAATTATAAACATATTCCACCTCAGGTTTCGAACTCTATGCCGAGAATATTTCCGCTTATTACGGTTTGTATTTCCGAATATGTTTTTATTTCCATTTCTTCACCTGTAAAAACAATGATGAGTTTTCCTGCGTTTATCTTTATTTTCTCCTGCGTATATTCCAAAATACCCTTACAGCCGTCGACCGATATTTCTCTGTTGCCTTCGGCTTCGATATGAGGCAAATCTTTACAGAGAATTTCGGGGATGTCGAGTGCGCTTTTCAAAATCCGTGTGTTAATACCTTTTCTTTCTTTGGGTATATTGCTTTTGTGCGACTGCATACTCTCACCTCACTCATAGATTTATATGAAACAGCATATATTTTGATACCTTGTAAGCGTGAGGGATAGTATGAACAGATTAAAAAGAGCGTTTTCATATTTTGTTCCGTCTTTTTTCTTACTCGGAGCCTGTTTCTGCCTTTTTTCGAAAAGTGAAATTTGCGCTTCGGGAATAAAAGAAGGTCTGATTATATGTGCCGAATCGGTTATTCCGACACTTTTTCCGTTTATGATTATATCCGGTTTTGCCGTTAAGTCGGGACTCGGAGATCTTTCGGGAAGAATATTCGGAAGAGGGATGGGAAAACTTTTCTCGCTTCCCGATATTGCTTTTCCCGTTGTTTTAATGTCGTTCATCGGCGGATACCCCATCGGAGCGAAGATGACATACGAATTGCTTTGCGAAGATAAAATTTCAAGTTCCGACGCACGCCGTATGAATTTATTCTGTATCGGTGCGGGGCCCGCTTTCATAATCAATACCGTCGGCACACACTTTCTTTCAAGCCGTAAAGCCGGAATAATTATTTTTGTATCAACGCTTTTTGCATCACTTAGTGTCGGCATAATACAGTCTTTGGTAAAAAAAGAAAAGCACCGAGACAGATTCGAAAAACAGATCGTTTTTTTGACAAACCCCGTAAACGCCTTTGCGAATTCGGTTTCCGACAGCGTTAAAGCGATTATCGGCGTATGCAGTTGGATAACCGTTTTCAGTTGCATTACAAAATACATCCGTTCGCTCAACGGCGGTATTGCCGCAGATATTCTTTGCGCTTTTTTAGAGGTAACGGGTGGGATAAGGTTTTCCGAAAAAACCTTTTCTCTGCCTTTTATCGCCGCAATCATCTCATTCGGCGGAATTTCGGTACATTGTCAGATTTATTCCTATGTTTCAAAAAGCGGGTTGAAAATTTATCGGTTTTACGCTTCGAGACTTCTTTGTTCGGCTGTTTCGTTTTTAATCTGTTCGCTGTTAACAAAAATATTCCCCTGCGAAATACCGACTTTTTCCACCGCTTCGCAAATTACCGCCGGCGCATACTCAGTATCCGTTCCCACTGCCGCAGCACTGCTGATAATGTGTTCGGTTCTTATTTTCGACCTTGAAACGAAGCGTAATTCCGTAAATAAGGCTGTTAAGTAAAATCACTTTACATATTGATTTTGCGTGGATTATATGTTAATATACTTTCATAAAGATAACGGATGTGATAATTTTGATAAAAAGCGTTTTCAATACAAAAAACATCTCTCCGAGTTGTTCTTACTGTCAGCACGGTAAGGCTTCTCCCGACGGAGAAACCGTTTTATGCGTAAAAAAAGGCATTGTCGCCAAAGATTACAAATGCCGAAAATACAAATACGATATTATGAAAAGAGTGCCGAGAAGGACTCCCGAACTTCGTCCCTATACCGAGGACGACTTCAAGTTATAATAAAAAGCAGCCTGTTTTTTCAACAGACTGCTTATTTTTTTGTTCGCTTAAAATTTGCGCCAAACCGTTTTGTTTACGATGCCCGTATACGACTGAACAAGTTTAACGACTTTCGAAGATACATTCGTATCAATGTAATCGGGTACCGGAATACCGAAATCACCGCTTTTGTTCATCTCAACAGCAGTATCAACCGCCTGCAAAAGCGAGTTTTCGTCAATTCCGGCAAGCACGAAGCAGGCTTTGTCAAGCGCTTCGGGACGCTCGGTTGAAGTTCTGATACATACTGCGGGGAAAGGATGTCCGACAGAAGTGAAGAAACTCGATTCCTCCGGGAGAGTTCCCGAATCCGAAACAACCGCAAAAGCGTTCATCTGCAAGCAGTTGTAATCGTGGAACCCGAGAGGTTCGTGGCGAATCACCCTTTTATCAAGTTCAAAACCGCTTGATTCGAGTTTTTTTCTCGAACGGGGATGGCATGAATAAAGAATCGGCATATCGTATTTTTCCGCCATTTTATTTACCGCACCGAAAAGCGAAAGGAAATTCTTTTCGGTGTCGATGTTTTCTTCCCTATGCGCCGAAAGAAGAATATATTTTCCCTTTTCAAGACCGAGTTTGCGGTGAATGTCCGAATTTTCGATTTTCGTAAGGTTTTCGCTTAAAACTTCCGCCATGGGAGAACCGGTAACATAAGTTCTCTCTTTGGGAAGTCCGCAATCCGCAAGATAACGGCGTGCGTGTTCGGAATAAGCCATATTGACATCGGAGATAATGTCGACAATTCGTCTGTTTGTCTCTTCGGGCAAACATTCATCCTTACATCTGTTTCCCGCTTCCATATGGAAAATCGGAATATGAAGTCTTTTTGCGGAAATAACGGAAAGGCAGGAATTTGTGTCTCCGAGAACAAGAACGGCATCGGGTTTTATCTGTGCCATAAGATTATATGACGAAGCGATAATGTTTCCCATCGTTTCACCGAGAGTTTCGCCTACCGCATCAAGATAAACTTCGGGATCTTCAAGTCCCAAATCCTTAAAGAAAATGCCGTTGAGATTATAATCGTAATTCTGTCCGGTATGGGCAAGAATACAGTCAAAGTATTTTCTGCTTTTGTTTATTACTGCGGCAAGACGGATAATTTCGGGTCGTGTGCCGACAATTATCAAAAGTTTAAGTTTTCCGTTGTTTTGAAATTTTATATTTGAAAAATCCGTTTGCATTATCAAACCACCTCAAAAAATGTATCGGGTTTATCGGGATTGAAACATTCGTTGCACCACATAAATGTTACCATATCCGTTTTGCCGAGATTTTCTATGTTGTGAGTATATCCGGTCGGAATATCGACAACTTCCAACTTATCTCCCGACACAAAATATTCAATCACTTCATCGCTTCCGATTTTACGGAATCTTATAACTCCGGTTCCGCTGACAACAAGGAATTTTTCGTTTTTGGTGTGATGCCAATGCTGTCCTTTGGTAATTCCGGGTTTTGAAATATTAACCGAGAACTGACCGTTATTTGCCGTCCTTAAAATCTCGGTAAAAGAGCCTCTTTCATCAACATTCATTTTAAGCGGATAAGAAAATTCGTCCGTGGGAAGATATGAAAGATATGTCGAATAAAGTTTCTTCGAAAAACCGCCTTCGGTTACATCGGGTACGCTTTTATCCTCACGGGAACGCTTAAACGAATAAAGCAAATCGACGATTTCACCGAGTGTTGTCTTATGCTCAACGGCAACACGGCAGAATTTTCCGTCATAAGTCGGATTCGAGAGCATAGCGTTTATAAGTTCGTTTACAACATCGTCAATATAAACCAAAGTCATTTGATGATTTCTGTCATTGACCTGAATAGGCAAGCCGTGTGCTATGTTATGGCAAAAAGTGGCAACCGCACTGTTATAGTTAGGTCTGCACCATTTTCCGAAAACATTCGGGAAACGGTAAACATACACCTTTGCTCCGGTCTGTTCGGAATAATCGAAAAACAGGTCTTCACCCGCCTTCTTGCTTTTTCCGTAAAGGTTGTCAAGTTCGGCCTGAGTCGACGAAGAAAGCATTACGGGACAGATGTTGCCGTGTTTTTTGAGCGTGTTGAGAAGTTCGGAAGCAAAGCCGAAATTCCCCTGCATAAACTCGCTGTCATTTTCGGGACGGTTTACTCCCGCAAGGTTAAAGACAAAATCACAGTCCTTACAGTAAGTGTCAAGCAAAGCGCTGTCGGTGTCAATATCGTATTCGTAAATTTCGATTTCCTCGTTTACGGGATAAGTACGGTCTTTGCCGTCTGCGATATTTCTGAGTTCGGCGGTCAGATTTCTGCCGACAAAACCTTTTGCTCCGGTAACAAGAATTTTCATCTTATTTTTCCGCCTTTTTAAGTTCTTCTCTGATATATTCGAGAGATAAAAGTTTTTCTTTTACCTGCTCAACTGTCCAAAGGTCAGTGTTGTTTGAATTAAATTCGGTAAGAGGGTTTCTGTTAGCGTCGCCGTCTTTGAAATACTTATCGTAATTCAAGCCTCTCTTGTCGGCAGGCACACGATAAAAGTCTCCCATATCGACCGCATGAGCACATTCTTCGTTTGTAAGAAGCGTTTCGTACATTTTTTCGCCGTGGCGGATACCGATTACTTTAATTTCGGTTTCGGGAGCGAAAAGTTCTTTAACCGCCTGAGCAAGCACTTCGATTGTGCAAGCGGGGGCCTTTTGAACAAGAATATCACCGCTGTCTCCGTTTTCGAAAGCAAAAAGAACAAGGTCAACCGCTTCTTCAAGGCTCATTACAAAACGGGTCATCGAAGGTTCGGTAATCGTAATGGGTTTGCCTTCACGGATTTGGTCGATCCAAAGCGGAACGACGGAACCTCTCGAACACAGAACATTACCGTATCTTGTACAGCAGATTTTCGTTCTGTCGGGATCAACCGTTCTCGACTTTGCGACAACGACTTTTTCCATCATCGCTTTTGAAGTTCCCATAGCGTTTACGGGATACGCCGCCTTATCGGTTGAAAGGCAGATAACGGTTTTTACGCCTTCGTCGATTGCGGCGGTAAGCACATTATCGGTTCCGATAACATTTGTCTTAACGGCTTCAATCGGGAAAAATTCACAGGAAGGAACCTGTTTAAGCGCTGCGGCATGGAAAATGTAATCAACTCCGTGCATAGCGTTTTTAACCGATGCCAAATCTCTGACATCACCGATAAAGAACTTGATTTTATCGCTTACCTGAGGCATTTTCGCCTGAAACTCATGGCGCATATCATCCTGCTTTTTCTCATCTCTGGAAAAAATACGGATTTCGCCGATGTCCGTCTGCAAAAATCTGTTAAGTACGGCATTGCCGAACGAACCCGTTCCGCCGGTAATAAGTAAAGTTTTTCCTGTAAACATATAATTCACACTTTCTTTTTGAAAAGTTTATTTTTTAACACTTCGGCTAATGTCTTAAAAGCCTTGATTTTACAATAACATATCAAGAAAATTATACTTGCAATAAATGTGCAAGTCAATCCTTTTAACGCAAAAGCGAGATAACCGTTTTCTGCGTTTATCGGAAATTACCGTTTCGCTTTTATGTTTATTTTTCCGTGCGTCAATTTCTTAACTATGCCGAAAAGCATATTCTTTTCCGAAGCGTTCATACCGAAAGCCATCAGACAAAGCGCATAAACCGCAACCGGAACAACGCAGTTAATTATAAATCCGAGCCAGCCGTAAGAGGAAAGTCCGACAAGTGAGAAGAGTTTTCCGCTTACATAACAAAGCACCAACGACGGAAGTATTCCTTTGAAAAGTCCGTAATAATACTCGGTTAAACTGATTTTGATTTCTTTTTTGAACATAACATTCATACACAGAACATCTCCGACGCTCAAGGCGATTACGGAACCGAGCACCGCACCTTCAAGCGCCTTCCAACTGATCAAAGCCGAAGTCAAAACAATATTTATAAGGGCTGAAACGATTTGAATAACCGCCTGCTTCTTGTGGCGGTTCATCGCCCAAAGTATTTGACCGCCGATTGCCTGAACAATACTGAACATTGTCGGTACCATTATCGCAACCGCAACCAAATAAGACTTTTCATAGTTCTCGCCCGCCCACAAAACCATAAACTGTTTTCCGAACACGATAAACACGGTAAAGACCATACCCAGCATCATAAAAATAATGCGTCCGATACGAACCATTTCGTTTTGAAGCTGCTTTGAGGTGGCTTTGTTTTCAACCATACGCACAACGCCCGCCATCAAAACTCCGTTGAAATGAGTGCCGATGGTTTTGAAATACTGGATAATCTGCGCACCTGCGCTGTAAACGGCGATAATCGCCGATGAACTTTTAACCAAAATTCCGAGCAGCACGGTATCGGTCATTGAGTTTATCTGGGTTGCAATCATCTGCAAAAAGACAAATGCCGAATAGGACACCGTTTCTTTGATAAACGAAGTGTCGGGATTTTTGAATTTCGGTCTGAGTTTAAGGCGAAACAGTACATAAGCCGTGTAGGCAAGTCTTGTAATGAGTGTGAGCACGAAATACACGGTTACGACGCCGAGCGCCTTTGCACCCAATTTAAGCGCAACGAAAGATACTGCGACTTTCATCACGGTGAAAAGAATACTCATACCTTTTGAAAAAGAAAAGCGTTCGTAAGCGATGAGAGTCGTCGAAAAACTCGATGTACCCAAAGTAACCGCACAGGTAAGCATCGTAACGCTGAGCATTTTCTGTGAAAGTACGATTTCTTCCGCCGTAAGCCCTTTTGCAAACGCATACGGGAAAATAATCACAAGTACAATACCCGCAATTACGGTTATTACGCAAATAATAAGATAAAAAAGCGTCGCAACGCCTAAAAATTCTTCCTGACGCTTTAAGTCGTTATCGGCTCTGTATTTTGCCATATAGCGAATTACAGCATTGCTTACTCCCAAATCGAGAAGCGCAAGATACGATGTAATCTGCGAAGTCAGTTGATATACCGCATACTGCGACTGCCCCAACATTCTTATTAAGAACGGAGTAAAAAGCATTGCGGAAATCACTTCCGCAAACATTAAAACATATGAATAAATTACACCGATTTTTCTGTTCATAAACTAAGTCCTTGCCTATATAATCAATGATAAACCGTCTGTAAATTCACGGTCAAGCGTTTCAATACACTTTCGGCTGTCATAGCCCTTTGTAAAGTCAATCGACTTTACGGCGTTTGCGATATTTTCGGGAGTCTGCTCATCATAATAATACATCATTTTACCGATTGCGGAGCGTTCCACAACGGGAATTCTTACGCTGACAACACGCATACCGTTTGCCATATAGGTAAGAATTTTCGACGGAAACGAAGTGTTGTTAAATGCGGCAGAGGGATTTTGAGTGCTGAATCCGACATCGCAGCTTTGAAGAAAAGCGGAAAATTCGTCCCCCGAAAGCAACCCGTCATAAGTAACTTCCGCTTCGCCGGTTTGCGATACTTCGTTTATAAGAGCAAGCGTTTCTTCGGTCTCTTTTTCGTTTCCGAAGCCAAGAATATGTATGTGATAATTCTTATCGAGAAAAAGCGCCGACTCTATCGCAGCAGCCGCACCGCCCTTTCGGAAATCGAATGTTCCGGCATATACGCAGTGAATTTTGCCGTCGGAAAACATTTTTTCTTTTTCTTCTTCAAGGTGATATGTTCCGTAAACAATCACTTCGGGCTTTTTTTCGGTATTGACCTTTTCTCCGAACATTTCGGTCGGGAAAATAAATTTGTCCGCATATTTGAAAAAGCCGTATTCTTTTTTTACGGTTTTCTCGTTCCCGGAAACATCACCGTATACTTCTTCCGCCTCGATTATCAAATCAAAGCCTTTTATTTTTTTCAAAAGTTTTATCACACTCATATATCCGAGCGAATGATAAACGATGACCTTGCTGTTTTTATCGGTTCTTTTAAGCAGATGAAAAAACATCTGAGTTTTAATATATATTCTGTTAAGAAGCGAAAACACCCTGTTTGAATTCGGCAGAGAAGCGAAAAGTTTAAGACTTGTTTTTTCGGAAAGTTTCTGCGTTCTCGCCTTGCAGTATTTTTTTAGCAAGGTTTTGGAAGCGGAAACGATTTCGATTTCACATCCCCGTTTTTCAAGTGCTTCGCAAATATAATCTATTTTATTTGTTGCCGACATTACGGCATTTCTTTTTTCCGCATCGGAATTCGGGGCATAATAAGAAACATAAAAAATCTTGCTCATTTATTCTCCTCTGTGCTTGATAACCTTTGCGGGAACTCCCACGGCAATTGCATTTTCTTCGATTTCGCCTTTTACAACCGCCTGTGCTCCGACAACAGCTCCGTCTTTAATAACCGAGCCTCTCAAAATTTTACAGCCAGCCGAGAGCCAAACATCGTTGCCGATAAATACCGGAGATGAAATCGTCTTCTGTTTACAAATAAGCATACCCGGTTCGGATCCGTGATCTGTATCTATTATATAGCTGTATGCACCGATTAAAGTATTGTTTCCGATAAACACTCCGCTTTCTTTCGAGGCGTATATCACAGTACCGTTACCGATATCGCAATTATCACCGATTTCAATCAATCCGTCTCCGTAAAACATTACATCGGGATAAATTGTTACATGATGACCGATTTTTATATTTTGGTTAATCAAAGTCATATTTCCCAAAATAGTAAAATCGGAATGGGGACATCCTGTCGACTTACGAAAAATATACTTACGGTATCCCCTTTTAATTTTTTTGATAAAACGGTCAAACAAAATGACAATTTTCAAAGAAATCACCTCGGCAAACATTTATCGGCAAAATTTTACTGCCAGAAGAACAAATACTCTTGATTATATACATTGGTAACAAGCATAAGCATACCGACAACTGCCGCATAGACAACCGAACGGTATTTTTTCTCGATTGCGCAAATCATTTCGGGAATTAAAAGCATAAGGTAAATCGAGAAATACTGAACAACACGCATAAGTGCGGGATTTACGAAAACTGCGGGCAGGAATATAAGCCCCATAAACAGAGCATTGTAATAAATCTTGTAGTAAGGAGTGTTGCGCTTTATATACTTAATAAAGAACAGCGAAGCAACCGTTACCGCCAAATAGAAAAATGTAAATCCGTAAGCACCGGTGTTTTCAAGCGCATCATATTCATAACCTGATATAAATCGCAAAGCTTCAACATACTGATTTCTGAAAATGTACAGTATCGGGAAGGACAATAGCATCGCAACGGAATATTTAACAGTAATTTCTTTCTGCGAAATAAAATAGAACAACAAAAATACGATTGACGATTTATGAATTGTAAACGCTATTAAACATATCAAAAGGAACGGAATGAATTTTCTTTTTTTGATAAGTTCGGTTCCGATAAGAACAACCAGAGCAGTTGCGATTGTCTGTCTGATACCGGTAATGGCGAAAAAGCTGTAAAACAGTGCCGAAAAAAGTATAAAACTGAAACAGGGCAGTTTTGAGTTTTTATAAAGCCAAAACGCAAGGCAAACAAAAAACAGCACCGCTACGATTATCAAAAACCATTGATAATTTTTAGTGAAAAACTGAGTTGTTTTTTCAAAAACGATATATCCGGGGTCTTTTCCCTCCCCCTCGACATAAACCTTGACAAACATTTTCGGAACAACACTTCGCCACGAATAATTTATCGCTCTGTTATACGAATCTTTGTATGTCATAGTGTCGTCTCCGACACTTACATGGCGCAATCCCGATATTAAAATCCACTGGAGTGCTGCCAAAAAGATAAATGTCTTTTTCTTACGATCGGTGGGCTTAAACACAAGAAGCAGCAAACCCCATACAAAAGTAATGAAAATATTGATTACATATATATTCATAAATCGTTCCTTTAACCGTTTCCGTTTACTGATTTTTTATATAACTCTATGTACTTGTTTATGTTTTTTTCTTTATCGAAGTTTTCGTGAGCAAATTCGACACACTTATCACTGTAAAAGTTTTTACCTTTACATTTGACTTCGTTTAACGCCTCAACAACCTGAGCGAAGTTTCTTTTTTCGCATACATATCCGCAGCCCTCACCCACAATTTCACGGTTAGCCGTCGAATCGTAGCAGATTACCGGAGTACCGCAGGAAAGCGCTTCCGCCGACACCAAGCCGAATGTTTCTTCCAAAGAAAAGGTAACGAAAGCGTCCGCCGCCGAATAAATTTCCGCCAACTGACCGACATTTTCCGTCTGTCCTACAGCTTTAATGTTTTCCGGAAGAGAAGGATTGCCTTCGATTTTACCCACAAGAACAACCGTTATTTCGGGCATCTCACGGGCAAGTTTTATAAACGAATCAAAGCCCTTTGACTCTTGCCAAACAGACGAAACGCCCACAACGGTAAATTTATCTTTAAGTCCGAGTTTTTTCCGCATATTATCGGTTTGTCTCGGATAGAACTTTTCAAAATCAATCCAATTGTATATTGTTACGGTATCGGCATTTTGGGAAAGCGGAGATTTTCTCAACTGATCCGTTACCCATTCGGAAACGCCGACAAACGAGAGTTTTTTCAAAGACAAAAACATTTTTTGTTTATCCGAAAAAAGAGTTTTTGTTCTGTCGAAAAACCAAGTCGGATTGCCGCTTTGAAGATTCGGACAGTTTTCGCAGTGAGTTTGCCATTTATCGCAACCGGAACTTGTAAAATGAACACATTTTCCGGTGATAAACCAAAAATCGTGAAAAGTTATAACAACTGAAATTCCTTTTTTTGATAGATACTTCATAAGCATCGGAAGATTTATGTAATTTCCGTGCAAATTTCCGAAATGAACGACATCAGGTTTGATTTCGTCCATATAGTCGATCAGTCTTTTTGTCGCAAAGCGGGAAAAATACGCCTGCTTTCCGGAAAGACGGGAAAGCAATCCGTGAAGTTTTACATCAAGTGCCGAACCGATTCGGTAAAGATTTTTTCCATCGGCGTTATTTGTTTTTGAATAAGCGACATAGGAGTCAATACCGTTTTCGGCAAGAGCCTTATGAAGTTCCGCCGTTGCCCTTCCGGTACTGCCTGTGTTATAAACGGCATTTATCTGTAAAACCCGCACATTTATCCCTCTTTTTTTCAACGGTTTAATAACCGCCGTTTTTAATTTTCTTTGCTGTCGACAATCTTTTTCAAGTCGTTATAAAGCGCTTTTTTCATTTCGCCGGCGCTGTGGTTTTCCCGTCCGCAAGCGTATGCTTTTTTCGCATACTCATCAATCAAATCGGGATTTTCGACATATTTTTTAAGTTGTGCCAAAACGCTTTGTTTTGAGTCTGCGACAAGAGCACTGCCGTGTTTGATAAAATAATCTACCGAAGCCGCATCGTAAGGACCTACGACGAAAATCGCCCTTGCGTTTTTAAGATAATCGACGATTTTTGTCGAAAAAGACTGATGCACCTTGAGTCTTGATTTAAGGTCAAGTCCTTCCGCATGAACGAGAATATCGGCGTTTTTTTGTATCTTTTCGATTTTATCCGCACTTACGCCGCCCTCGAAAACCGAGTTTGTTCCGTCGCTTATGGCATTTAATTGTTTATTTGTCAACGGAGTTGTCGAATAAATGTGCATTTGCGCTTTTATTTGATCGGAATTTATTTCTTTAAGCGCATCGGTAATATACGAAACCGACTTCCATCTGCCTGCGCCTAAATTTCCGGTATAAACAATTTGAAGCGGAGTGTTTTTTTCGGTTTTGAGTTCGGGTTCTGCCGTAAAATCGGCACATTTCGTAAGAATTTTACATTCTTTTTTGAAAATTTCTTCGTATTCCTTTTTTTGAATATCGGAAATTACATAAACCGATTCGCACGCAAGGAACACCTTCTTAACATTTCTGCGCTTATGCAAACGGTCAATCCAATAAAGCGGAGATAGGTTAAACTGCCTTAATGTGTAATTGTCATCGGAAATATATCCGACCATCTTTGCTCCCGAATATTTTTTGACGAACAAAGCGATGTGTGAAATATAATTCGAATAATAAATCGGCTGAAAAATAACATCGGGCTTAAACTCATCAATAAACGCTTTGAGTTCGGGAGAACGCCATCTTCCGATTTTCCAAATCAAATCTCTTGCCCAAAACATAATCTGCCAACGCTTTTTTCTTGCCGTATTGAAAGCGTTTTCCTCTTTTTTATTAAGAGTATCCGCTTCTTTTTCGGTTTGATAAACAACTTTTCCCGACGGAACACTTTTGTCTTTCAAATTTTTGATAAGAGATTTTTCCGTTATCTGAAAATACTTATCGGCAACGGCATTGTTCGGTTCGCCGTAACGCAAAAATATGTTGGCGATTTCGATGTTATCAATACCCGAAAATATATTTGAAAATGTGCTCCCGAAACTGTTCGAATCGTCCCAAGGAGTGTTTGAAACAACTAATATTCTCATTTTTTACCCCTTACCGTTGCGGCTTAATTTTTATAAATTTTCTTTGTACCATTCAATCGCAAGTTTTATTCCGTCTCGGAAACTGTAATCGGGATCATATCCCAAAAGACGCTTTGCCTTTGAAATATCGGCGTTGGAATGTTTAATGTCGCCTTTTCTGTCGGGGCCGAAATTGGGCTTTATATCGACACCGAGTGCTTGAGTAAGCCCGTTGTAAATATCAATCAGATATTCTCTTCCGCCGTAAGCGATGTTGAACGCTTCGCCTGCCGCCGAGTGAGGAGCAAGGCAAGCCTTAAGGTTCGCCTCGATTACATTGTCAATATAGGTGAAATCACGGCTCTGTTTTCCGTCGCCGTTAATCGTCGGCACTTCCCCGTGAAGAAGCTGCTTTAAGAATTTCGGAATAACCGCCGCATACGCTCCGTCGGGGTCCTGACGGCGACCGAACACATTGAAATATCTCATTCCGTAAGTGTCGAGTCCGTAATGCATTGTGTAAAGTTTCGCCCATTCCTCATCGCAGCGTTTTGTCAACGCATAAGGTGAGAGAAGGTTTCCTTCCCTGCCTTCCGTTTTCGGAAGATTGGGTTCATCGCCGTAAACCGACGAAGAAGAAGCGTAAACGAACTTTTTAACACCGTTCTGTCTTGCCGCTTCAAGCATATTAAGAGTTCCCTCAATGTTATTTTTGCAGTAAAACAAGGGCATTTCAAGACTTCTCGGAACGCTTCCCCAAGCCGCCTGATTGAGTACGAAATCAACGCCCTTGCAAGCGTTCATACAGGTTTCAAGGTCTTTTATGTCGCCTTTTATAAACTCATAATTCGGGTTATCGAGGAACATATCGACATTTTCCTGCTTTCCGGTTGAGAGGTCGTCAAGCGCTCTGACTTTATATCCCATACCGAGTATCGCTTCGCACAAATTCGAACCTACGAATCCGGCGGCACCCGTTACGAGAAAAAGCGTATTTTCGGGGAAAGTCAAGTGTTTATATCCCATAATTATAATCTCCAGTAAATGTAATCTGTGTTTTCGTATTCTTTTCTGTCAAGAAGTCCTTTTATGTCGACAAGAACCTTTGAAGAGTTATCTGCCGATTTGAACATCTTTTCGAAGTCCGCCTGCGACAAATTCTTAAACTGTTCATGCGCTACGGCGAGAATTACGGCATCGCAGTCTTTAATTTGAGAAATATCGCAAAATTCGATACCGTAAAGTCTTTTTGCTTCGTCGGCATCGGCTTCGGGATCGGCAATTGCCGCTGTAATACCGTATTCTTTAAGTTCGTTATATATGTCGATTATCTTTGTATTTCTTGTATCGGGACAATTTTCCTTAAAGGTAAATCCGAGAATCGCAACTTTTGCGTTTTTGATTGAAACATCGGCTTTGATAAGATTTTTAACCGTGTTTTCCGCAACATATTTACCCATATCGTCGTTAATTCTTCTGCCGGCAAGAATAATCTGGCTGTGGTAACCGAGTTCTTCGGCTTTATATGTAAGATAATACGGGTCAACGCCGATACAGTGTCCGCCGACAAGACCGGGATAAAATTTAAGAAAATTCCATTTTGTTCCCGCCGCTTTGAGAACGGATTGAGTGTCAATTCCCATCTTATTGAAAATTATGGAAAGTTCGTTCATAAACGCAATGTTTATATCACGCTGGCTGTTTTCGATAACTTTTGCCGCTTCGGCAACTTTAATGCTTTCGGCTCTGTGAACGCCGGCTTCAACGACAAGTTCGTAAACCTTAGCGACGGTATCGAGAGTTTCTTCGTCCATACCGCTGACGATTTTCGTAATTGTTTCAAGACGGTGTACTTTATCGCCGGGGTTGATTCTTTCGGGGCTGTAACCGATTTTGAAATCCGTTCCGCATTTAAGTCCGGATGCTTTTTCGAGTATCGGCACACACACATCTTCCGTTACACCCGGATAAACCGTGCTTTCAAACACTACAACCGAACCTTTTGTAAGGTTTCTGCCGAGAATTTCGCTTGCGCTCTCAACGGGAGTGAGGTCGGGCGTGTGGTCGTCGTTTACGGGCGTGGGAACGGCTACGATATGGAATTTCGCCTGACGCAGCATCGTTTCATCCGAAGTAAATTCAACCGCACAGTTTTTTATCGCTTCATCTCCGACTTCGTTTGTCGGGTCGATGCCGTTTTTGTAAAGTTCGATCTTCTTTTCGTTCAAATCAAAGCCGATAACACCGACTTTTTTTGAAAAAGCAACCGCTATGGGCATACCTACATATCCGAGTCCGACTAATGAGATTTTCTCTTCGCCGGCAACGATTTTTTCATAAAGTTTCATACATTTTTTCTCCCAAATTATATATGACAGTATTTAATCATATCGGAATTGACTTTTCCGACTTCAAATTTTTCCAAACAGTATTCGAGACTCTTCTGTCCCATTTCTTCGATATGGTCGCTGTTTTCGATAAACCATATCATTCTTTTCGCAAGCGCTTGAGTGTCCTTTACGGGAACAAGGAAGCCGTTTTTACCCGGTATTACTGTTTCACGGCAACCCGGCGTATCGGTTGTCAAAATCGGCCTTGCACACGCCATCGCTTCCAAAATCGTTCTCGGAGTTCCCTCTCTGTATGACGGGAGAACATAAACCGAACATTTTGCGTAATACGGCGGTATATCCTCGCTTTCCCCGTAATATGTAACCGTACCGTCGTCAATGTATTCCTGAAGCTTTTCACGGGAAATCGAATCCTGAATGTTTTCACACGCTCCCAAAAGCATAAACTCCGCTCCGGGATATTTCTTTTTTACGATTTTAGCCGCTTCGAGATATTCCCTTATTCCCTTAGAATACATAACTCTCGAAAGCATAAAGAAAGTTATCATTTCGGGATACGGCATCGGGTGGAATTTTTCCGTATTAACGCCCGAACCCGCAACCAGTCTGCATTTATTCTTTTTAACAAGTCTTGACGAAGTAAACTGCTTCATATCGTCGGGATTTTGGAAAATTACCGTGTCGGCATAACAAAGAGATATTTTATAAAGCACGGACATTATGATTTTGATTATTCTCGCTTTAAGCGTCTTGGCGGTAAAGGCGTATCCGAGTCCGGTTATCATCGCATTGACCGACTTTACCTTTGCTTTTTTCGCCGCAACCGTACCGTAAATAACGGGTTTTGCGGTATAAGACAAAACAACATCCGGTTTTTCCCTTTTGAAAAGTTCGCTCAACGCCTTTTCGTATTTCATATCCTTAATCGGATTTACGCCGTTTTTATTCATCGGTATTTCTTCAAAACGGGCGCCGAGTGCTTCGATTTTTTCGACATTATCACGGTTGGGGCCGGTAACGATAACCTCATATCCTTTCGAGATTATCTGTTTTATCAAATCCCCTCGGAAATTGTATGCCGTTCTGTTTTTCGGAGAAACAAGAATAAATTTCACTTCAGATTACCCTTTCGCAATTTTTTAAGTTAGTATATGCAAGAGAAAACAGTCTTTCGCTGTTTTTCTCGGAAACAAAACTGTTATGCGGTGTGATAATAACATTTTCGCAGTTCCAAAGTTCGCTGTCCGCTTCAAGAGGTTCGTTTTCGAAAACATCAAGCACCGCACCCGAGAGTTTTCCGCTTTTAAGAGCGGTTATCAAATCGTTTTGGGAAACAATCGGCCCTCTCGCTATATTCACAAGAACAGATCCCGTTTTCATTTTTCCGAAAAGACCTGCATTAAACATTGATTTCGTTTTATCCGTAAGCGGAAGAGTCAGGACTGTAATATCCGCTTTTTCAAGCGCATCCGTAATACGCTCAACGGGGTAAAATCCACTGTAAACACTGTCCTTGGGTTCAACCGCATCAACACCGATAATTTCCGTACCGAAAGCCGAAAATCTCTTCGCACATTCGGTTCCGACGCTTCCGCATCCGACAATCGCAACCGTTTCGCCGCAGAGTTCACGCAGAGTTCTGTCTTTTTGCCAAATACGGTTGTTTTGATTTTTTGAAAAAGCGTTAAGGTGTTTATAAACGCTCAGCACCCCCGCAAGCGCAAATTCCGCCATCGGAACGCTGTAAACTCCCCGTGCGTTAAAAAGAGTTATCCCTCTTTTTTTCATCTCGTCGACGGGGACTCTGTCAAGTCCTGCGGAAGTTAACTGAACAAATTTAAGTTTCGGAAATTCGTCAAGAGAACGGTAAAGGAAAAGTCCGTTGCAAATTACCGCTTCGATTTCGGAAAAATCGCACTGTGCCTGTCCCCGTTCGTCTTTTTGGAAAAAGAGCGAAAATCCGGCTTCTTCAAGCATTTTTAATTGTTCGCTTTGAAAATTCGCAGCGCCCGTTATCAAAAGTTTCATACCGTTTCTCACTCCTCAAAAAACAAGAAAACCGCACACAGTTATACGATTATATATACAAAATAAATTATATACTTACACACATTAAAAGTCAATAAAATAACACCTTAAAATCAAAGATTTCAAGGTGTTTATCAGTCTTTTTTCAGTTTTTGGATTTTATGAGTTCGACAACTTTTTCGGTACATTCGACAGTTCTCAAACGGTTTCGCTCAAAATCTTCTTTTGTCCACTTTTCAAGCTGTTTTTCAAACTCTCTGACATCGTGCACACCGCTCGTGAGTTTTTCTTCAACGGATTGAATACTCTCCTCTTTCGAAACATCGCAAAACGCACGGGAGAGAATAACGCTCGACGAACCCAAACGGTAATGCTCGCCCAAAATACATTCGGCGGGCAAAGTTCCCGTACCTATTCTCGCAACTCCGCCGAAGCCGAATTCAATCCCTTTCGCCTTGATTTTTTCGGCAAGCGATTCAACGGTTCCGTCGGCAAGCAGTTCAAACATAAATGTCATTTTTTTGCAAAGGTGCAAGTCGTTAAGCCCGATAAAAATTTCATCAATGCCTTTAAGCTCCAAAATCCCGTCGATTATATCCTGAGCTTCGGAAGTCTCAAGTAAAAGACAGGTTTTCGCCCTTCCTGCGACAAGGTCGATAAAAAGTTTAACTTCCGAAACCGTCTTGAAATACGGCAGCATTATTACATCCGCACCGGCTTTTACGATTTCGTCGATTTCTCTGACAGATGAGAGATAATCTTTTGTCGCACGGTGAATCGGATTGCAACGGACGAGAAGTTTTGATTTTGTAAGTATCGGACGAAGCGCTTTTATGTCCTCAAGCGTATGGTGAGACTGAACGGTATCGAGTTCGCCCTGTCTGTCTTCTTTGCCTATGTATTCCATATCGACAAATATCCTGTCAACTCCCGCCTGCTGAGCGAGAGAAGCAACATCCGTCCTGTTAGTAATATACATAAGTTCCATATCTGTCAAACCTTTTCTTTTTCGTCTTTCAATACGGTTTCGCCGGAGTTTTCGTTATCGGCATTGGTAAGCACCTTAAACACGGTCATAAACATAATTTTTATATCAAGGATTATGGACACATTGTTTACATACCAAACATTGAGTTCAATACGCTTATTCCATTCAACTTCTTTGCGGCCGTTAACCTGCGCCCAACCCGTAATTCCGGGGCGGACATTGAACATATTAAACTGTTCTTCGGTATAATCTTCTACATTCCACGGATGGTATGTAAGAGGCGGACGGGGACCGACAAAACTCATATCGCCCTTTATTATGTTAACAAGTTGCGGCAGTTCGTCAATGCTTGTCGCACGGATTATTTTTCCGACTTTAGTTACCCTCGCATCGCCCTTGCCCGAATAAACACCGCTTCCGGTTTTTTCCGCACCGACACACATCGAACGGAATTTGTAAATCTCAAACACTTTTCCGTCTTTGCCCAAGCGTTTTTGTTTGAATATAACGGGGCCTTTGCTGTCGGCTTTTATCAAAAGCGAAACAATCAAAAGCACGGGTGAGAGTAATATCAACCCGAAAAGCGCAACAAAAAAATCGAAAAAGCGCTTAATCACCCTGTTGTAAAATTTCGTATAGTTATGTTTTGCGTTTTCTTGAGTTTTCAAGACCAAAACCCCTCTTCATAAACTACTAACATTATATATTCCCAAGCGGTAAAAGTCAATTGCCCCGACGACAAAGGCAGACGGAAAAATCCGCCTGCCCGAAAAATCATTTAGAGAGCTGTTTAACTATCTGATTGCCGAAAACCGATGTTCCCGCAACAAGCACTCCCTGAATTACCGCTTCGGCGCTGACGCCCATTATCGCCAATGTGCCGATTACCGCACACACAAGAATAATAAGCGGAATATACTTGTCGTTTATCTTTTCGAGTTTTTTTATTATCATTCCGATAATGTTAAGCACCGGTATTAAAATCAACGCTCTTTCGGTTATATAACCTAACACTTCCATATTACCACCTCATCTTAAATCCGCTTTGTCGACAAAGCCCGTAACATTTTCTCCGACGGGTTTTTTCTCGGCTTTCGACGGCGAGGAAGTAATACGGTATCTTCCGTTAATCTCTTTTCCGTCGTAAATATAAAAAGTGCCTGATTTTTTACCCGACGGAGTTTTTGCCGTTGCCGAAACATAAATCGGTGTTTTCTCAAGCGACACCATCATTCTCGGTGAAAACTCGGACACAGAGCTGCCCGAAGCGGACGAAAAACCGTTAAGGCCTTTGCTTTTCATAATTGCGGCATAGTCTTTATAACTTTCGTCAAGATCGGTTCTTGCGTCGATTCCGTCAACACTTCCCTGCGAAGAATACTGCCACAAGCCGTAATTTCCCGAATAAGTCGGCTTATCCGTCCACTGAGCAAGCCAGCAATCATACTTTTTCTTGCACTCACCGTCAATATAGTTTTCGAACCAGTTTTTATTTGCATAGATGCAGACATAATATCCCGCCTGCTCCACCGTTTCGCAAAAAGCCCTGATAATATCCGAAACAAACTGTTTGCCTTTGTCGGACTGTGCTTTTTCTTCAACATCAAACGCTATCGGATATTCGAACTGTTTGCCTTTTATCCAGCCGAGAAATGTCTTTGCTTCCGCAACCGCATCTTCAACCGATTTTGCGTAACTGTAATGGTACGCTCCGAGTTTTATCCCCTCTTTTTTGGCGTTTGCGTAGTTTTCCTCAAAGCGTTCGTCCTTTTGGTTTTCGTATTTTCCGTAACCCGCACGCAAAATCGCAAAATCTATTCCGCTTTGTTTAACCTTGTGCCAATCTATTTTCCCCTGATGCTTTGAAACATCAATGCCTTTACTCATAGTATCCGTTCCTTTCTATCGTTTCGATTTTATCTTCGTGTATCTTGATTCTTTCTTCGAGAAGAGGTATACGCTGTGCGAAATTATTATGCTTATCAACCTTTTCTTCAAGTTGTTTAAGTCTGAAATTCGTAAGCCGTGCGCTTGCCATAATACCGCCCAAAGCACCCGAAAGAGTCCCAAAAAAAGAAATTACCGCAACAACAATTTCCGATTGCACAAATTCACCCCCATTTCATTATATTTGCACTGAAAAATATTATTACTTTAAGCGTTATGCATCTTCTCCGACTATGAGAAGTTTTGTTCCTTCGGTAAAAGGAATATGGGTCGATCCGCCTTTTTCGAAAAAGCCGACATACACATTTTTGATATATTCGCAAAACGAACTGCTGACGGTTTGCATCGTGTTTGAAGCCGTAATTCCCTGACCGCCCTGACCGTAAGTTACGCTCGAACGGGTAAACATACCTTCTTCGGCATCGCTTTGACAAAACAGGCAAAGTGTCCCCGTGTTTTCGACATTACCCAAATAAGCAAAATATCTTTTTCCGCCGTCCGTCCGCAGTTTTACGACAATTTGAGAACTGTCGGCGGAGCATTTGCCCAAAAGATATATTTTTATGTTTTTCAAAGAAAACGCCTTTGAATTCATATCTTTTGTGATTACAAATTCCTCAACCGTTTCCCCTTCACCGAGTTCGGCACGATAAATCACCCTTCCCGTCTTGTTCTTAACGAAATCCGCTATTGCAGACGATGAAACGGGATTTTGAGATGTTTCGCTTACCTGAGAGTCAACTTCGACGCTGTCTTTACCATCGACACCGTCCTTGCCGTCCTGACCTTTGTCGCCTTTATCTCCCTTATCGCCTTTTTCACCTTTGTCTCCCTTATCTCCCTTATCGCCTTTATCACCTTTGAAGTCTCCGTTGGCAACGGCTTCAAGCAAAGCGTTTACCGAAAAATCGTACTCATTTCTTAAACTGTCATCCGTTCCGGCAACGCTCGAAAAACAAAGTTTTATTTCCTTGGCTTTGATAAGCTGTTTTGTGGTGTAATCCTCCGATGAAATTTCAACGATGTTAAAATAGCACAGCACATTCATCTTGCTTGTTACACTTGCCGGAATTTCGAATTTTATCTTTTTGTTCTCATCGGGAACAAGATAGTCCGTGCGCACCGTTCCCGTCGGCATAACGAAATCAAGGTAATAACGGTAAGAATCGGAAATATATTCATCACCGATTTCGAAAACAAGACAGCAGGCGTTATGTTCATACATTGTGCCCGCTTCGAAAATCTCGCTTGAAAAGGGTTCGGAAATTTTTATATTCACGGTTTTAGTCATATTCATTCTCCTTGTTAATTTCATTTAACATTTCTTCGAAATCTTTCGGAGGAGCGACAAGAGAAAATCCGCAACAGTACACATATTTCAGCGCAAGACAAAGTCTTTCGTTGGCCGCAGCAAGCGTTCTGTAAACACTCTGCCGTGATATGCCGTGAAGTTTCGCAATATCGCTGACTTTCATATTTTTGTAATATCGCTCGTCGACGAAAACCTTCTGAACCGCTGTCAACTCGTTTTCGATAACGGCGGCGATTATTTTTTTCATATTGTTTTTTCTCACGGTTACGATATATCTCGGCATATTTTCAATATCTTCCGGCGTCATAAATTCAAATTTTTCGGACAAAAATCTGTATTCCCCCGTATCGAGACTTATCATTTTCCGCATTAAACCATCACCTCTCCGAAATTGCTAAAAATTAAAACAACACCCGACAGACACAAGTCCGCAAGGTGTTGGTTTTATATTTTGTTCACTCGCATAATATATTTTAGACGACTTTTTGTTACTTGTCAACACAATAAATTGTTCAAAACTCTTCATATCGGAAAAAGTTTTCGACATTTTGATTTCTCTGCGCAAGTTTCGGCGGTTCATTTTCTGCACTTCGGCGGTCTAAAAAATGAACCCTATTAAAAATAAATATATTAAATATATTTTTAAGGTTATTAACTTTAATCGGGTGCAAAAATCTTACCGCCGAAAAAGTTTTCGACATTTTTGTTTCAAAAAAAGGTTTACAAAAAGCCGTTTTGGGACTATTTATGGGGAGTGATTTTTTGAAAATATGAAAAGCGAAGATTTATTTCTCGAATACGAAGCCTATGCCGTGTTTCCGAAAAAACTGTTCACAGCAAAGAAATACGCCGAACTTTCCTCAAATGCGAAAGTGCTGTATGTTTTTCTTTTTGACAGAGCGAAATTATCGCAAAAGCACGGATACACCGACTTAAACGGAGAAATTTTCGTATACTGTCCGATAACCGTCGCCTGCGAAATTCTCAACTGTTCGAAGGCGGTTGCGATTAAAAATTTCAACGAACTCGAAAACTGCGGACTCATCCGCCGTGTACGGAGAAATCAGGCAGACCCTTACAAAATTTATCCGCAAAGGCTTGATTTGATATAAAAGAAAAAAGGCAGGAATAACTCCTGCCTTTAAGTGTGAGATAAAAATTACTGCTCAACAGCGTAAACGCTGACTTTTTTGCGGTTTTTATCCATTCTTTCGAACTTAACAGTTCCGTCGATTTTAGCGAAAAGAGTATCGTCTGAACCCTTACCGACATTCTCGCCGGGATGGATGTGTGTTCCACGCTGTCTTACAAGGATATTACCTGCAAGAACGAACTGTCCGTCAGCACGCTTAACGCCGAGACGTTTAGACTCTGAATCTCTGCCGTTCTTTGTAGAACCCATACCTTTTTTATGAGCGAACAACTGAATGTTTATCTTAAGCATTATTTAAGCACCTCTTTCGATTTTTATAAAATTCGGATACATTTTTTCGAGTTCTTCGATATGAAGTAAAAGCCCCGATAAAATGTCTTTTGCTTTTTCGGCACCGATACTGTCAAGGGATAATTTCATTAAAGCGTCGTCGATTTCGATTTGAGCGGGAATTTTCATAACTTCGGTCAAGGTGTTAGCCACCATATAACAAACCGAAGAAACCGAAGCGCATACAATATCGCTTCCTTCCTGCGCATAACCGGAATGTCCGCTTATTTCAAATCCCGTAATCAGCGAATTGCCGAAAATGAATTTTGCGACTGTCATAGAACCTTAAGCGTTGATAGCGGTGATCTCAACCTTAGTATAGGGCTGACGATGACCTTTCTTGCGCTTCTCGTTCTTTTTGCACTTGTAAGTAAATACTGTGATTTTCTTACCCTTGCCTGTCTTAAGTGCTTTGCCTGATACAGTTGCGCCCTCAACATAAGGAGCACCTACTTTAATACCGTCATCAGCACCAACTGCAAGAACCTGATCAAAGGTTACTTCAGCATTGTCTTCTGCGTCAAGCTTTTCAACATAGATAACATCGCCGTTTTCTACCTTGTACTGCTTACCGCCTGTTACGATGATTGCGTACATTTTTTTACCTACCTTAATATAGTCTCGCTATCGAGGGCGGGAAATCCGCTTTGTAGTATTAGACATACTGCCCCCTAATATGCGGCATATAGTATTTTATCAGCGTTGTGTTAATTTGTCAATAGAATTTTTCGTAACGGCGTATTTTAGGATTATAGGCAGATTACGGTTTTGCAAAAAGAAAAAGAATTTATAAATCAAATCATTATCGAGATATAAATAAATTTCGTAGGGGCGGCGTTCCGCCACCCGCAGTCGCATTTCCTATCCCACTCCCAAAAGAGAGCCAATCCGTAGGGGCGGCGAAACGCCGCCCGAAGTTGTATTTTCTATCCCACTTTCCCAAAAGAGCCAATCCGTAGGGGCGGCGTTCCGCCGCCCGCATTTCCCAACACATCATATTATCGGGTTATCGGAAATTATATTTTTTGGGTTAACCGATAAATATATCGGATTACATATAAATTTCGGTTGAGTGAAACGGGATTTTTTTATTTTACTTTCTGCGTTTCTCACGGGCGGCGAAACGCCGCCCCTACGGTGCGATGTAACCCGTGAATTTGATATTACAATGCAACGGGCGGCGAAACGCCGCCCCTACGGGTGCGGTATAACCCGTGAATTTGATGTTGAAACAACAACGGGCGGCGAAACGCCGCCCCTACGGTGCGATGTAACCCGTGAATTTGATATTACAATGCAACGGGCGGCGGAACGCCGCCCCTACGAGTGAGATGTTACCCGTAAATTTGATGTTGCAATGACAACGGGCGGCGAAACGCCGCCCCTACGGAGCACAATAAAAAACAGCGGACGGGGTGCGTCCGCTGAAAAGTTTACGGTTAAACCGTGAACACATACAAAAACAGTGCAAAGAAATGGAACACCGATCCGGCAAGGACAAAGAAATGGAATACGGAATGGAAATACCTGTGTTTTGCGCCTATTCCGTAAATCACCGCTCCGAGCGTATAGGCAATTCCGCCTGCTAACAGCAGATAAATCGCTCTGTGGTCAATACAAGTCCAAAGCGTTCTCATACATAATACAATCATCCAGCCGAGTGCAAGATAAAGTATCATCTGAATGACTTTCGTCGAGTTAAAAAAGAAGAAAGTCATAAACATAGCGACAACAACCGTTACCCACGATACACACAGCACGGCAACACCGGCTTTGAAATCGACGGGCAGTAAAACGAGCCACGCTATCGGGGTTATCGTGCCGGCAATCATAAGGTAAATCATCGAATGGTCAACCATTCTCATTGCCCTTTTGCCGTTGTTTTGGCGCAGTGCATGATACACCGCCGAGCAGGAATACATCGCAGTCATTGTAAGCCCGTAAATGATTGCGGCGAACGCATACGCCCAACTGCGTGCGAGATACGCCTTAATAAGACACAAAAGCATTGCGACAATCGAAAGTCCGCCGCCTACCATGTGGCTTATCGAGTTAATCCAGTCTTCTGTTCGGGTGTAATTTGCAAGTTTGATTTTGTCAAGTTTTGACATTGTTCATTCTCCTATCTTTTTTGCAAATTCAGTTATATTCCCGCTGTTGAGCGAGAATTTCCTGTACACTCCCTTTTCCCTATCTGCCTTTATAACCTTTTTCGCAACGAGCCTGTCAAATCCGCCGAGGACATTCACATCGAGTTCGCCGCCGAAAGTTGCCGTTACCGTCATCTTTTCCAAAAGCTGCGGCGGAACATTGTGAGAAATATAGTCCTCTGCGTTCTTCTCAAAACAGTTACAGATAAAAAATGCGGTCTTTTTTTCCACAAGAACGGATATATACGAGAGCATAAGTCTTGAAATATTTCTGTCAACCGTTCCCATTCGGATATAACTTCCGATGATTACCGTGTCATATTTCGCAAGGTCGAAACTCTGCGAGGAAATATCGACGGTATCGCATCCGCCCAGTTTTTCGCTGAGCATTAAAGCCGCTTTTTTTGTCGCTCCCGTTTTAGAAGCATAAACAATTACCGTTGCCATAATCCACCTGAAAAATTCCTTTTAACGATTAAAAATTACTGTTCGTTTACTGTGGGAAGCCCCTGACTTTCGTGTCTTTGCTTTAATTCCTCTATCATTTTATGATGGTCTTTACCGGAAATATTGTAAAATGCCATCGGTATAAGCATAAGAGCGTAGCCGATTGCGGGAAGAAGCGTTGTCATAAAGAACAGTGCTTTGTTCGTTGCCATATTCTGAATAAGCGAACCTTCGGTATGTGCGATATAACCGGTAAGCTGAAGAATTCCCAAACCGATTGCCGAAGAAACGGAGTTTTCGATTTTTCCCGTAAACGACATAATCGAAAGCATAACGCCTTCAACACGGGTTCCTGTTTTCCATTCGACATAATCGACGGTTTCCGCTTCCATCTCTTTCTGCATAAGGTTTTTACACTCAAGCGGAATTGCGCAAAGTCCCGTAAAGAGAACCGTGAGAATACCTATCGGCAGAGAAATCATCTCGCCTGCGCCCTTGTTGATATAACCGTCCCGGCAGGTAAGATAGAACAAAACATGCAAACAGATTGCGATTACGCAGCACCAACGGTAGAATTTTCTCGAATCCGCTTTTGCGCCGAGTTTTTCGACAAGTTTCGGGACGCCGATTCCCGCAATAAGAAATCCGGGGAAAGTAATTACATCAATGAAAACATTGTACTTTGTAGTGAACATAAGGTCGGCTACGAAATAGAAAGAAATCTGATTTGTTACCTTTACGATAAGGAAGAATATGTTCGAAAGGAAAAGCATAAGCAAGGGTCTGTTTTTGAAAAGAAGGCTGAAACATTCTTTAACAGACGGAGTTTCCTCATGGTGAACAGTTCTCTCTTTGGTGTTTTTGAAAGTTATTCTCGTAAATACAAGTATACCGATTGCCGAAACCGTACCGCCCGTAAGATAGGCTTTAGCGGTATGTGTGCTGAAATAGGGAAGCCAACCGGCACACGCTACGAAAAGACCCGGCAAAACGCCCGAAACCGAACGGATAATTGAAGAAGCACCGTAAAGTTTTGTCCGTTCGACGCCGTTGGGAGTAATCGCAAACGCAAGCGCACCCATCGGAATATCGAAAGCGGTATATGTAACATCGAGTCCGACAAAAAGGAAGGTTGTCCATGCAATGCACGCCCAGTCCGGCATACCCGAAGGAATACCTACGAAGAACAAAATCATAACCGCCGCAATAAACCACGGCGCACGGCGGATATAAGGTCTCATCTGACCTTCTTTGGTTCTCGTTTTGTCGATAATAACGCCCATTATGGGATCGTTGATTGCGTCGAAAATACCGCAGTAAAGACGGATTTTCGATGCAAGTCCCATCGGGTTTGAAAATCTTGCGAATAAAATGTTGGTCAGGAAATAGTTGAGATATTTCGAGCCGGTCATCGAGGTAAACATACCCTGAGCGCCTCTACCCAGAGCGTAAGAAATCGTTTCACGCCATGTGAGATATGTCTCTTCCCCGACATCTTTTTTTACGATTTTAGAATCGAGAAATTCTTTTACCTTTGCCATAAAATCCCCTTGTTAATTCTTTATGTTTTTAATTTGAGAAGGTGTAAACACGCCTTTATCCGTTATGAAAGCCGTTATCAGTTCGGCATCGGTTACATCGAACGCCGGATTTAGCGTTTTTATGTTTTCGGGTGCCGTCGGCTTTTCATAGTGCTTATGGGTTATTTCTTTGCCGGGTCTTTGTTCGATTTTTATATCGTCGCCTGTCTTTGAGGAAAAATCGAAAGTCGACATAGGAGCGCACACATAAAAATCAATTCCGTAATATTTTGCAAGCACCGCAACCGCCGAAGTGCCGATTTTGTTTGCGGTGTCTCCGTTTTCGGCAATTCTGTCCGCACCGACAAGCACCGCACCGACAAGTCCGTTTTTCATTACGAACGAAGCCATATTGTCGCAGATAAGCGTTGTGTCGATGTTTTCCGAAGCAAGTTCATAGCAAGTAAGCCTTGCGCCTTGGAGCAGCGGCCTTGTTTCATCGGCATAAACTTTTATGTTTTTGCCCTTTTCTTTGGCAATATAAATCGGTGCAAGCGCCGTGCCGTATTTTACGCAAGCGAGTCTGCCTGCGTTACAGTGAGTGAGTACGGCTTGTTTGTCTTTAATAAGTTCATATCCGTATTCACCGATGCGCCTACATTTGTTTATATCGTCGGAATGTATCCGCAAAGCCTTATTTTGCAAGGTTTTCTTAATACTGTCAAGTGTTTCGCCTTTACAGGAATAAAGGGCGTTTTTCATCTCGTCCGCCGCCCAGAAAAGATTGACTGCGGTCGGTCTTGAGGACAAAAGATAGGCTCGGTTATCCTCAAATTCGGCAACAAACTCTTCAACGGTCTGCGCCTTGCTTTTATTTGCTAAAACGCTCAAAGCAATTGCCACGGAAACTCCGATACACGGAGCACCACGAACTTTCAACTGTTTAATCGCCTGAAAAATTTCCTCTTTATCATCGGTTTGCGTAACAACCGTTTCGTTGGGCAATTTTGTCTGGTCGATAAAGACAAGTTTATTGTTTTCGGTATCAAAAGATACCGTTTCACCGTGCATATCAAACATTTTCACATTCTCCGATTATTGCGGTAATAAGTTTTTGCATCTGCTCGCCCTTAATCCGTCCCGCTTCGAGAACTTCCTGTTCGGTAAGAGGCTGATCGAGTATCCCCGCCGCCATATTCGAAATAAGAGAAAACGCAAGCACCTTTAATCCGCAATGGTTTGCCGCAATCACTTCCGGAACGGTAGACATACCCACCGCATCGGCACCGAGAACACGGAAAGCACGGATTTCAGCCGGTGTTTCGTAAGAAGGACCCGTGCAGGCGATATAAACTCCGTCTTTGATTTCAACGCCCGTTTTTTCGGCACATTTCTTTGCCAAAGCACGAAGTTTCGGATCGTAAGCATAACTCATATCGGGAAATCTTGCTCCGAGAGAGTCATCGTTGTGTCCGATAAGCACATTCGTTCCCATAAAGTTGATATGGTCATTGATAAGCATTATGTCTCCGACGGAAAAATCACGGTTTATTCCGCCTGCCGCATTTGTAAGAATAAGCGTTTTAACGCCGAGTTTTTTCAGCACACGGACAGGCAATACGACTTCACTCATCGAATAGCCTTCGTAGAAATGAAATCTGCCCTGCATACAAACGACATTTTTCCCCGCAAGAGTACCGAAAATAAACCTGCCCTTGTGTCCGGGTGCGGTTGAACGGGGAAATCCCTCAATGTCTTTGTAATCAATATACACGGGGTTCTCGATTTTTTCACCGAGTCCGCCGAGACCCGAACCCAAAACCACTGCGATTTCGGGAACGGTTTCGATTTTTGTTTTTATAAATTCAACTGTGCGTTCAATCATCCGTTTTGCACCTCACTGACAACCTGTTTAACGGTTGAATCGACTTCGTATTTTACCTTTTCGATGTCGATAGTTGTATATTCTCCGTCTTTGTAAAGAACATTTCCGTCAACCACAGTCATCACGACATCGGATTTTTCGCACGAATAAACAATGTTGCTTAACGCATCGAACATAGGATGCATATTCGGTTTATCGGTGTCGATTACAACCAAGTCCGCCTTATATCCCTCTTTGATAAGACCCGTGTCAAATCTCAACTGAGCTTTTGCACCGTTTACGGTTGCCATTTTCAAAATTTCGGCAGCGGAAAGAACATCGGCTTTTTTACCGATACCTTTGGGCAAAAGTGCCGCAAGATACATTTCACGCAACATATTAAGTCCGTTATTGCTTGAAGCCGAATCGGTACCGATTGCAACATTTACTCCCGCATCTGAAAGCGCCTTTGTATCACAAACTCCGCTTCCGAGTTTAAGGTTACTTGCCGGACAGTGAGCGACACTTACGCCCTTTTCCCGCAAAATTTCAATGTCGTCGGGTTCAACATAAACGCAGTGTGCAAACAGCGTCGGCACATCGAGAATTCCCGCATCGGCAAAAAGACGGGTCGGCGTTTTGCCGTATTTTTTCTTGCAGTTTTCATGTTCCGATAAGGTTTCAGAAACATGAATATGGTTGGCGTGAAGCTTATTTTCGTTTTTTGTAAACTCACCGAACTGTTCGATCATCGAATAAACATTAGTATATTCGGCATGAAGAGAAAAATCGACTTTTATTCTGCCGTTTTCGGTGTTATGAAAATTCTTCCAAGCGTCAAGCGTTTCATGAACTCTTTCGTTAGCGAAAAAGTCTTCATCGCAAAACGATACAATCGAGCGTGAAAAATTAACCTTCGCTTTACTGTCTTTTACCGCACCGAGAACGCCGTTATGGAAAAAGTACATATCGGAAAAAGAAGTCGTTCCCCCTGCCAGCATTTCGGCAATTGAAAGCATCGTTCCGTAATATGCTCTTTCGTCGTTGAGCCTGTCTTCAAAGGGAAAAACTTTTTCGTTAAGCCATCTATCAAGCGGAAGATTTTCCGCATAGCCACGCAAAAGCGTCATCGGAGAATGGGTATGAGCGTTTACAAAGCCCGACATAACAAGCCGATGGGTTCCATCGTAAACTTCGCCGTAATCTTTTCGGGGCTTTTCGGTACCGATATACGCTATTTTATCACCTTCGACGGCAAGATACATATTTTCCCTGTATTCGAAATTCTCATCAATTATTGCGATTTTTTCAAATAACATAATTTCCTCTTATACTGTCTCAACGGTAATTTCTTCGATCACAACATCGGTTGTGGGTTTATTCTGGAAATAATCGACCTTAACCTGTGCGATTTTGTCAACCGTATCCATACCCTCGATAACCTGACCGAAAACGGTATGGTGATAGTCAAGCCAAGGTGTTCCGCCGACTTCTTCGTATTTTTCGATACATTCGGTCGGGAAATATCTTTCATCGGCACAGCGAAGTTGGTCAAGCATATCGTCGGAAACTTCTTTAGCCTGAACGATAAAGAACTGGCTTCCGTTAGTCGACGGGCCTGCGTTCGCCATTGAGAGCGCTCCACGGAAATTGTGAAGTTCGGGTGTGAATTCATCTTCAAAACTTTCACCCCAAATGCTTTCTCCGCCCATTCCCGTACCGGTGGGATCTCCGCCCTGAATCATAAAGTCATTGATTACACGGTGGAAAATCATTCCGTTGTAATATCCGTTTTGAGCGTGTGTTAAGAAATTTTCAACCGCCTTGGGTGCGTGTTCGGGGAAAAACCTGATTTTGATTTCACCCATATTTGTTTTCATTACGGCGATTTTTTCGCCGGATTTAAGTGCTTCGAACTGTCTCATTTTTTACTCCTTTTATTCTGTGCTTTTAAGCGATTCTATCATATCTATTTTTCTGAGTTTGAACGACATCAGATAATTTACAAGAAGCGAAAATCCGCAAGTGAGAATTATACTTGCAAGATAACTGTACCACTTGATTTCCCTGCCGAACATCATGGTATCCGTCTCGACGCTCTGCATTATGAAGAAGTGCAGCACTGCGCCCAAAACCATACCCAAAACCATACCGACAACGGTTAAAATTATATTTTCTCTGAAAACATAACTTTCAAGTTCGTTATCGTAGAAGCCGAGAACTTTAAGCGTTGCGAGTTCTCTTCTTCTTTCGGTTATGTTAATGTTGTTAAGGTTATACAAAACGACAAGCGCAAGAAGTCCCGCCGAAACAATCATAAGCGCAACGATTATTATAAGGTTGCCCATTGTTTCATCGACTTGAGTCTGAGTGTCGGTGTTCATTGTAACGGAAGTTATGCCGTCAATCGAGAGAAGCTGTTTTGAAAATTCGGTGTTGTCCGCCGCACTGCTTCTTAAAAGCAAAGTATTAAGCGATGCCGAATTGCCGAAAAGCGTTTTATATGCACTCGGTGTCATATAAACATAGTGATAAATATAGTTTTCCACAACTCCGAGAATTTTTATTTCCGCCGTTGAGTCGCCGTCTTTTTCGCTCTTGAAGGAAATACTGTCTCCTTCTTTAACGCCTAACATTTTAGCGAGTTTTTCGGTAATAATAACGCCTTCGTCATTGATTTGAACCTCTTTATGTCCCATTCTCGTTTCGAGAGTTATATATTCCGAAAGGAAATCGACATTCTGCGGAACGAGAATATATGCGTTTTCTTCGTTTTCGCCGTAATCGACAAAGGTGAGCGTTCTGAAGGTCTGAAGATAATCGTCGACGCCTTCGATTTCCTGTACTTGCGAAAGAACATGGCGTCTTTCGGTTCTTGTAAGGCTTTCATCAACGGTTACCATTCCCTGATAGTTCCAAATTCCGTTAAACTGATTTTCGGTCATCGAAGAAACGGAATCGTGAATACCGAAACCGACAAGCAACAGCGCCATACAGCCCGTTACACCGAACAAGGTCATAAACAAACGCTTTTTGTATCTGAAAAGGTTTCTCAATGCCGCTTTCTGCGAGAAATTGAGTCTTATCCAAAATGCCTCGAACTTTTCAAGGAATATCTTCTTACCCGTCTTGGGCGCTTCGGGGCGCATAAGCGATGCCGGATTTTCCTTAAGCGAACGGTAGCAGGCAAATGCCGCCGCTCCTGTCGTACAGAGAACCGCAATAACTACCGAAATAACGGCATAGGGAATATTTACGCTGCTTGCGGTCTTTGTAAGGTTAACATACATTATCCTATATGTTTCCACAACAAGATCGGGAATCAGCGCTTCGCCCAATACCACGCCGATAAGAGAACCGGCAAGCGTTGCGGTGAAAGCGTAAAGAAGATATTTTGCGATGATTGATTTTTTCGAATATCCCAACGCCTTGAGAGTACCTATCTGTGTTCTGTGCTCTTCAACCATTCTTGTCATCGTCGTAAGGCTGACAAGTGCTGCAACAAGGAAGAACAGTATCGGGAACACCGTACCGATTGCGCTGATACCCTTTGCATCGTTTTCAAACGACGCATAAGAACTGATCGCCTGACGGTCGGTTACATACCACTGGGGAACCTGCGTAGTTGCGATTTTTTCTTTGTATTTTTCAAGTTTCGCCTGAGCGGAATCGAATTCCGAAACAACCTCTTCTTTTGAAAGTTCGTATTCCTGCGTCGCCGCATCAAGCTGTTCCTGTTTATCGGAAACCAAATTCTGCGCTTCTCTTACGGCTTCGTCGCCCGAAGCAAGTTTTTCCCTCGCCGCAGCAATGGCCTCGGGGCTTCCGTTTAAGACTTCTTCGGCGTTGGCAATCTGGATTTCCGCCTGCTCGATACCCGATTTTAAGGTTGCAAGCTGTCCCTGATAAAGTTGAGCCATCGCCTTGTAACTGTATACTTGGAAAGCCGCATCGGCATATTCGTCTGTTGTCATCGACGAAGCGTTCTGCCTGAGCGTTTCTTCCATATTGGAAATTGTCGCATTGACCTGTTCAAGCTGTGCGGAAGTCGTATTATACTGGACTTTAAGGCTTGCAAGCGTTTTCTTCGCTTCTTCGACCTTTGCCTTATTTTCGTCAAGACTGCCCTCCTGCAAATCGAGAAGTTCCTGCGCATCGCTGATTTCCTGACGCCTTGAGTCGATTTCCGCCTGAGCCGTATTGAGTTCAGCCTGAGCTTCGGAAAGCTGTTCGTAAGCGGTTTCAAGCTGAGTCATTACTTTTTGTTTTTTTGCTTCAAAACGGGTTTCCGCCTTATCAATCAAGGAACCTGCCTCGTTTTTGAACTCTTCGTATCTGATATTACAGCGGTTTTCCGCAATCGTTTCGATGTTTGCGCTTATCCTCTCGACAAGCGAAGAATACTTGTTCGAAAAGCAGTTAAGTTCCGCCGCACCGTCCGCAACGACAAAAACTTTCGTGTAATACGAAAGAGTGAACGCTTCTTTGGGTATTATCAAAAACGCATCGACAGTACCGTCTCCGATTGAAGCCGTGCCTCTGTCATCGCTGAGATAATAGGATGTACTGCCCACGCCTACGATTGTAAACTCATCCGTTGCGAGAGTATCTTCGATTTCGTCATCCGTACCCATTGAGAGTTTTACCGTATCACCGATTTGATAGCCGGTTTTTTCAAGGAAAAGGCTGTCGGCAATACACTCGTTGTATTTTTCGGGAAATCTTCCCTGAGTTACTTTTACAAGATTTATTCTATCCGTAAGGGAGAGTACCGAAGTTACGACTTCGTTTTCGGGAGCGGAACAGAGAAAATCGCCGCTGTATGCACCTTCGGCATCTTTAACCCCTGCGATTTTAAGAATTTCCGCAATATCTTTTCCCGTCATTCCGAGAGTTCCCTGAACGCAAATATCCATCATATTTTCGGAATCGTATGTTTTGTCCGCCGACGCCTTCATCACGGGAGCCGCCGATTTAATGCCCGAAAAAAACGCCGTACCCAAAATAACAATGAGCAAAATGGAAAGGAATCTCGCAAAACTGTTTTTTACTTCACGGCGGAAGTCTTTAATTAACGATTTTGTCATCATTTTCTTCCTTTACCATTCAATGTATTCGACGGGAGTCGGTTTTTCGTTGAGCAAAAGTTTATCGACTCTTCCGTTTTTAACTTTAATTACCTTATCCGCCATCGGAGCGAGTGCCGAGTTATGAGTAATAACGATTACGGTTACGCCTTTTTCACGGCAGGTATCCTGCAAAAGTTTAAGTATCGACTTACCGGTGATATAGTCAAGCGCACCCGTCGGTTCGTCGCAAAGCAAAAGTTTCGGATTTTTGGCAAGCGCTCTCGCAATCGAAACCCTCTGCTGTTCACCGCCGGAAAGCTGAGACGGGAAGTTGTCCAAACGGTTGGAAAGTCCGACCTCTTTAAGAACATCGGAAGCATCAAGCGGATTTTTCGTTATTTGCAGCGCAAGTTCGACATTTTCAAGCGCAGTAAGGTTTCCGACAAGGTTATAAAACTGGAAAACGAAACCTACATCATCACGCCTGTAAGCCGTTAACTGTGATTCGTTGAATTTTGTAATATCCACATTGTCAACATAGATACTTCCCGATGTAGCCGTATCCATTCCGCCGAGAATATTAAGTACCGTGGTTTTACCGGCTCCGCTGGGGCCGACAATTACGACGAATTCGCCCTTTTCGATTCCGAATCCGATCTCGTCAACCGCCTTTATTTCAACCTCGCCCGTTTTATATGTTTTTGTTACATTTCGGACTTCAATAAATGCCATACCGAAAACTCCCCTATTGTAAAATTATATTCTGTAATATTGTACCACACCGTAAAATAAATTTCCACAAAAAATACGATAATTAAAATTTAGTTTACAATATAAATCGCATAAAAAAAGCACACTCGGGATTTCCGAATGTGCTTATATTCAGATTATGTAAAATCAGTCGTCGTTACCGGTCTTTTTTCTTGTAAGAAGAAGAGCCGCACCTGCCGCAAGAGCAACTGCCGCAACTGCGGGAATCGCATAGTCTCCGGTAGCGGGGATGTCGGAAGGATTCTCGGTGTTTGAACCGCTTGACGAACCGCCGCTCGACGAACCGTCATCACTGCTGTCGCCTCTGAAAAGGTTAGCAAGAGCGGAAGTGATTGTTTCGATCGAATCACCGAAGCCTCTGAAAAGCTGAGCGAGGTCGGAAGGAGTATATCCTTCGAAAATGTCCTCGAAAACATTTGTTGTTGCGTCATCGGAAACGATTGCTTCAAGCAAAGCTTCTTTTTCGGCTGTTGTGATAACTCTGTCTTTGTAAAGCTGATTTATAATCGCAGTAGCTTCGTCGGCTGTGATAACATTGTTACCTACGAGAGTAACGAGAACGCTCTGCATTTGATTGGCGTTAAGTTTCGAAAGGATGTCAACATACTGCTGGAGATCGTCGGTCATTTCGGGACCTTTATCTGCGGTTGTATCCTCACCGGTTGTTGTTTCAACGGGATAAATCGTGTCGATTATCGCACCGGTAAGTAAAGTTGTAAGCATAGCAGCCGAACTGTCGGAAAATCCGACATCTTCTTTAACAGCCGCAACCGCTTGCGAAACAAGTTCTTTAATCGAAGCGGGATCGTTATCGTAAGCATCTTTGTATGCCGAAAAATCGGATATACCAGAAATTACATCTCTCTTTACGGCGTTTCTGCCGCCGATTGTTTCAATATCATTTCCCTTTTCCGCCGAAGCGAGAACAAGCGATGCCACTTGTTTCTGCTGAGCGTCGTTCAATGCGTCGACATTTGCGCCTGCGAAAGCGGGTATGCAAACGGTAAACAACAATGAAAGAACAACCAAAACAGACATTACTTTTTTCATATCTCGTTATTTCCCTTCTAAATTAACGCCACGAATTAGGCATAATCTCTTTTATACAAATTGAATTATAACAGTTTGCAAAATCAATGTCAACCTAAATGTTCAAGAATTTATCAAAAAAGATAACAAATTTTATCGTCATTTTTGACAATACTATTCCTGCCGGGAGGTGAAAATATGAAAAAGAAGAATAAAAAATCAGCGAAATCCGTCTGCGGTGCTTCAACCGAAGCCGCACGGGAAATTGCGCAAATATGGGAAGACAGCGGTGAAATCAAGTCCGATGTGCTCGGCAGTTATACCGGAAACCCGATTGACACCGACAGACCCATTCAAGACGCCGACGACCTTTAATCCGTTCGAAATTCCCGTAAAAAAAGGTAAATATTACCTGTATGCAAGCGGTTTATATTATATACTATTAAATAATATAAAAAAACACTTGCAAAACGGATATATATGTGTTATTATGTCAAGGTACGAATATGAGTAAACTGAGAGTGGGTTTTGAAACCCGCTCTCTTAATTTTATAGGAGGATTTATGGCAGAAAAGAAAAAGAACACGGTTTCGGTTGTGTGGGATATTGCGCAGCCGCTTGCCGAAGAACTCGGACTTCGCCTTTGGGATGTCCGTTTCCTCAAAGAAGGCGTCAACTGGTATCTGCGCATCATCATCGACAGAGATGACCGCCCCGTTGACATCGACGATTGTGTCAATATGAGCCACGCTATCGACGAACCGCTCGACAGATACGACCCGATTGACCGCAGTTACTCTTTGCAGGTTCAGTCTCCCGGTCTCGAACGGGAACTTACGAGAGATTTCCATTTCGAAAAATATCTCGGAGAAAAAGTCATGGTAAAATTCATCCGTGCATATAACGGAAAGCGTGAATACAAAGGTACTCTCGCTTCGCACTGCAACGGAGATGTTTCGGTTACTCTCCCCGACGGAGAAACAATCGAATTCAATAAAAAAGACACATCGTGGATTAAACTCGATGATTTTGGAGGTTTTGAAAAAGATGAATAAGGAATTTTTTGAAGCAGTTGCTCTTATGGAAAAGGAAAAAGGTATTCCCGCAGAATATCTCTATGAGAAAATCCAGAACGCAATCGTTGTTGCGGTTAAAAAAGATTACAACGGCAAAGATGTTGTTGCCTGCGAAATCAATCCCGAAAAAAGCGAAATGAATGTTTACTACTGCCGTACCGTAGTCGAAGAAGTCGAAGATCCCGACACCGAAATTTCGCTTGAAGACGCTCAGGAAATCAAAAAGAAATATAAAATCGGTGATGAAGTCAGAGTTAAACTCGGTAAAAAAGACTTCGGCAGAATTGCCGCTCAGACCGCTAAGCATGTAATCCGTCAGGGTATCCGTGATGCCGAAAAAGGTCAGATTCTCGAAGAGTTCCAGTCTAAAAACCAAGAACTTGTTTCCGCAAGAGTTCAGAGAATCGACGCCGTTACGGGCAACGCAACTCTCGAAATCGGCAAAGCCGAAGCAATTCTTCCCAAGAGCGAACAGGTTCCCGACGAAGTTCTCGAAGAAGATCAACTTATCAAAGTATTTATCGTCGATGTTAAGAATACGGAAAAAGGCCCCAAGGCTATGATTTCCCGTAAACATCCCGGACTCGTAAGAAGACTTTTCGAAATCGAAGTTCCCGAAATTTACGAAGGTACGGTAATCATCGACTCCGTTTCCCGTGAAGCAGGCGCAAGAACAAAAATCGCCGTTCACTCGAAAGACGAAAATGTCGATGCTATCGGTGCCTGCATCGGCCCCAAAGGCACAAGAGTCGGTCAAATCGTCGAAGCACTCGGCGGTGAGAAAATCGACATCATCAATTACAGCGAAAATCCCGAAGAGTTTATCGCAGCGGCTCTCGCTCCCGCAAATGTTCTCGAAGTCGAAATCGAAAGCCTCGAAAACAAGATCTGTCATGTAACGGTTCCCGACAATCAGCTTTCACTCGCAATCGGTAACAAGGGACAGAACGCCCGCCTTGCAGCTCACCTTACGGGCTGGAAAATTGATATTAAACCCGAAAGCGGTTTCTATGAGGGTTAAGTCCCTTTGCGAAAATACTTAAACGGCAGGAGACGGTAAAATGGCGAACAAAAAAATTCCGATGCGCAAATGTTTGGGCTGCGCAGAGCAAAAACCGAAGAAAGAACTTGTGCGTGTGGTTAAAAGCGCCGACGGAGAAATCGGACTCGACCTCACCGGCAAGAAAAACGGCAGAGGCGCTTATATCTGCCCGAATGCTTCCTGCCTTGAAAAAGCGAGAAAGGCAAAACGCCTTGAGCGTGCATTTGAATGTGCCGTTTCTCAGGAAGTTTACGAAACATTGGAGCGTGAACTCGAAAATGAATGATAAAGCATTAAATTTGCTCGGTATGGCAAGACGGGCCGACAAAATAAGCCTCGGACACGATGCAAGCGTAAGTTCCGTAAAATCGAAAAACGCCTGTGCGTGTGTGCTCAGCGCCGACTCGTCGCAAAGACTTAAGGACGAAATGAAAAATCTCTGTTCGTTCGCAAACTCCGATATTGCTTTTATCGAAAGCACATACACAATGGCACAGCTCGGAATTTCAATGGGCACGAAAACCACTGCGGTTTTCACCGTTAACGATTCCGGTTTTGCCCAAAGATTTATTCAACTCACACGGGAGGACTAATATATGGCGATTAAAAAGAACAAACTTCACGAAGTCGCTAAAGACTTCGATATATCAAGCAAAGTTTTAGTTGACCTTTTGTCAAAGCATTTTGACGGAGAAAAGAAATCTCAGACTTCGCTTGAAGACAAAGAGATGGATGTCATCTTTGAATTTTTGACAAAAGAACATTCGGTCGAAAACTTCGACAGTTACTTTGCAATGCAAAAAGACAAAAAAGAACCGGTAAAAGAAAAGGCACCCGCAAAGAAATCATCAGATGCGGCCAAAACCGAAAAGACTCAGAAAAAGGAACCGCAGAAATCCGCTTCCAAGCCTTCGAAACCCGTTTCGAACACCGGCGCTTCCGAGCAACTTCCCAAGAAAAAGGAAAAAGACCCCAACAAGCCGATGCAGTCGAGAACAAAAGGCGAAGTCCGTCATGTTGACACAAGAGCCGGCTCGGTTGACCTCGACAAATACAACGAAAGATACGAAAACATCGCTCCGGCAAACGACAAGAACATTGATTCTGGCGTTAAAAAGCAGAAACTCAAGCAAAAATCTCAGCAGTACCGCAGACAAGGTATGAGAAGCCGTAAGCACGAAAGCGAAGCGGAAAGACTCAAGAGAATCGCAGCCGAAAGAGCGAAGAAACAGATTAAGATTACCGTTCCCGAAGAAATCACAGTCGGTGAACTTGCGGCTTTGCTTAAAATGACCGCCGCAGAAGTCATCAAAAAACTCTTCTCTTTGGGTATGATGGCAACAGTAAACGAAGTTATCGACTACGACACAGCGGAAATCGTCGCAACCGAACTCGGTGCGAAAGTCGAAAAAGAAGTTGTCGTTACAATCGAAGAAAGAATTATCGACGATACCGTCGACTCCGAAGAAGACCTTCAGCCCAGAGATCCCGTCGTTGTTGTTATGGGCCATGTCGACCACGGCAAAACTTCGCTTCTCGACGCAATCAGAAACACTTCGGTTACCGAAACCGAAGCAGGCGGTATCACTCAGCACATCGGTGCTTACAGAGTTACCACTCCCGACGGAAAAATCACCTTCCTCGACACCCCCGGCCACGCTGCGTTTACTTCGATGCGTGCAAGAGGTGCGATGGCTACGGATATTGCTATTCTTGTCGTTGCGGCAGACGACGGAATTATGCCTCAGACAATTGAGGCAATAAACCATGCCAAAGCGGCAAATGTATCCATTATCGTTGCAATAAACAAGATGGATAAACCCGGCGCTTCTCCAGACAAGATTATGCAGCAGCTTACCGAACACGAACTCGTTCCGGAAGAATGGGGCGGCGATGTAATCTGTATTCCCGTTTCCGCTAAAAACAGACAGGGTATCGACAAAGTCCTCGATTCAATCAATCTCGTTGCGGAAATGCTCGAACTCAAAGCCAATCCCAACCGTGCGGCTAAAGGTATCGTAATCGAAGCGAAACTCGACAAAGGCAGAGGCCCCGTTGCCACCGTCCTTGTTCAAAACGGTACTCTTAAAGCGGGCGACATCGTAGTTGCCGGAAGTTCTGTCGGAAGAGTCAGAGTTATGACAAACGAAAACGGCAAAGTTCTCGAAACCGCAGGCCCCTCTGTTCCGGTTGAAATTATGGGTCTTGCCGAAGTTCCACAAGCAGGCGATACTTTCGATGCCGTTTCCGACGAAAGACTTGCCCGTGAACTTGTCGAACAGAGAAAGCGTGAAGCCAAGGAAGAAGAATTCAGACAGTATCAGAAAGTTACTCTCGACAACCTCTTCTCCTCGATTTCTCAAGGCGATATGAAAGAACTTAACATCATCGTCAAAGCCGATGTTCAAGGCTCGGTCGAAGCGGTTAAGCAAAATGTCGAAAAACTCTCCAACGAAGAAGTTAAAGTTAAAGTTATCCACGGAAGCGTCGGCGCCGTTAACGAGTCGGATGTTATGCTCGCAAACGCATCGAACGCAATCATCGTCGGATTCAATGTACGCCCCGATCCCGTTGCCGCCGAAATTGCGGAAAGAGACGGAATTGATATGAGAATGTACCGTGTAATCTACGACTGTATCGAAGAACTCGAAGCCGCTATCAAAGGTATGCTCGCTCCGAAATTCCGTGAAGTCGTTCTCGGCAGAGCCGAAGTTCGTAATGTATTCAAACTTTCTTCTGCGGGTATGATCGCCGGTTCGTATATCCTCGACGGTAAAATCACGAGAAACTCTCAAATCCGTGTCGTAAGAGACGGTATCGTTATCTTCGAAGACGCTATCGCTTCTCTTAAGCGTTTCAAAGAGGACGCAAAAGAAGTCGCTTCGGGATACGAATGCGGTGTCGGTCTTGAAAAATTCAACGACATCAAAGAGGGCGACATCCTCGAAGCGTTTATAATGGAAGAAGTCAAGGCTGACTGATTTAACGGAGGTAAAAATGGCAGGATACAGACAGGACAGAATGTCTGAGGACATAAAAAGAGAAATCATTGCCGTTATCAGAGAACTTAAAGACCCCAGAGTCAAAGACAAAATGCTGACCGTTGTCAGAGTCGATGTAAGCAAAGACCTTTCTTATGCAAAGGTCTTTGTAAGCGCTCTTGACGGCATTGACTCGGCAAAAGAAGCGGTTAAAGGTCTTGTCAGCGCAACGGGAAGAATCAGGCGTGAAGTCGGAACGAGACTCCGCCTTCGCAAAACTCCCGAATTGAAATTCGTTGCCGACGACTCTGTTGAACACGGTATGGAAATCTTCAAAAAAATCGAAAATCTGACGAGGGACGAAAATGAATAAAATCGACGAAAAAGCAGCGGCAAAACTGCTTAAAGAAAACGGCGATTTTCTTATTTTGACCCACCGTAATCCCGACGGAGACACAATCGGAAGTGCGTTTGCGCTTTTGCGTGCACTCGAAACTCTCGGCAAAAAAGCAAAAGTTATATGCACCGACGAATTCCCCGAAAAATATTCATATATAACCGTTCCCAATTGCTGCGAAATCGGTGAAAATCCGTATGTCGTGGCAGTTGATGTTGCGGATATGTCTCTTATCGGAGATGACCTTCGTCAAAAATACGAAAACGGCGTCGATCTTTGTATCGACCACCACATTTCCAACAAAGAATTCGCAAAAAATCTTCTTTTAAGGGAAAGTGCCGCCGCCTGTGAAATCGTATATGATGTAATAAAAGAAATGGGTGTCGAAATCGGCGGAAAAATCGCAGACAGTCTCTATACCGGTATTGCGACCGACACCGGCTGTTTCCTTTTTTCGAATGTTACCGAATCCACCCATAAAATCGCCGCCGACCTTATAAAATGCGGTGCGGATTTCTCGAACATAAACAGAATTATGTTCGAAACCAAATCTCTCGGATATTTCAAACTCGAAGCGGCTGCGCTGGGTACCGTTGAAACTCATTTCGACGGTAAATGCGCTTTTATGACCGTTACGAAAAAAATGCAGGAAGATGCCGGAATTAAAAACGGCGATTGCGAAGGCATTGCCGGACTTCCGAGAAAAATCGAAGGTGTGCTCGTTGCCGTAACCTTCAGAGAATGCGATAACGGAAAATATAAAGTTTCTCTGCGTTCTCACGCTCCCGTCGACTCATCGAAAATTTGTCTTAATTTCGGCGGAGGCGGACACTCAAGGGCTGCCGGATGCACTTTTTCGGCGGAAACCTTCGAAGATGACAAAAAGAAACTCTTATCTATAATAGAAACGGAATTAAAAACTGTATGAACGGTTTAATACTTATTGATAAACCGAATAATATGACCTCGTTTTCAGCCGTAAACAGAGTTCGGAGAATTCTCTCGGTAAAAAAAGCGGGGCACACGGGAACGCTCGACCCTATGGCTACGGGCGTTCTTCCCATTGCTTTGTCCAATTCCACACGGTTTATAGAACTTCTGCCCGTTCACGATAAATCCTATACCGCATCGGCACGCCTCGGACTTACAAGCGACACGCTCGACTCAACGGGAAAAATCCTCACCCGTTCTTCAGGGAATGTGTCAAAAGAGGCTTTGCAAACGGCTTTAAGCAGATACATAGGTACCGTAAAACAAATTCCGCCTATGTATTCGGCAATAAGCAAAGACGGTAAGAGACTTTACGAACTCGCAAGACAGGGCATCGAAATCGAACGGGAAGCACGGGAAATCACAATTTATTCGCTTGAACTTCTTGATTTCGACGGCGAATGTTTCAGTTTTTCCGTCAGTTGCAGTGCGGGGACATACATAAGAAGTCTTATTGACGACATCGGCAGAGATTTAGGCTGCGGAGCGATTATGACCGACTTGCGCCGTACATCCGCCAATTCTTTTTCGATTGAATCGTGCGTTACACTCGAACAACTCGAACAAGCGGTTGCCGACGGCAAAGCCGACCCGTACATTATTCCGATTGACCGCTGTTTCGAAATTTATCCGAAAGCCGTTGTTTCCCCTGCTCAGTCGAAACGCTTTTCCAACGGCGGAGAACTCTCGGCAAACAGAGTATCCGATGTAACAAAAAGCGGTATTTACAGAGTTTATTCTCCCGAAAACGAATTTCTCGGTTTGGGAGAACTCAAAGAAGACGGCGATATGCTGACGGTAAGGAAGGTGTTTGTCCGTGATTGAAAAATCTTTGGCTTTGGGAACTTTCGACGGACTTCACTGCGGCCATCTTAAAGTAATCGAAGAAGCGAAAAAAAGTAAATATGACCCATATATTCTTCTTTTCGATGTTCATCCGCTGTCGGTAATTAACGGAAAAGCCCCCTGTTCGCTTATGACGGATGAAAAAAGGGATGAAGTTTTGAACCTTTTGGGTGTAAAGGCATTGACTGTTACATTCTCCGAAATCGTCAACTGCCCTTTTGAAGAGTTTTTCACCGAGATTTTGCTTAAGAAGTTCAATGCCAAGTCTCTTTCATGCGGTGAGAACTACACTTTCGGCGCCGGCGGAAAAGGTGATATTACACAGTTAAAACGCCTTTGCGAAAAGTATTCGGTTGAATTGCATATTGCTCCGACTCAACTTTTTGACGGCCGGCCCGTAAGTTCCACCCGTATCCGTTCGCTTTTGGAAAACGGAGAAATCGAAAAAGCCAACCTTATGCTTTCAAGGGAATTTTCCTACCGATTAGAAGTCGTCGACGGAGACCGACGGGGCAGAACTCTCGGCTTTCCCACGGTAAATCAGTTTTTTCCGGATAACTTCGTAAAACTGAAATTCGGTGTCTACGCATCGAAATGCATCATCGGTTCGAAGCAATACCCCGCCGTTACCAACATCGGAATCCGTCCGACTGTCAAAACCGACAGATACAGAAGCGAAACTTACATAATCGGTTACGAGGGAAACCTCTACGGAGAAAAGGTCGAGATATGTCTTTCCCGTTTTTTGCGAAGCGAACGCAAATTCGAGTCCCTTGAACAGCTCGCTTCGGCAATCGGGCAGGACAGCGAAAAATCAAAGGAAATATTTCACAATAACCCTTGCAATATCGGATAAATAATTGTAAAATAAATATACTTATAATAAGAAAGGTTGTTATTTATATGTGGGCATTAAAAGTTGCAGGCTACCGTGCTTATCAAAAAATTATGAAAGTTATGGTATGCTTCCTTGACTGGTCTGAACCTCAGTTGCTTACAGGCCCCGGTTCAATCCGCAAACTTCCTGCGGTAATCAAAGAAAAAGGCATCAGCAATGTTATGATCGTTACCGATAAGGGACTTATGAGTCTTAACTTGCTTGACGGTCTTTTCGAAGGTCTTAAAGCCGAGGACATTAAGTATGTCGTTTACGACGGTGTTCAGCCCAACCCCTCAATCGAAAATATCGAAGAAGCAAGAGAAATGTTCATCGCCAACGGCTGTGAAGCAATGATCGCTTTCGGCGGCGGATCTCCCATGGACTGTGCGAAAGCCGCTTGCGCAAGAGTTGTAAGACCTAACAAGACAATTCCTCAGATGAGAGGCGTTATGAAAGTTCTTCGCAAACTTCCGCCCTTCTTCGCTGTTCCCACCACTGCGGGTACAGGTTCGGAAACCACCCTTGCGGCTGTTGTTTCCAACACTCAGACACATGAAAAATACGCAATCAACGATCCGAGTCTCCGTCCCAAGTTTGCGGTTCTCGATCCCGAACTTACAACAGGTCTTCCTCAGAAGATTACTTCGACAACGGGTCTCGACGCCTTGACTCATGCTGTTGAAGCATACATAGGCAAATCAAATGTCGCTTCGACAAGAGAATATGCCGAAAAAGCGACAAAGATGATTTTCGAAAACCTCGAAACCTGCTACAACGACGGTAAAAATATCGAAGCAAGAGGTCAGATGCTTCTCGCTTCTTTCTATGCCGGTATGGCATTTACAAGAGCTTATGTAGGCTATGTTCACGCAATTGCCCATAACCTCGGCGGTATGTACGGTATTCCGCACGGACTTGCAAACTCCGTTATTCTTCCCGTTGTTCTCGAAGAATACGGCACTGCTGTTTATCCGTCTCTCGCTAAACTTGCCGACATCGTAGGCATCGGCGGTCAGACAGATGAAGAAAAAGCCAAAGGCTTCATCGCAGAAATCTACGCTATGAACGAGAGAATGGCTATCCCGACCGGCTTTGAGCAGATTAAAGACGAAGATATTCCGACAATCGTTGCAAGAGCGATGAAAGAAGCTCATCCTCTCTATCCGACACCCGTTATCTTCGACGAAGAAAGACTTACTCAAATCGTTAAAAGACTTAAAGCAAACGCTTAGCAGTTTAATTTTACGCAACCGAGTTTCGAAAGAGACTCGGTTGTTTTTTTGCCGAAAATCAACAAAAATGCGAGTTATTGAACATTTGTTAATAATCTTTTAAGTTTTATTAGAAAATATTGCATTATCCATACAATTGTCTATAATTGTAAACATAATAAACTGTTAAAGGATGATATTATGGATGCAATCAAAAACTTACGCAGTTATGTCCGTTCCCGTTACGAAAAAAAGGAAAGGGACGCCGAACTCGAAGCCGAAAAACTCGATGCTGAAAAACTGATAATGATTTTCCTTGTTGCCTGCCTTGTGGGATACGGTGTCGAAGAAATTTGGTGCCTTATTCGAAACGGATATTTCGAATCCCGACATTCTTTAATTTACGGGCCGCTCTCGGTTCTTTACGGAATGGGTGCGGTGTTGCTGACGCTCTCGCTTTATAAAATCAAAGATGCGGGTATCGGAAAAATATTCTTAACTTCGTTTATCGTATGTTCGGCAGCGGAATATATCGCCTCACTCGGACAGGAAATATGCTTCGGCTCTGTTGCATGGGATTACAGCGATGTTCCGCTTAACATAAACGGCAGAATTTGTCTGCTCTATTCACTGTTTTGGGGAGTTTTGGGAGTTGCTTGGATTAAAGGAATATATCCTGCGTTGAGCAAACTTATCGACCTTATTCCCAAAGACATTACAAAGGCGCTGTGCATCGCTTTCAGCATATTCTTCGTTTTCGACTGCGCAATTTCCGCTTGCGCCGGTGCGAGAATGGATCAGCGCAAGAACAACACCCCGCCGAAAAACAAAATCGAAGAATTTTTGGACGAACACTATCCCGACGAAAGAATGAGAGAAATTTACGCAAATTCAAAAGATGTTTAGTTTTTCCGACCGAAAATTCCGATAAACAACGCTTTTTCAACACTTAGGGCACACTTTTTTTAGGTGTGCCCTGCGTTTTTTTCACCGTATTTTTTGTCAAGAAAAATTATTTGTATACAATACACAATATTTAGGGATAAAATATGTCAAAATCGTTATTGAAAATCAATATGTAGTGTGCTATAATTTATTCGGTTCGCAAAATACAGATACTTCTGTTAACAATAAACGATATTTAAGGAGTGGGAAGGATGAAAGTATTAAAGCGTAACGGCACCGAAGTCATTTTCGACATCAAAAAAATCGCCGCCGCCATCACAAAAGCAAACGAAAGCGTAAACGAAGACGAGAGAATGACTCCGACTCAGATTGAAAGAATTGCGGAAAGCGTTGAATTTTCCTGCGTGAAAATGAACCGCTCTCCTTCCGTCGAAGAAATACAGGACCTTGTCGAATATCAGATAATGGCTCACGGCGCTTACGAAGTCGCAAAAAGTTATATCACATACAGATATACCAGAAGCCTTGTACGCCGTTCTAACACAACCGACGAAAAAATCCTCAGCCTTATCGAGTGTAACAACGAAGAGGCGAAGCAGGAAAATTCCAACAAAAACCCCGTTGTCAACTCCACTCAGAGAGACTATATGGCAGGCGAGGTTTCAAAAGACATAACCGAGCGTATACTTTTACCCGAAGAAATCGTCGAAGCTCACAAGGAAGGCATTATTCATTTCCACGATGCCGACTATTTCGCTCAGCATATGCACAACTGCGACCTTGTAAACCTTGAAGATATGCTTCAAAACGGCACTGTAATCACAGGCACTCTTATCGAAAGACCCCACAGTTTTTCAACCGCCTGCAACATCGCCACTCAGATTATCGCTCAGGTTGCTTCAAACCAGTACGGCGGTCAGTCGATTACTCTCGCTCACCTTGCTCCGTTTGTCGATGTCAGCCGTCAGAAATTCCGTAAAATCGTAGAAAGCGAAATGGAAACTCTCGGCATCGCTCCCGACGAAGAAAAAATCAACGAACTTGTCGAAAACAGAGTTAAGGACGAAATCCGCCGTGGCGTTCAGACAATTCAGTATCAGGTTGTTACCCTTTTGACAACTAACGGTCAGGCTCCGTTCATCACCGTATTTATGTATCTTAACGAAGCCAAAAACGAGCGTGAAAAGGCCGACTTGGCAATGATTATCGAAGAGATGCTCAAACAACGCTATGACGGAGTTAAGAACGAATCGGGCGTCTATGTTACACCCGCTTTCCCGAAACTCATATACACTCTCGAAGAGGACAACATAACGGAAGATTCAAAGTATTGGTACCTTACCGAACTTGCCGCAAAATGTACCGCAAGAAGAATGGTACCCGACTATATTTCCGAAAAGAAAATGCTTGAATTAAAGGGCGATGTTTACACCTGTATGGGTTGCCGTTCGTTCCTGACTCCCGACAGATTCACCGATAACGGAATCGGAAACATCGCAAATGCGGGAAATTACGAAGAGGGCAAGCATAAATATTACGGAAGATTCAATCAGGGTGTTGTTACAATCAACCTTCCCGATGTCGCTTTGTCATCGGGTGGAAACACCGAAAAATTCTGGTCGATTTTCGAAGAAAGACTTGAACTTTGCCATACCGCTTTAAGATGCCGCCATGAAAGACTTCTCGGAACACCTTCCGATGTCGCTCCGATTCTTTGGCAGTACGGTGCATTGGCACGCCTTAAGAAAGGCGAAACCATCGACCGCCTTCTCTTTGACGGATATTCGACGATTTCTCTCGGATATGCCGGATTGTACGAATGTGTTAAATATATGACCGGCAAGAGCCACACCGATCCCGATGCTACTCCGTTCGCTTTGAGCGTAATGCAAAAGATGAACGATAAATGCGCCGAATGGAAAAAAGCGGAAAACATTGACTATTCTCTTTACGGCACTCCGCTTGAATCGACAACTTATAAATTTGCGAAATGTCTTCAGCGCCGTTTCGGTGTTATCGAAGGCATCACCGACAAAGGCTATATAACCAACAGTTATCATGTTCATGTTTCGGAAAACATTTCCGCTTTCGACAAACTCAAATTCGAAGCTCGGTTCCAGCAGCTCTCTCCCGGAGGAGCGATCAGTTATGTCGAAGTTCCCGATATGCAGGACAACCTCGATGCCGTTCTCTCGGTTATGAAGTTTATCTATGACAATATCGTATATGCCGAACTCAACACCAAGAGCGACTACTGTCAGGAATGCGGATGGGACGGCGAAATCGAAATCATCGAAGAAGAGGGTAAACTCGTCTGGAGATGTCCCAACTGCGGCAACACCGATCAGGATAAGATGAATGTTGCACGCCGTACTTGCGGATATATCGGCACTCAGTTCTGGAATCAGGGCAGAACTCAGGAAATCAGAGACCGTGTTCTCCACTTATAATAGGAGATTTTATGCATTACAGTACAATTAAAGACTGCGACATTGCAAACGGAACCGGCGTCCGTATTACCCTGTTCGTTTCCGGCTGTACCAATCACTGCAAAAACTGTTTTCAGCCTCAAACATGGGATTTTGATTTCGGAGAGGAATTTACAAAAGAAACCGAAGATAAAATCATCGCTATGCTCTCCCCCGGTTATATAAGCGGACTTACGCTTTTGGGCGGAGAACCGATGGAGCCTCAAAATCAAAGAGCGCTTGTGCCGTTTTTGAAAAGAGTGCGTGAAACTTATCCGCAAAAAAACATATGGTGTTTCACGGGCTTTACATATGAAACGCTCAAAACCGACGGTTCTCATCCGAGATGCGAAGCAACCGATGAAATGCTTTCGCTGATTGATGTGCTTGTCGACGGAAGATATGTCGACGAACTCAAAGATTTATCTTTACAATTCAGAGGTTCTTCAAACCAGCGCCTTATTGATATGAAAAAGACCCGTGAAAACAATGCGGTAACGCTTCTTCCGAACAACGACAGAAAAATTTCAAAACAATAACAAAAAGGTAGGTGTTTTCACCTACCTTTTTATCTTATAAAATCATATCATATTTTCCGATAAAATATGTTCGTACAATGCCGTGCAGCCTTCGAAAATATCGCTGTATGCCGTATCGAATCTTCCCGTATACCACGGATCAGCGACATCGCCGCCGTGAGAAGTGAAATCAAGCAGTTTGCAGACCTTTTTCTCCGTATCGGCACCGCAGATTTTCAAAAGATTTCTAACATTCATACTATCCATACAAACGATAAAATCATACTTTGCGTAATCGGATTTTGTAAATTGCACCGCCCGTTTGCCCTCACAGGAAATTGAATGTTTGAACAATTCTGCTTTTGCGGGCGGATAAACCCGACTGCCGATTTCTTCCCTGCTTGTCGCCGCAGAACTTACGAAGAACTTATCTTCGACGCCTTTCCTTTTCAAAATATCCTTAAAAACAAACTCCGCCATCGGACTTCTGCAAATATTGCCGTGGCAAACAAAAATTATTTTAATCATACCGTTCAATTTCCTTATTATAAATTTTCCGCTCCTATTATACCTTTATTTTCGCCTTTTTTCCACAGTTAAGAATAAAAATCCACGGTTTTTCAGGCTTTTATTTACTTTTATTGTAAAAGAGATAATTTAATGATATAATATATTAAATACGGTTTTATAATCTTACAAATCATATATGGGGTATATATTATGAACAACAAATCGTCTTTGCAAAAACAGAATTCGGTAAAACCGATACTGTGCCTTACCGCTTTAATGGCATTTTCGGCGGTAATCGTTTTTTCGCCGTTTATCTTCGGCGGTAAAGCCTATATCTATTCCGACATCGGACGGGACACCTATGATGTCTACTATCCGTTCTTTATGTCGCTGCTTAACAAAATTCAGGCTCATGACTTCAGTTTTTGGAACTTTGAAATGGGCTTCGGAGCGAATGTTCTCTCAAGACAGGCCGACATCGGAAGTATTTTTACTTACATAACCTTGCTTTTCGGCAAAGAGAATTTCAAATATGCCCTTGCCTATGTTCAAATTCTCAAGATTTTCCTTTCGGGATATTTTTGTTGGATTTATCTGTCGAATTTTGATTTCGACAGCAAGGCGAAAGTTACCGCTTCGTATATTTTCGCTTTTAACGGCTTTACTGTTCTTTGGGGACAGCATTACTTTTTCGCCACCGCCTGTCTTGATGCGGTTTTGGTACTTTGTGCAATTGAAAGTTGCTTCAAAAACAAAAAAGGCATTATATATCTTTCTCTCGCAACGGCAATTGTGCTTATAAACAGTTATTACTTTGCGTATATGGTTTTGCTCTTTGCGGCGGTATACACCTTAATCCGCTGTGTAAGTATATACACAAAATCGGAAATTTCAAAAGCGATTAAAAACCTTGCCGGGATTTTGACTTCCGTTTTGGTCGGAATTGCGATGTCGTTCTTCCTTTTCCTGCCCTCTGTTTATCAGTCGCTTACCACAACAAGCAGAATTTCCGGAAACGGAAGCCTTTTACAACGCATTATTCCGATGATAACCGCAGTTTACAATCCGGAAGAAATCAAATCGCTTCTTCTTAAATTCCTTTCAAACAACCTTCAGGGTAAAGGCGGAACATATTACGGAATCCTCAATTACTATGAAGCACCGATGCTGTTCTTCAGTTGTCTTACATTTTTCGTCGCAATCTTGCTTTTAAGCGAAAAGATACTTGAAATAAAAAGCAATACAAAGAAATCGGTTATCGGACTTCTCGAAGTTTTAATTGTCGTATTTTTGATTTTCTCTCCGTTCCCCTCGACCGTTTTCAACGGCTTCGTTAAACCCGTTTTCCGCTTCACTTTCCTGCTTATGCCTGTTTTCGCAGTTGCTTATGCATATACGCTTGACAGAATATTCAAAGGAAAATTAAAATTCGCTTTCGCTCAAATCTCGGTTTCGGGAATAGCGGCATTGCTTATTTCCTACAACTTAATCGACTGGCAGGCGACGGATTATACCGCATCTTATTACACGGGAATTATGTGTGTTTGCGTTATCGCCGGCGTTACCGTGCTTGCGCTTGCGCTTCAAATCAAATCGCTTCCGAAATTTTTCAAAACAACGGCGGCTTTGGGAATTGTACTTATCCTTTTCGCCAATGTTACTCTTGAAAGTTACATAACAACCGCAAGAAGAGATTTCGCATCGGATACTTTTTATGAAAAACTCTCCTGCGATGTCGCAAACAGCGATGTCGAAGACGCTGTCGAATATCTTAAATCAACCGACTCTTCGTTCTACCGTATCGACAAAATGTTCTCCGATATTCCCGAATGGAATGATGCACAACTTCAAAACTATTACAGCATTTCTTCCTACAACTCGGTAGAAAACCATAATATCCTTGATTTTATCGACGAATTCGTACCCGAAGCGGTAACCGGTCCCGCACATCATTATTACAGTTTACGGGGCTGCTATGAAAACGAAAATGCCGTATCTTTGCTTGGTGTAAAATACATCCTCAGTTACAAGGACATTTCCGACATCCCCTCCTACACTCCGATTGCTCAATTCGGTGAACTCACGGTTTATCAAAATTCAGGCACGGACAGTATCGCCCGTTTCTTTACAAACTGCATAACTTATGAAGAATATACTTCTCTTAAACAAGCGGGTAAAGAGATAAATCTTCTTGAAACTCTCGTTCTTTCAACAGATGCAGAAATATCCGCCGATGCACCGATTAACTCAAACAACAGCGTTACGGTCAATTCGTTAAACGGAAAAAGCAATAAGGTTACGGCTTATATTGATGCCGAAACTGACGGCTGGGTATTCCTTTCGATTCCCTATGAGGACGGTTGGAAAGCTTATATCGACGGCGAAGAAGCGGAAATTGTTCAAGCGGACCTCGGATTTTCCGCTGTCAAAACCGCAAGCGGAGAGCATACTCTTACAATGGAATACAACACTCCTTTATTCAAGCAGGGCGTTGCGGTTTCCGTTGCGGGCGTTATGATGTTTATCGCAGAATGTGTATTCGTCATAGTTTCCGAAAAGAAAAAACGCTCTTAATAAATTAAGCATAAAAAAACACGGATAGGAAACAATTTCCTATCCGTGTTTACTTTTTTTATCTCTTATTTTTTAACATAATCCACATGGAGCAATTCGTGAACTTTTCCGTCAAGAACGGTCTGATAAAGTTCGTCGATAAGTTTGTTCTCCTGCGAACTCTTAACGGGACTTTGCTTATCGGAACGGTAAAGCCCGTCGGCACGCTTAATACGGTGTCTGTGCGAAATATACGGCTGTCCTGCGCCGGAAATACATCCGCCTCGGCAAGCCATAACTTCGACTAAATCATAGTGAAGTTCTCCACGCTTTATGCCTTTTATTATCTTTCTTGCGTTTGCAAGACCGGAAGTAACGGCAATTTTAAGAGTACGGTCGCCGTAAAGAATTTCCGCTTCTTTAACATCTTCAAGTCCTCTTATTCCCGTATATTCAATCTGGATAAGAGTTGATTTGGAAGTGTCTCCGGCAACATAGCGAAGCACCGCTTCCGTAACACCGCCCGTAACACCGAAAATCACTCCGGCACCGCTTATGTCAGCAAAAGGCATATCTACCGCTTCGGGTTCCAATTCATTGAACATTATACCGGATTTCTTAATCATTCCGATAAGTTCCTGAGTTGTTATTACATCATCTGTGCATCCGTCGAATTCGGGGCGTTTCGCCTCGGATTTTTTAGCCGTACAGGGCATAAGAGCGAAATGATAATGTTTTGTTTTGCCCTGCGGAAGTTTATCTTTGTAATACTCTTTGATAACCGCCGAGAACATACTCATCGGAGAACGGCAAGTTGAAACATTCGGCAAAAATTCGGGATATTTTTTCTCGACAAACTGCACCCATGCCGGACAGCACGAAGTAAACAGCGGAAGCGGGCCGCCGTTGTTGAGACGGTATATAAATTCTTTAGTTTCTTCGATAACCGTTAAATCGGCACCCGTAACGGTATCGTAAACCTTGTCGACTCCCATACGGTGAAGAGCGGCGATAATTTTATTCATCGCAAATTCGCCGTCGTCAAGTCCGAGCTCACTGCCGATTCCGACACGGACCGCAGGAGCGATTTCACAGGTAACGAAAACTTCGGGATCGTCTATCTTATCCCATACTTTTTGAGTATCGTCCCTTACGACGATAGCGCCCGTAGGACAAGCGGCGGCACACTGACCGCAGTTAACACATAACGAGTCCGCAATCGGCTTATTAAAAGCCGTGCTGATTGTCGCATTGGAACCTCTGAAAGCGAAGTCAATCGCTCCTACATGCTGAATTTCGTTACATTCACGCACACAGTCGCCGCAGAGAATACATTTGCTTGCGTCTCTTACGATACTGTATGACGACTCATCTTTAACCGATTCGGTTTTATCGTTGGGGAAGCGTACTTCGGTAATTCCGAACTGAGCGGCAAGGTCTTGCAAACGGCATTTTCCGCTGTTTTCACAGGTTGTACAGTCTCTGCAATGGCTTGCGAGAATAAGTTCGAGAATACTTTTACGGTACTTACGCAGTCTGCCGGTATTTGTACGGATTTTCATTCCGGCTTTCGGAACGGTTGAGCAGGAAGCCATCATCCTGCCTTTTTCGTCCTCAACCATACACATACGGCACGCACCGTAAATCGACAAATCCGAATGATAACAGAAAACGGGAAGTTTAATGCCGGTTTTACTTATAACTTCAAGAAGGTTTCTTTCGCCCTCGATTTTGACGGGCATACCGTCGATTTCCATCATATTTTCAAAATGCATCCTTACGCCTCCCTTACTATTGCGGCAAACGCACAGTTAGCCATACAAGCGCCGCATTTTATACACTTATCCTGATCAATAACATAAGGTGAGCGAACCTGACCGGAAATCGCACCGACAGGGCAGTTTCTCGCACATTTCGAACATCCTCTGCAAAGATCTTCGATGATAACATATCTGTTAAGATGCGTACACGCTCCGGCAGGACAGCGTTTACCGTTTACATGAGCTTCGTATTCCTCACGGAAATTCTTAATCGTAGAAATAACCGGAGAAGGCGCAGTTTTTCCGAGTCCGCACAAAGCGGTATTGGAAATCGTATCGGCAAGTTCTTCAAGCAATTCAATATCGCCCTGCTTACCTTTTCCCTGAGTTATTCTTTCGAGAATTTCAAGCATACGCTTTGTTCCCTCACGGCAAGGTACACATTTTCCGCAGGATTCGTTTTGAGTAAAGTTCATAAAAAACCGTGCGACTTCAACCATACAGGTTTTGTCATCCATAACAACAAGTCCGCCCGAACCTATCATCGCTCCGACTTTTTTCAGCGAATCGAAATCAAGAGGAATATCAAGGTCTTTCTCTGTTAAGCATCCGCCTGAGGGACCGCCGATTTGAACGGCTTTGAAATTTGTTCCGCCACGCATTCCGCCGCCGATGTCGAAAATTACTTCACGCAAAGTCGTTCCCATCGGTACTTCGATAAGACCGGTGTTCTGAATTGTTCCGGTAAGTGCAAACGCCTTTGTTCCGGGACTGTTTTCGGGGCCTATCGAACGGTACCATTCGGCTCCGTTGTTTATGATAATCGGAACATTCGCATAAGTCTCGATATTATTAAGATTTGTCGGTTTTCCGAAAAGTCCGTGTTCGACCGTTCTCGGCGGTTTAACACGGGGCATTCCCCTTTTACCCTCAATCGAAGCGGTAAGGGCGGAACCTTCTCCGCAGACAAATGCGCCTGCACCTTTATTTATATGTATACGGAAACTTTTTCCCGTTCCGAGAATATCATCGCCCAAAATTCCGAGTTCTTCGGCCTGTGCGATTGCAATTTTAAGCCTTTCAACCGCAAGAGGATATTCGGCACGCACATAAATATAACCTTCACTCGAACCGATTGCTATTCCGGCAATCATCATTCCTTCAAGCAATCTGTGAGGATCGCCTTCCATTATCGAACGGTCCATAAACGCTCCGGGGTCTCCCTCGTCGCCGTTACAGACTATATACTTCGTTTCGTCTTTCTGCGCCGCACAAGAAGCCCATTTCTTACCGGTAAGGAAACCTCCGCCGCCTCTTCCTCGAAGCTGAGAGTCGGAAACTTCGGAAATTATCTGTTCGGGAGTCATTTCGAACAAACATTTTTCCAAAGCCGTGTATCCGCCGACGGCAAGATATTCTCTTACGGAAGTTGCGTTGATATGTCCGCACGAACCGAGAACAACTCTTGTCTGTTTTTTATAAAAAGGAATTTCTTCCTGTTTTTGATATACTTTTCCGTCCTGCTTATATGCAAGTCTTTCGATGTTTTCTCCGCCGATAACGGTTTTTTCGACAATCTCCTCACAGTCGGAAAGTTTAACTTTCGTGTAAAGCCAGCCCATCGGTTCAATGCGCACCAACGGACCCATTTCGCAAAATCCGTGGCAGCCGCTTTTTTTCATTCCGACAACATCGCCATGAGGCTCATGTGCAAGTTCGACTTCGACTTTTAAGCCTTTTTCTTCAAGCAACTGTTTAAGTCTTGCGTGAATTTCCAAAGAACCGCCGGCTACACAGCCCGTTCCTCCGCAGACAAGAATTTTTATCTTCTCTGCTTCGAAAGCGATTTTACATTCATTGCGAAGCGCAATAAGGTCATCTCTTGTATAAAGTTTACTCATCGTCTTCCTCCTGCGCCGCTTTTTTCTTTAACTCTTCGAGCAAGTCAAGTGCTTTTTCGGGTGTCATGGCGGGATAAACTTCGCCGTTTACCGTAAGCACGGGCGCCAAACCGCACGCTCCCAAACACGAAACCGTTTCCAAAGTGAAAACAAGGTCATCGGTAGTTTTCTTTGTTTCGCTCAATCCCAGTTCGGCACGCAACTTGTTCAAAATCGGCAGCGAGCCTCTGACATGGCACGCCGTTCCGTCGCAGCAACGGATAACATACTTACCCTTCGGTTCAAGAGAAAAATTCTCGTAGAAGGTCGCAACTCCGTAAAGCCGTGCCTCTCCGACTCCGATTGCCTTTGCTACATAGGGGAAGATTTCTTTCGGCAAATAGTGGTAATGCTCTTGAATATCCTGAAGAATAGCAATTGTTGACAGTTCGGCAGGCTCATACTTTGCAAGTATCGAGTCGACGATGTCAAAGTTAAATTCCTTCTTCATAAATCCTAACATCCTCTTTTATATAGTTTTTTATTTGCTGAGTTGTTCGTCGATAGTCTTTGCCGCTACCTTTCCTGCGCCCATTGCGGAAATTACGGTCGCCGCACCGGTTACGGCATCTCCGCCCGCATAAACCGAGTCTCTCGAAGTAAGTGCATCTTCATTTACGATTATTCCGCCTCTTGCGTTAACCTCAAGTCCGTCAGTGGTGTTTTTAATAAGCGGATTGGGTGAAGTTCCGATTGAAATAATAACGGTGTCGACATCAAGCACAAATTCGCTTCCCTCAACCGCAATCGGACGGCGTCTGCCCTTTTCGTCGGGTTCTCCCAATTCCATTTTAATACATTTCATTCCCGTTACGAAGCCGTTTTTCGCATCACGGGGATCGTCGGGATTGTTATAACCGAGAATTTCAACGGGATTGTTCAAAAGTCTGAAATCAATTCCCTCTTCCATTGCGTGCTCGACTTCCTCTTTTCTCGCCGGAAGTTCTTCCATTGAACGACGGTATACGATATATACTTTTTCCGCACCGAGTCTTAAAGCGGTTCTCGCCGCATCCATCGCAACATTTCCGCCGCCGACAACAGCGACTTTTCCGCCCTTCATTATCGGAGTTACGGGTTCGTCTTTATATGCTTTCATAAGATTGCTTCTTGTAAGGAATTCGTTTGCGGAATATACGCCTTTAAGCGATTCGCCGGCAATTCCCATAAAGTTCGGAAGTCCCGCACCCGAACCGATAAACACCGCTTCATAACCCATTTCGAAAAGTTCGTCAACGGTAAGAGTCTTGCCGATAACGACATTCGTCTGTATATCAACACCGAGAGATTTCAAAGTGTCAACTTCTTTTGCTACGATTTTTTTCGGCAAACGGAATTCCGGGATACCGTAAACAAGCACACCGCCTGCCGTATGCAAAGCCTCGAATACCGAAACTTTATATCCTTTTTTGGCAAGATCTCCCGCACAGGTAAGTCCGGACGGGCCCGAACCTACGACAGCAACTTTATGTCCGTTCGAAACGGGCTTTTCGGGAGCCTCTTTGCAGTTTTCGTTATGCCAATCGGCAACAAAGCGTTCAAGTCTGCCGATTCCGACAGGCTCGAATTTAATTCCGAGAGTACATTTACTTTCGCATTGGCTTTCCTGAGGGCATACTCTTCCGCATACCGCCGGGAGCGCCGATGAAAGAGAGATTTCACGGTATGCGCCTTCGAAATCCTCTTCTTTGATTTTTGCGATAAATTCGGGAATGTGAACATTTACGGGACATCCGCTTACACACGGACGGTTTTTACAGTTAAGACATCTGTTTGCTTCCGCAATCGCAATTTCCCTTGTATAACCGAGAGCGACCTCGCTGAAATTTCTTGCTCTTACCTCAGGAGCCTGAGTGGGCATTTCGTTCTTTTTCTGTACTATTGCCATTTTTAATACCCCCTGTTATGCCTTTTTGAAAAGGTTACATGTATCTTCGTAAGCGTGGCGTTCAAAATCGGAATACATTCTTCCTCTTGACATCGCCTCGTCGAAATCAACTTCGTAACCGTTAAAATCGGGACCGTCAACGCAGGCAAACTTCGTGATTTTCTTTCCGTCTCTGTTGAGAGTAAGCCTACATCCGCCGCACATTCCCGTTCCGTCAATCATTATCGGGTTCATCGAAACCGTTACGGGTATTGAGTAGGGTTTTGCCGTAAGCGTTACGAATTTCATCATAATAAGCGGACCGATGGTTATTATCATATCGAACTTTTCACCGCTATCAAGCATTTCTTTGAGCGGAACGGTAACATTGCCCTGTCTTGCATACGAACCGTCATCTGTCATAAGCACAAGTCTGTCCGAGCAGGCTTTGAACTCATCTTCGAGAATAACAAGATTTTTGTCTCTGAAGCCGATAATACTTGTTACTTCGGCTCCCAAACGGTGAAATTCCTGAGCCACGGGCATAGCGATTGCACAACCGACACCGCCGCCGATAATACACACCTTTTTAATGCCTTGTGTATGAGTCGCTTCTCCGAGAGGGCCGACAAAATCTTCGATAAATTCACCCTGCTGTTTGTGATTGAGTTTTTCGGTGGTTGCTCCTACGATTTGGAAGATGATTTTTACCGAACCTTCCTCTGCATCCGTTCCCGCAACGGTAAGCGGAATACGCTCCCCGTCCTCATCCACACGCAAAATGATAAATTGACCCGCTTTTGCTTTTTTTGCGACAAGCGGAGCTTCAATTTCCATTTGAGTAACCGTCGGATTCAAACTTTTTTTCCGTAAAATCTTATACATAACGATGACTCCTTTATATAAACCTTAAAGGCTGATTTCAGCACACAGAAAAGTATATTATTGCTTTATAAAAGATACTGTGTTCCAATTTTTTATTTTAGCACACGCAAAACCGCTTTTCAACAAAAAACTACAAATTGTCAAGCACTTTTTCGTGTAAAAATATCCATTTTATCCAAATAAAACAATACCCAATCCGTATCGACGGCGTTTCGCCGCCCGTTGCCGCCGCAACATCAATTTCACGGGTTACATCACACCCGTATCGGCGGCGTTTCGCCGCCCGTGAGAACCGCAGAAAGTAAAATAAAAAAAATTCCGTTTCCATCAACCGCAATTTTTATGTGCGATTATTTTATTAAACGGTATTTTATATGTAATTCGATATGTTTATCGGTTAACAAAAAATATAATTTCCGATAACCCGATAATGTGATAAATCGGTAAATGCGGGCGGCGGAACGCCGCCCCTACGGATTGGATCTTTTTTGGGAGTGGGATTTTCATCGAAATTTGTTTTCGCCGGTACTTCGGGATTTTATAAAAAAACGGAACATATTGCTATGTTCCGCTGTTTTTCGGTTTATTACCGCTTAATATTTTGTTTCACAATAAATACATCTGTATTCTTTCTTCTCGCAGTCGCACAGTTTGAAAATATGATCAATTTCCTGTTCAACCGAAGTAATACATCTCGGATTTTTACAAAAGATTACATTTGTAAGTCTTTCCGGCAAACCGATATTTTTCTTTTCGACAAGAACACCGTCTTTGATAATATCAACCGTAGCATCGGGATCGACAAAGCCGATAACATCAAAATTCAGTGTAATATCACCGTCGATTTTGATTATATCTTTTTTGCCCATCTTTTTGCTGGGAACATTTTTTATCAATGCAACGGAAACATCGAGTTCGTCGAGATTGAGCAGATTATACAACTGCATCGCACTGCCCGCTTGAATATGGTCGATTACGACACCGTTTTGAATAGGTTCAATGTTCATACCGTTCCCGCCTCTCTGAGAAGTTTAAGTATAAGAGCCATTCTCATATATTTGCCGTTGAGCACCTGTTTGAAATAACAGGCTCTCGGATCGCTGTCGATCGCAACGCTGATTTCGTTAACTCTCGGAAGCGGATGCATTATCGTCAAATCCTTTTTCGCAGATTTGAGTTTATCGGGTGTGAGAATATAACTGTCTTTAAGTCTGAGATAATCTTCTTCGTTGAAAAACCTTTCACGCTGTACTCTCGTCATATAAAGAATATCGAGTTCGGGCATAACGCTTTCGAGATCCGTTGTCTGAACATAAGGTATGTTCTTGTTTTTAATTGAATCACGCTTAACATAACTCGGAAGTTTCAATTCTTCGGGCGAAATAAGTATGAATTTAATTCCACTGTATCTTGAAAGAGCGTTTATAAGAGAATGAACGGTTCTTCCGAACTTAAGGTCTCCGCAAAGACCTACGGTCAAATTGTCGAATCTGCCTTTTTCACGGTAAATCGTAAGCAAATCCGCAAGCGTCTGCGTCGGGTGGCAATGTCCGCCGTCTCCCGCATTGATTACGGGAACTGTTGCCGACTGCGCCGCAACATAAGCCGCACCCTCTTTTGAATGTCTCATGGCGATTATGTCGGCATAGCAGCTTACTGTCTTTGCGGTATCGGAAACGCTTTCGCCTTTTGCCGCCGAAGACGACATCGCATCGGTCATTGAAATTACATTTCCGCCCAATTCGTACATTGCCGCTTCAAAACTCATCCTTGTTCTCGTTGAAGGTTCAAAGAAAAGCGTGGCAAGTTTTTTACCTTTACACACTTCGGCATATTTTTCTGGGTTGTCGATTATATCAAGTGCGGTTTTTATGAGTTCGTCGAGTTCGTCTGTCGAGAGTTCGACTATATCAATGACACTTCTCATTTTATGCTCCTATCCAGCTCTCATCGGAAGGGTTATTTCTAAAGGCGATAAGGCGCTTAATATCCTCTGTTTTAATATATCCTTCTTCTGCGGCAACTTCTGCGATACAGTCGAAGTTTGTAAGAGAAACATTCTTAACATCGGCTTCTTTGAGTCTGTCAAGACCTTTCTGCATACCGTAAGTAAAGATTGAAACAACGCCGAGTACCTGCGCACCTGCCTGACGGAGTACATTAACAACTTCGATTACGCTTCCGCCTGTCGAAATAAGGTCTTCGACAACAACGACTTTCTGACCTTTTTCGAGTTTGCCTTCGATCTGATTTTGTCTGCCGTGGTCTTTTGCACCCGAACGGACATATCCCATAGGCATATCAAGTAAATGTGCGGTGATCGCCGCATGAGCGATACCGGCAGTTGAAGTTCCCATAAGCACTTCTGCTTCGGGATAATATTCTTTAACAAGCTGTGCGAGTCCGCTTTCGACATCTGTACGAACCTGCGGAGCGGTAAGAGTAAGTCTGTTATCGCAGTAAACAGGGCTTTTAATTCCGCTTGCCCAAGTAAAAGGCTCTTCGGGGCGGAAGAAAACCGCTTTAATTTTAAGTAAATCTTTTGCAATAAGTTTGTTAAGTTCCATTTTCAAATCTCCTTAATCAACAAATTCTCTGACACAGCGTTCGTATGCCGCAACGGGATCTTCTGCCGCTGTAATCGGGCGTCCGACTACAATATAATCGGAACCTATTTCTTTAGCCTGAGCCGGTGTCATAACTCTCTTCTGATCGCCTATATCTCCGTCGGCAAATCTTACACCGGGCGTTACGGTCAGGAAGTCTTTCGAACAAACTTCGTGTACTTTCTGCGCTTCGAGGGGCGAACATACAACTCCGTCAAGACCTGCGTTTTTAGCGTTGAGAGCATAGTGCATAACAACTTTGTCAATCGGCTCTTTAATAAGCAAATCGTTCTCCATTGCCTGCTGGTCGGTCGAGGTTAACTGAGTAACCGCAATAAGAAGCGGTCTTGTTCCGTCATCTCTTGTAAGTCCTTCCAAAGCCGCTTTCATCATTGCGCTTGTACCGGCAGCGTGAAGATTGCATATATCGACATCAAGGCGTGAAAGAACCGCCATTGATTTTTTAACCGTATTCGGAATATCGTGAAGTTTAAGGTCGAGGAAAATCTTGTGTCCCCTTTTCTTAATTTCCTTTACAATCTGCGGACCTTCGGCATAAAAAAGTTCCATACCGATTTTTACAAACGGTTTTCTCTCTGTAAACAGGTCGAGAAACTCATAAGTTTTTTCGGCACTTGCAAAGTCGCAAGCAACGATTACATCCTTACCCATTATTCAACAACTCCTATTATATCTTTAATATTTTCGATTCCGTATTTATCCAACACTTGCGGAAGTTCTTCGATTATATCCCGGCAAGCATAAGGATTGATAAGATTTGCCGCACCGATTTCAACCGCAGTCGCACCTGCCATCATCATTTCGACGACATCCTTTGCACTGCTTACTCCGCCCATTCCGACAACGGGGATATTGACGGCGTGTGAAACCTGATAAACCATTCTTACCGCAACCGGAAAAATTGCGGCTCCGGAAAATCCGCCCATCTTGTTTTTAATAACGGGCTGCTTTTTTCTTAAATCAATTCTCATACCGAGCATTGTATTTATAAGGCTTATCGCATCTGCACCTGCCTGCTCGCAGGCTTTTGCGATTGAAACAATATCCGTTACATTCGGTGAAAGTTTGATGATTACGGGTTTTGAAGTAACCGCTTTAACCGCTTTCGTAATCTCGGCAGCCGCTTTGAGATCCGTTCCGAAACTCATTCCGCCGCCGTGAACATTCGGGCAACTGACATTAACTTCAATCCAGCCTACCTGCTCTTCTTTGTCGAGTTTTTCGCAGGTATATGCATAATCTTCAACCGAAAAACCGCTGACATTTGCCATTACGGGTTTTGAAAAACATTTTTTCAGTTTCGGCAGTTCGTTTTTTATAACATTTTCGACGCCCGGATTTTGCAACCCGACGGCATTTATCATTCCCGAAGTACATTCCGCAATTCTCGGTGTGGGATTTCCGAATCTTGCGTCTTTTGTAGTTCCTTTGAAGGAAAATGTACCCAAACAGTTTATATCGTAAAGTTCGGCAAATTCGTATCCGAAGCCGAAGGTACCCGAAGCGGCAATTACGGGATTGTCAAGTTCTGTTTGACACAGGTTTACACTCAGTCTTCCCATAATATTTCCTCCTTCTTCATAACGGGGCCGTCTTTACAAATTCTCTTATAACCCGTTATCGTTTTGCAACTGCAACCCATACACGCACCGAAACCGCAGCCCATTCTCTCTTCGAAACTGAACTGTCCCGAAGTTTTGCTTGCTTTGTATACCGCTTTAAGCATAGGTTCGGGTCCGCAGCAACAGAAATGGCTGTATTTGTCCGGCATCGCATCGGTAACGAAACCTTTTACGCCGTAACTTCCGTCAACAGTCGTTACCGTAACATCACAACCGAGCTGCAAAAATTCTTTTTCGTAAAATATTTCGTTTTCGGTATTAAATCCGAGAATTACCGATACTTTTTTCCCCTGCTTAATCAGTTCTTTCGCAAGAAGATACATCGGGGGAACACCGACTCCGCCGCCGATGAGCAAGGGAGTGCCTCCGCAAAGAGAAAGGTCGTATCCGTTGCCCAAGCCGGTCAAAACATCAAGAACCGTTCCCTCGTTCATCTTGCTCATTTTTTCGGTTCCCTCACCCACAACTTTATATACAAGGGTAAGTATATCTCCTTCTCTGTCGCAGACCGAAATCGGTCTGCGCAGAAAAAGTCCGTCGATTTTTATGTTTACAAACTGACCGCAGGCTGTAATATCCGAACAGTCGCCCTGCAAAGTCATTTTATATACGGTATCGGTAAGCGCAATGTTTTCCTTTACCGTAAAGAAAACCTGTTTCATATTCTCTCCTCAGGAATCAATAGTCGAAATTGTAAGGGTTGTCTCTTCGAGAACATCAAGAAGTACACGAACCGTATCAAGCGATGTAAACATTGTTACATTGTTTTCGGTTGCACAGCGGCGTATTTCCACACCGTCATCATAATGAACACCTGAAAGTATCGCTCTTGTGTTGATTACATAACTTACATAACCGGCACGGATGGAGTCGAGTATCTCATGGCTTCCCTCACTGATTTTTCCTCTTACTCTTGTGCGTATGCCGTTTTCTTTAAGCATCGCCGCAGTACCGCTTGTAGCTTCGATATTGAAGCCCATATTGTAGAATCTTCTGATAAGCGGAAGAGCTTCCTCTTTGTCTTCGTCGGCAAGCGTAACAAGAACCGTACCGTAATTTTGAAGGTTCATTCCCGATGCCGTAAGCGCCTTAAACATCGCACGGTGAAGTTTGTCATCATATCCGATTGCTTCTCCGGTGGATTTCATTTCGGGTGAAAGGTAAGCGTCAAGTCCCTTAATCTTGTTAAACGAGAACACCGGAACTTTAACATAGTGGCGTTTTTTCTCTTCGGGATAAAGTTCGAATATACCCTGCTCCTTAAGGCTCTTTCCGAGAATTACTTCCGTTGCTATGTCGGCAAGCGAATATCCGGTTGCTTTCGAGAGGAAAGGAACCGTTCTCGAAGAACGGGGATTTACTTCGATTATATATACATTATCATCGGGATCAACGATAAACTGTATGTTGTAAAGGCCGACAATACCGATTCCGAGTCCGAGTTTTTTAGCATACTGAAGAATAATTCCCTTAACTTTATCGGAAATCGAGAAAGTCGGATATACGCTGATTGAGTCGCCCGAATGGACACCGGTTCTCTCGACAAGTTCCATAATTCCGGGAACAAACACATCTCTGCCGTCGCAGATTGCATCGACTTCAACCTCTTTACCCTGAATGTACTTATCTACAAGTACGGGTTTATCTTCGTCGATTTCAACCGCAGTTTTAAGATAATGTTTCAAATCTTCATCCTTTGAAACGATCTGCATCGCTCTGCCGCCGAGTACGAACGAAGGACGCACAAGAACGGGATAGCCGATTTCGTTTGCGGCTTTCAAGCCGTCTTCGATGTTTGTAACGGCATGACCTGTCGGCTGAGGAATATTGAGATCTTTAAGTATTTTTTCGAAACTGTCTCTGTTTTCCGCTTTTTCGATAGCGTCGCAGTCCGTACCGATAATCTTAACTCCTCTGTCCATAAGCGGATGAGCAAGGTTGATTGCCGTCTGACCGCCGAGAGAAGCGATAACGCCTTCGGGTTTTTCGAAGTCGATTATTGCCATAACATCTTCGGGAGTAAGCGGTTCGAAATAAAGTTTATCGGCTGTGGTGTAGTCGGTTGAAACGGTTTCGGGGTTGTTATTGATAATTATCGCTTCATATCCCGCACGCTTAATTGTCTGAACGGCGTGAACGGTCGAATAGTCGAATTCTACGCCCTGACCGATACGGATCGGACCTGCGCCGAGAACGATGATTTTCTTTTTATCGGTAAGTCTAGATGCGTTTTCGCCCGTATATGAAGAATAAAGGTAAGCGATATATTTTCCGGTATGAAGAGTGTCAACCATCTTGAATACGGGGGTTATACCGTTTTCTTTACGCAAAGCATATATTTCGGTTTCGGGCTTGTTCCAGATTTTTGAGATATATTTATCGGAAACGCCCATAATCTTTGCTTTTTTAAGAACATCGACATTGCCGTTTGCGTTTTTGAGTTCGTTTTCGATGTCGACTATCTTTTTGAAACTTTCAAGGAAGAGTTCGGTGATTTTTGTAACTTCGTGAAGTTTTTCTATGCTTACGCCTCTTCTGAGAAGTTCAAATACCGCATAAACATTGTCATCCTTAAATTCCGTGATATATTCCAAAAGTTCGCTGTCGCTGAAAGAATCGAATTTTGCAAGGTGGAAGTGGCAAACGCCCGTTTCAAGAGAACGCACTGACTTAAGGAAACATTCTTCGAGTGTCGAACCGATTCCCATTACCTCACCCGTTGCTTTCATCTGAGTTCCGAGAGTGTTGGGAGCATCGACAAACTTATCAAACGGGAAACGGGGGAATTTCGCAACGATGTAATCGAGGCTCGGTTCGATTGCCGCAGTACCGCCCGCAACGGGAATTTCTTCCAAAGCCATACCCATTGCGATTTTTGCCGTAACTCTCGCAATCGGATAACCGCTTGCTTTCGAAGCGAGAGCGGAAGAACGGGAAACTCTCGGGTTTACTTCAATAAGGAAGTATTCGCTTGAGTTGGGATTAAGTGCAAACTGAACATTGCATCCGCCTTCGATTTTAAGTTCTCTGATGATTTTTATCGCACTGTCGTTGAGCATTTTAAGGTCGTGGTCATTAAGAGAAAGTATCGGAGCGACAACGATTGAGTCTCCGGTATGTACGCCGACGGGATCGACATTTTCCATTCCGCAGATTGTAATAGCGTGATCGTTCGAGTCTCTCATAACCTCGAATTCGATTTCTTTATATCCTTTAACGCTCTTTTCGATAAGAACCTGATGTACCGGCGAAAGTTTGAAAGCATTGGTGCCGATTTCGACAAGTTCCGCTTCGTTGTTCGCAAAACCGCCGCCTGTTCCGCCCAAAGTAAATGCGGGACGCAAAACTACCGGATAACCGATTTCTTCGGCAGCCTTTTTCGCCTCTTCGATATTGTATGTGATTTCCGACGGAATTACCGGTTCACCGATTGACTCGCACATCTCTTTGAAAAGTTCTCTGTCCTCGGCTCTCTCTATGCTTTCGCTTGAAGTTCCGAGAAGTTTTGTTCCGCACTCTTTAAGAATACCTTTCTTTTCAAGCTGCATCGCAAGGTTAAGTCCCGTCTGTCCGCCGATTCCGGGAACGATGGCATCGGGGCGCTCGTAACGGAGAATTTTCGCAATATATTCAAGTGTAAGCGGTTCCATATAAACTTTATCCGCTATCGTTGTATCGGTCATTATTGTTGCGGGGTTGGAGTTACAGAGAATTACTTCATATCCCTCTTCTTTAAGCGCAAGGCAAGCCTGTGTGCCCGCATAGTCGAATTCGGCTGCCTGTCCGATAACGATAGGTCCCGAACCGATAATCAATACTTTTTTTACATCTGTTCTTTTTGCCATATTATTTATCCTCCTTAGTATTACGGCTGTAAACCGCTTTACCGTTATATGCTGTTAAAACACACTGCGAAAAAACCTCTTCGTTTTCAAAAGGTGTTGATTTTCCTTTCGAAATAAAGGTATCGGTGTTGATTTTTGTCTTTTTGTCAAGTTCCCATACAGTTATGCTGTTATCATAGGGAATATTAAATCTTTTTCTCGGATTAACCGCCAAAAGTTCGATAAGTTTTTCAAGCGTAATTATATTTTCCTTAACCAGATGGGTATAAAGCAGTTGGAACGAAGTTTCGATTCCGACAATTCCAAACGCACTTTTTTCAAGCCCTTTCGACTTTTCTTCGCTGCTGTGCGGAGCGTGATCGGTCGCTATCATATCAATTGTTCCGTCTGTTATGCCTTCGATAAGCGCCTGTCTGTCCTCTTCGCTTCTAAGAGGCGGATTCATTTTGAAACGGCCGTCCTCTTGCAAATCGCTGTCGGTAAGAATAAGGTAATGCGGTGCGGTTTCGCAAGTTACATCCACTCCCTGCGCCTTCGCCTGTCTTATAAGTTCAACGCTCTCTTTACATGAAATGTGGCACACATGATATGCACATCCGGTTTTTTTGCAAAGTTCCAAATCTCTTTTTATCGGTCCCCATTCACTTTCAGAACAAATTCCTCTGTGAGAATGAAGTTTCGCATATTCGCCTTGATGAATATATCCGCCGTGCAAGAGCGAATTGTCTTCACAGTGAGCAACGATTATTTTTCCGAGACTCTTTGCTTTGAGCATCGCCCGATACATAAGCTCTTCGGACTGAACTCCCCTTCCGTCGTCGGAAAACGCAACAACGCTGTCTGCCATAGCGTCCATATCGGAAAGTTCCTCTCCCATTTGACCGACCGTTATCGCCGCATAAGGCAAAACATTGATAACAGCATCTCTTTTTATTATATCAAGCTGCTCTTGTAAATGCTCGGCACTGTCGGGAACGGGGTTGAGGTTCGGCATCGAACAAACTGCGGTATATCCGCCGTGAGCCGCCGCTTTCGAACCCGTTTCAATCGTCTCTTTATAAGAAAAGCCCGGCTGACGCAAATGCACATGAACATCGCAAAAGCCGGGAAAAACAGTATATTCGTTGCAATTGTAAACGCTTTTTTCGATTTCGGGAAACGCTTCCCTAACCGCTTGACAATCGAATTGTTTAAGCGATTCCAATTTACATATTTTTGCGTTTACGGTTTTATTCATATAACCCTCCGTATCAAAAAAGCCTCGCTTTTCAGCAAGGCTCACTTACACAAAATCAGCGGACGCAATACACCCTGCACCGCAAAGTTCATATAACAAATCTTGCCGACATCTCTGTATCGAATTAAAGATTTTACTGTAAAATAGTATACCATCAGAGTAAAACATTGTCAATAAAAAAATATATACTGTTCAGTCCAAAAAACAGACCGAACAGTATACTTTTTTTGTGTATTATTTGAAGTATTTGACTGCGGAAGCGAACATTTTAATATCGTACTCTCCGTATACATTCTTATAAAGACCGGAGCCGATGCGTTCACTGTGTCCCATTTTACCGAAAACTCTGCCGTCGGGAGAAGTGATACCCTCGATTGCATACATCGAATTATTCGGGTTGAACTGAACATCATCGGTGGCATTTCCCGACAAATCAACATACTGTGTAGCGATTTGTCCGTTCTCGGCAAGTTGTTTTATAAGTTCTTCGCTTGCCAAGAATCTGCCTTCACCGTGAGAAATCGGAACCGAATAAACATCTCCGACCTGCGTCATGGCAAGCCACGGCGATTTATTCGATGCAACTCTTGTTCTTACGATTTTCGACTGATGTCTTGCAATCGTGTTAAATGTAAGAGTCGGGCTGTTCTCATCGGAATCGCAGATTTTACCGTAAGGTACAAGTCCGAGTTTTATCAAAGCCTGGAATCCGTTACAGATACCGCACATAAGACCGTCTCTGTTTTCGAGCAAATCGGTTACGCCCTCTTTAATTGCGGCGTTTCTGAAAAATGCCGTTATGAACTTACCGCTGCCGTCGGGTTCGTCTCCGCCTGAAAATCCGCCGGGAATAAATACCATCTGAGCGGTTTTGAGTTTCTCGGCAAATTCTTCGACACTTGACTGAATAGCGGAAGAAGTAAGGTTTCTGATAACTGTTATTTCGGGTTCGGCACCTGCCTGAGCGACTGCCTTTGCGCTGTCGTATTCACAGTTAGTTCCGGGGAAAGCGGGAATAAGAACTTTGGGTTTAGCACATTTTATCGCCGGTACGGGATAAGATTTCGCCTTGTATGAGAAGTTCTCTGTTTTTTGCGCTTTATCGGTAATGTTACACGAATAAACGCTTTCGAGTTTATCTTCGTAAAGTGAATTTACTTTACAGCAATCAATTCTTTCGCCCGCATATACAAACTCTCTGTTTTCTGTAATTTCACCGATAACTTCAAAGCCCTGAGCATCGGTAACTTCAAGAACGAAGCCCGCATAATTGTATGCGAAAATATCTTCAAGCGAAAGTTTTCCGTCAAACTCAAATCCGAAGCCGTTACCCATTGCCATTTTGAGCACCGCTTCCGCAATACCGCCGAGACCCAAGGTATAGCACGAAAGAGCTTTTCCGCTTCTCATAAGAGAAGTTACTTTCTCAAAGCTCTCAAGCAACGATGCTGTTACGGGAAGTCCGTTTTCGTCTTTTTGAGTTCTGATTATAATAACTTTGTTGCCCGCTTTTTTGAATTCGGGAGAAACAATATCCTGAGTTTTCTGAGTCGTTACGGCAAACGAAACGAGTGTGGGCGGAACATCAAGGTCCTCAAACGAACCGCTCATCGAGTCTTTACCGCCGATTGAACCGATAGAAAGTTCCTTCTGTGCTTCAAAAGCACCGAGAAGAGCCGCAAGCGGTTTGCCCCAACGCTTGCCGTCGGTTCCGGGTTTCTCGAAATATTCCTGGAAAGTAAGATATACATCTTCGAATTTCGCACCTGTCGCAATAAGTTTGCAAACGGATTCGACAACTGCGAGATATGCTCCGTGGTAAGCGCTTTTTTCGGTTATAAAAGGATTATAACCCCAAGCCATAAGCGAACAGTCATCGGTGTTTTTCTTTTCAACGCTGATTTTCTGAACCATAGCCTGAATGGGTGTTCTCTGATACTTACCGCCAAAGGGCATAAGAACCGTTCCCGCACCGATTGTGGAATCGAATCTTTCCGAAAGACCTCTCTTTGAACAGATGTTCAAGTCCTCGGCCATAGCGGTGAAATTTTCCGTAAATGTACCGCTTATTTCCCTGTCATAAGCCTTCGGCTTTTCGGGAGTGATAACAATATGCTTGTCCGCACCGTTTGAATTGAGGAATTCACGGCTGATGTCAACGATTTTCTTTCCGTTCCAATTCATAACAAGGCGAGGTTCCGCTTTAACAACGGCAACCGGTGTCGCTTCGAGATTTTCCTTCGCCGCAAGATCGAGGAACGCAGCGACATTTTCTTTTTCAACGACAACCGCCATTCTCTCCTGAGATTCGGAAATCGCAAGTTCCGTACCGTCAAGTCCTTCGTACTTCTTCGGAACGGCATTAAGGTCGATTTCAAGTCCGTCCGCCAACTCACCGATGGCAACCGATACACCGCCGGCGCCGAAATCGTTACAGCGCTTAATCATAAGGCAGGCTTCTTTATTACGGAAAAGCCTTTGAAGTTTTCTCTCTTCGGGAGCGTTACCTTTTTGAACTTCCGCTCCGCAGGTTTCAACGGAATGTGCATTATGCGCTTTCGAAGAACCGGTTGCTCCGCCGATACCGTCTCTGCCCGTTCTTCCGCCGAGAAGAATTACAACATCGTCGGGAGAAGGAACTTCTCTTCTTACATTTTCAGCCGGAGCCGCCGCTATAACGGCACCGATTTCCATTCTTTTAGCCGCATAACCGGGATGATATATCTCATCGACAATACCCGTTGCGAGACCTATCTGGTTGCCGTAAGAAGAATAACCGGCAGCCGCAGTCGTAACAAGTTTTCTCTGGGGAAGTTTTCCCTCGATTGTTTCGCTGACGGGAACTGTCGGATCGGCAGCGCCCGTAACACGCATTGCACCGTAAACATAACTTCTTCCCGAAAGCGGATCTCTGATTGCTCCGCCGATGCAAGTTGCCGCACCGCCGAAAGGTTCGATTTCTGTCGGGTGGTTATGTGTTTCGTTTTTGAAAAGAAGAAGCCAAGGTTCTTTCTTGCCGTCGGCTTCGACTTCGATTTTAACCGTACAGGCGTTTATTTCTTCCGACTCATCGAGTTTATCGAGTTTTCCGTTTGCTTTAAGATACTTTACCGCAACGGTTGCCAAATCCATAAGACAAATCGGCTTTGTTCTTCCGAGTTGCTTGCGCACATCAATATAGTCGTTATATGCGTTTTGAAGAAGGTCGTCTTCGAATTTAACATCGTCTATAACGGTCAGGAAAGTAGTATGACGGCAATGATCCGACCAATATGTATCAATCATACGGATTTCGGTCAAAGTCGGATCTCTGTGTTCCGACTTGAAATAATCCTGACAGAACTTTATGTCGTCTTTATCCATCGCAAGACCGTAACTGTCGACAAAATCGGCAAGTTCTTCTTCGCTGTATGCGTTAAATCCGTCAAGAGTTTTAACGCTTGAGGGAATTTCATAGTTCATCTTGAGAGTATCGAATTGCTCAAGAGACGCTTCTCTTGCTTCAACGGGGTTAATAACATATTTTTTTATTTGTGCGATTTCATCCTGCGTAAGATCGCCGTAAAGAGCATAAACCTTTGCCGAACGGACAAGAGGTCTCTCGCCCTGAGAGATAATCTGAATACATTCCGCCGCCGAGTTCGCTCTTTGGTCAAACTGTCCGGGAAGATATTCAACTGCGAAAACAGTCGCATTTTGAGTATCGACTTTTTTTGTCGCTATATCAAGCTGCGGTTCCGAAAAAACATTTTTCACCGCATAATCAAACAGTTCTTCTGTTATGTTTTCCGCATCGTAACGGTTGATAATCCTTACATCCGTAAGATTTTCTATTCCGAGAAGATTTTTCGCATCGTTAAACAATGCTTTAGCCTCGTTTGCCAATTCTTTTTTCTTTTCAACGAAAATTCTGTAAACCAAGACTTATGCCTCCTTGCATTTAAGCGCTTTTTGTCCTATATCGTTTCTGTAATACGCATTTTCGAAGTGTATTTTATTAACCGCATTATACGACGAATTTATCGCCTGTTCAAGTGTATCTTCGACTTTTGTTACGCCGAGAACTCTTCCGCCGTTTGTCAAAAGTTTTCCGTTTTCGAGTTTTGCTCCGGCAACAAAAACATTATCATCGAGTTCTTCGGGAATTGTAATTTCAAAGCCCTTTTCGTATTTTACCGGATACCCTTTCGAAGCCATAATTACACAGCAAGCGCTCTTATCGGAAAACTTAACTTCACATTCCGAAAGTTTCTCATCCGTTACCGCTTTCATAACCGTTAACAAATCGCTTTCGAGAAGAGGAAGTACAACCTGAGTTTCGGGATCTCCGAATCGGCAGTTGTATTCGATTACTTTCGGGCCGTTTTCGGTAAGCATAAGTCCGAAATAAAGACAACCCTTAAATGTTCTGCCCTCGTTTTTCATCGCACGCACTGTCGGAAGGAAGATTTTTTCCATACATTCTTGCGCTTGTTTTTCGGTATAGTAAGGGTTCGGTGCAACCGTTCCCATTCCGCCCGTATTAAGTCCGGTATCGTTATCGCCGGCACGCTTATGATCCATTGAAGACACCATCGGAACAACGGTGTTTCCGTCGGTGAAAGAGAGAACCGAAACTTCGGGGCCGGTTAAAAATTCCTCGATTACGATACTGTCGCCGCTTTTTCCGAACTGTTTATCCTGCATAATCGAAACAACGGCACTTTTCGCTTCTTCCCTCGTCATTGCGATTATAACGCCTTTACCCAAAGCAAGTCCGTCTGCTTTGACAACTGTCGGGATAGGACACTTTTCAACATATTCGAGGGCTTTTTGAGCGTCGTCGAATACTTCGTAAGCCGCTGTGGGAATACCGTATTTTTTCATAAGATTTTTCGAAAATACCTTACTTCCCTCAATTATTGCGGCATTTTTTCTCGGTCCGAAGCAGGCAATTCCCTTTTCTTCGAGAGCATCGACACAGCCGAGTACCAACGGATCATCCGGTGCGACAATCGCATACTCGATTTTGTTTTCGAGTGCGAATTCGACAATTTTTTCAATCTCCGTGGGAGCGATGTCGACAATATTCGCATCTTTCGTCATTCCGCCGTTACCCGACAGAACAAAAATCTCTTCAACCTGTTCGTTTTCTTTTATTTTTTTAACGATAGCGTGTTCTCTTCCGCCGCTACCGACAACCATTACTTTCATATTTTACCTCTTAATGATGGAATAATCTCATACCGGTAAATGCCATTGTCATTGCATACTTGTCGCAACATTCGATAACGGCACCGTCTCTGATCGAACCGCCGGGCTGTGCGATATATTTAACACCCGAACGGTATGCTCTTTCAATGTTATCTGAGAACGGGAAGAACGCATCGGAGCCGAGTGCTACATTGTTTTTGGTTGCAAGATATTCTCTCTGCTCTTCTTGTGTAAATGGTTTGGGCTTTACAGTAAAATACTTCTGCCATACGCCTTCTGCACAGACATCTTCTTCGTTTTGATTGATGTACGAGTCGATAACATTATCTCTGTCCGGTCTTCCTATATCCTCTCTGAAAGGAAGATTTATAACTTTATCTGCCTGTCTCAAGAACCAAGTATCCGCCTTAGTTCCGGCAAGTCTTGTACAGTGAATTCTCGACTGCTGACCCGCACCGACACCGATTGCCTGTCCGTCAACGGCATAGCAAACCGAGTTCGACTGAGTGTATTTAAGAGTAATAAGCGCAACAATGAGATCACGAACAGCACTTTCGGGTAAATCTTTGTTTGCGGTTACTATATTTGTAAGCAATTCTTTGTTGATTTCGAAATTGTTTCTTCCCTGCTCGAAGGTAATTCCGAAAACCTGCTTATGTTCAATCTCGGCGGGAACATAATTCGGGTCGATTTTTACGATATTATAATTGCCTTTTCTTTTCTGTTTTAAGATTTCAAGCGCTTCGGGTTCATATCCGGGAGCGATTATTCCGTCGGAAACTTCTCTTTTGATAAGTTTTGCGGTTGTAACATCGCAGACATCGGAAAGCGCAACCCAATCTCCGAACGAACACATTCTGTCCGTTCCTCTCGCTCTGGCATAAGCACAGGCAAGGGGCGAACCGTCAAGACCTTCAATATCGTCGACAAAACACGCTTTTTTCAAAGTATCCGAAAGCGGAATTCCGACTGCCGCCGATGTCGGACTTACATGCTTAAACGAAGTAACGGCAGGCAAACCGAGAGCCTCTTTGAGTTCCTTTACAAGCTGCCACGAATTGAACGCATCGAGAAAATTGATATATCCCGGTCTTCCGCTGAGAATTTCAATCGGGAGATCGCTTGAATCTGCCATAAATATCTTGGCGGGTTTTTGATTGGGGTTGCATCCGTATTTGAGTTCGAATTCTTTCATCGTTTGTTTCCTCACTTGTTTTTATTAACTGTTCTTGACTCATATTTTCCGCTTTCAAGGTCAATGTATCTTACAAAAAGCGAAACCTTATTGTCTTCGTTGAGATTTTCCCAGATAAGATTTGTCAAAGTGTCAATATCCGCATCGGGCAATTCGAGAGTTTTAGGTTCGCCCTCGAAACTCGGAAGCGGATTTCCGTCGCATTTATATGTATGAATAAACTTCAACTGTCCGGCAACGGCGTTTTCATAAGCATAAGTATATCTTTGGCAGGATGATGCATCGCCGTCCGCCGATTTGAGAATCGACATCGCAAAATTCATTTTTCCGCCGTCAACATGGATAATTCCCGAAATTCTCGGAGTATAGTTGGGCTTATCGTCCTCAAATTCTCTTGTACGAAGAGCCTGCTCAAAAGTCATCTGCTTATCCATAAGTTCGTAAACGGTATCGGTCTGATCGCCGTTTGTAACAATTGTCTTGTTACCCAGAACCCTTACGGGAGCGTAAATTATAAGATGCGGATCAACCATTTTGGATTCATCGAAAGCCTGAGTACGAATTCCCTCTCCATCCTCGACAAAAATTCTGTTTCTGCTGTTTTCGCTTCTTCCCATTATAAAATATGCCGTAACGGCTTTTTTTCCGTCGGCACTTTTGCCGATCATAATGCCTCTGCCGTGATATGCGAGAGAATTAAGTTCCCGACTGATTGATTTTATCTCCATAAAGCAATAATCCTTTCAAATTAGGTTTTATTCGACGATTGATGTTTTTCCGTTTTCGACCTTGATTTTTCCCGAACAGAAAAGCTCGACAGCTCTCGGCAAAATTATCCATTCAGCTTGCCGCATAACTCTTTTCTGAAGTTCTTCGGGAGTGTCGCCGTCTTCGATTTCAACCGCTTTTTGTAATATTATCGGACCGCCGTCTGCGATTTCGTTTACAAAATGAACGGTTGCGCCCGTAACTTTAACGCCTTTTTCAAGTGCGGCTTCGTGAACATGAAGTCCGTAAAATCCCTCACCGCAAAAAGACGGAATAAGCGACGGATGAACATTTATTATTCTGTTTCGGTAATGCGAAGTGAACTTTTCGCTTAAAATCGACATAAAACCGGCAAGCACAATCAAGTCGATTTCCCTTTCGTCGAGAACCGCCATTATTTCGTTTTCGAACGCTTCGGCGCAAGCGAAATCTTTCCTGAGAACCGTCTTGGTTTCGATTCCTTCTTTTTTCGCTCTTTCAAGCGCAAATGCGCCCTCTTTGTTCGACAAAACGAGTTCAATGTCTCCGCTTGTGATTATACCGCTTTTTCGGGCATCTATTATCGCCTGCAAATTTGTTCCGCCGCCCGAAACCAAAACGGCTATTTTCGACTTTTTACCGAGCATATTCATTCTCCCGTGTTCAGCAGATTTCGATTTTGCTGTCAGATTTGATTATTTCACCGATTACATAAGCATCCTCGCCGTTTGCACGGAGAATTTCAAGCGCTTTATCGACATCCTCTTCAGAAACGACAATGCTCATACCGACACCCATATTAAAGGTGTTGAACATATCTCTTTCGCTGATATTTCCCGTCTTTGCGAGAAGTTCGAAAATCGGAAGAACCTTAACGGATTTTCTCTCGACCTTAGCACACAAACCGTCGGGAATACTTCTCGGAATATTTTCGTAAAATCCGCCGCCGGTAATATGAGAAATACCCTTAACCTTAACCTGCTCAAGCAAAGCAAGTACGGATTTAACATAAATTTTAGTCGGTGTAAGCAAAGCTTCTCCGATGGATTTTCCGCCCAAAGCATCTACGGGTGTTTTTATATCGGCATTTTCGACATCGAAAACTTTTCTTACAAGAGAGAAGCCGTTTGAATGAACGCCACTTGATGCAAGAGCGATAATCACATCGCCTTCACGCATTGTTTTGTTGTCGATTATCTTATCCTTGTCGACAACGCCCGTGCAGTATCCCGCAAGGTCATATTCGTCAACCGGATAAAATCCGGGCATTTCTGCGGTTTCTCCGCCGATGAGTGCGGCGCCCGACTGAACACAGCCGTCGCATACACCTTTAACTATATCGGCTATTTTTTCGGGAACATTCTTTCCGCAAGCGATATAGTCAAGGAAGAAAAGCGGTTTTGCACCGCTGCAAATAATATCGTTTACGCACATTGCAACGCAGTCAATACCGACTGTATCGTGCTTGTCCATCAAAAACGCAAGTTTAAGTTTTGTTCCCACGCCGTCGGTACCGCTTACCAAAACGGGTTTCGAAATACCGGTCAAATCGAGTTCGAAAAGTCCCCCGAAACCGCCTACATCCGAGCAAACTCCCGATGTCATTGTTGTTGCGATATGTTTTTTCATAAGTTCAACTGCTTTGTATCCGGCTGTAATATCAACACCGGCAGCAGCGTAAACATCAGATCTTGAATTGTTATTCATAATTTATTCCTTTCCGTTCCAACAGTATGTGCAAAGGTCCTCGGCAGGCAAGCCGATTGCTTCGATAATTCCTTCGAGGCTTTGGAATTCAAGAGAAGCCAAATGCAGTTTTTCGCAAATATTTTCTCTTAACTTTTTACCTCTTTGTGTGTTCGCATCGGAGTATTCTTCAATGTAATTAAATCCTTCTTCACCCTCAAGTTCCATAATAACCCGTCTTGCGATAAGTTCCATTTCGCTTGTGGCACGGGAGAAGTTAAGGTATTTACATCCGTACATTATCGGCGGACACGCAGAACGCATATGAACCGATTTAGCGCCGCTTTCATAAAGAAAATCAACCGTTTCTTTAAGCTGAGTTCCTCTGACAATCGAGTCATCGACAAACAGCAGGTTTTTACCTTCGATAAGTTCTTTAACGGGTATTTGCTTCATTTTGGCGATCTTATTTCTCTCCGCCTGATTCGTCGGCATAAAACTTCTTGACCATGTCGGAGAATATTTAATAAAGGCTCTCGCAAACGGGATTGAGCTTTCGTTTGAATATCCGATAGCGTGAGGCGTACCAGAATCGGGAACACCGCCGACATAATCCACATCTTCGCAAACACCGGTTTTCATATCGGTTCTCGCCATTATTCTGCCGTTATCGTAGCGCATTTTTTCGACATTTACGCCTTCGTAAGTCGAAGTCGGGTAACCGTAATAACTCCAGAGGAAAGCGCAGATTTTCTTTTTCTTCGTTCCTTTTTTCAGTTGTATTATCTCATCGGTTGTGATTTCTACGATTTCACCGGACTCAAGTTCTTTTACCAACTCATATCCGAGTTTTTCGTAAGCGAACGACTCAAACGAAACTGCATATCCCGTGTCGCTTTTTCCGACTTGAATCGGAATTCTGCCGTTTTTGTCCCTTGCGGCGATAATCGTTCCCGTTTCGGTAAGCAAAATTACCGACGCCGTACCTTTGATTACCTGCTGAGCGAATTCGATTCCGTCTTTGAAATTGTCTTTAAGACTTATCAACGATGCAACAAGTTCGTTTGAATTGACCTTTCCGCCGGTCATTGCGTCAAAATGGCCGCAATCCGTAATCAGATATTCGTCTATGAGTTCATCCGAATTGTTAATAATACCGATTGTGCAAATCGCAAATGTTCCGAGTTTCGAGCGAATCAAAAGAGGCTGAGGATCGGTATCGCTTATACATCCGATTGCCGAAGTACCTTTCATCTCTTCGAAAATATGCTCAAACTTGGTTCTGAAAGGAGCGTTTTCGATATTGTGTATTTTTCTCTGCAATCCGATTTCTTTATCGTATGCCGCAAGTCCGCCTCGGCGTGTGCCTAAATGCGAATGATAATCGACACCGAAAAAGACATCGAGCAGACATTCTTCTTTGGAAACAACTCCGAAAAATCCACCCATTAACTGTTCCCCCGATTATTCACCGAATACACGGTGCATCATTTCTTTGTAAGCGTCTTCGACTCCGCCCATATCTCTGCGGAAACGGTCTTTATCAAGTTTTTCGTTTGTCTGTGCGTCCCAGAAACGACAGGTATCGGGAGAAATTTCATCGGCAAGAACGATTGTGCCGTCGGAGAGTCTGCCGAATTCGAGTTTGAAATCAACAAGTTTAACTCCGAGACCGATGAAGTATTCTTTAAGGATTTCATTTATCTTAAATGCCATTGATTTGATTGTGTTGATTTCCTCTTTTGTCGCAAGAGAGAGAGCAACTGCATGGTATGAATTCATAAGCGGATCATGGAGATCGTCGTTTTTATAGGAGAATTCAATTGTCGGCTCAGCGAAAACAATGCCCTCTTCAACGCCGAAACGCTTTGCGAAAGAACCTGCGGAAATGTTTCTGATAATAACTTCAAGAGGTACAATGGAAACTTTTTTTACAACTGTTTCGTTGTCATTGAGTTCTTCGACAAAATGAGTCTTTACGCCGTTTTTTTCGAGAATCTGCATAAGGTAATTAGACATACGGTTGTTAATTGCGCCTTTTCCGGCAATCGTACCTTTTTTAAGTCCGTCAAGTGCGGTTGCATCGTCCTTATATGAAACGATAACCTTTTCCGGATCCTGTGTAGCGAATACCTTTTTTGCTTTTCCCTCATAGAGCTGAACTGTCTTTTCCATTTTTTATTCTCCTTATTGAAATGTATATTTTCTTAATTTCTTACTGCAATTATTTATTTGCGAACTGCTCGCAGATTTCTCTGTCTTTTTCGAGAACTTTTTTCTTGTTCTGCTCACGCATCGAAACGAGTTTCGCATCAAGCTGTTGATCACCTACGGCAAGTATCTGCGCCGCAAGAAGAGCCGCATTCACTCCGCCGTTTATCGCAACCGTCGCAACCGGAATACCCGAAGGCATCTGCACGGTCGAAAGAAGCGCATCCATTCCGTCAAGCGCCGCCGATTTGCAGGGAATTCCGATAACGGGAAGCGTTGTGTTTGCGGCAATCGCTCCCGCAAGATGAGCCGCCATTCCCGCAGCTGCGATTAAAACACCGTAGCCGTTTTCTTTTGCATTACGGGTAAATTCGGCTGCCTGTTCGGGCGTTCTGTGTGCCGAATAAACATGAACCGTATATTCCACCGAAAGTGTATCAAGCATATCGGTGCATTTTCGGATAATGGGTAAATCGCTGTCGCTTCCCATTATAATTCCGACTTTTTTCATCAAAATTCCTCCTTAAAATCAACAAAAACAAAAAGGGCACACTTAACCCTTTTATCAGGTTAAATGTGCCCAGACGGTCGGCTTATATATACCAAATTATTCCTTGTTCCCCTGTGGTGCTCCACATACTCCGTCAGTCGCAAGAAACCTAAAACTCGGTATGTATAAAGTATACCATATCCTCAGGCGGTTAGTCAAGAATTAACGCCTTGCAAACGGATGGTTACTTTCATAATTTTCAACAAAAAACGACTCTCTTTTTTGTCTATTTACACTACTAAAAACGAAAGCAGAAATACGGACATACAACATCCGATTGCAACAATAAAAAGGTTGCCCGTAAAATATGAAAGAAGTATTCCCACAATCAGCGCCGCCGCTCCCGTAAGAGTGCTTCCCGTTGCCGAAAGTATCGCAGGGAAAGTCATTACCGTAAGCGTAACATAGGGTATGTAATAAAGCAGAGAACGGATAAATCTGTTTTTGATCGGTTTTCTCATTACGGTCATCGGCAAAGTTCTCAAAAGATAACTGACTCCCGCCATAATGAATATATATATGTATACATTTCCGCTCACTTTTCATCCCCCTTTTCTTCGTCGTTTATCGGAAATACCAACGCAGCGATAACCGAAAGAACAACGGTAAGGATAATCACTCTCATACTTTCCGAAATTTTCGAAAACAGCGGAATCAAAACCGAAACTCCGCTCACGGCAAAACTCGCTATCACCACCGCAGCGATTTTTTTATCTTTTCTGCAAGGCGGAATAACAACCGCCAAAAGCATAGCATACGCCGCAACCGAAAGTGCGGTTGTAATTCTGATGGGAAGAATATTTCCGAGAATTATTCCGAACGCTCCGCCCAAAGACCACATCGGCAGTGCTACCGTAAACGCTCCGTACATATACGAAGGCTTTATATAGCCGGGATAGGCAACCGCCAAAGCGAAAAGTTCGTCCGTTAAATCAAATCCGATAAGAAAACGGTGATACAAAGGTGTATTCGGTGAAAATTTTTGGCTCATCGTACAACTCATAAGAATATATCTTGCGTTTGTAACAAGAATTATAAGCGCCATCGTAACATAAGCCGTGTTTTCGGCAATTGCGGAAATACCGGCAACTTCACCCGCAGACGCATTGTTGAAAAAGCCCATAAGTAAGCCCTGCCAAGCAGTCATGCCGATATTTTTCGCCGCTATTCCGATAGAAAACGAAACGGCAAAATACCCTAAACCGATCGGTATTGCATCCTTCATTCCGTTGAAAAACGGCTTTTTTAATGTACGGGCCAAATCCGTCATTTCTTCACCTCTTCCAAAACGAAATAACCGAACAGCAGAACCGTTCGATTATTTTATAATACTATTCTACTAAATAAAAGCGGTTTTGTAAACAACGAAATGAATATGTGTTTATTATTTTCGACCGAATTTTTATTACCGATCGGGAATTGTTTTTTGCATTAACCGTCATTATTTTTTTCAAATTTATCGCCGTTATTTTATAAAAACACAACCCATAAGAACGGCGTTCCGCCGCCCGTAATTTCATTTTTTATCCCGATTTTCCAAAAAAGCCTACCCGTAGGGGCGGCGTTTCGCCGCCCGTAAGAAACATAAATCACAAAAAGATAAACGCCGTTTCCCTCAATTGCATTTTTGTGGGAGATTAACGAAAACTCAATTTTTTATAACCCGATAATACGATGTATCGGTAAATGCGGGCGGCGGAACGCCGCCCCCACGGGTGTGTGCGAAACCGTAATTTTGCGGTTATATAAAATTTCGGGCGGCGGAACGCCGCCCCTACGAGTGTGTGCGAAGCCGTAAATTTGCGGTTATATAAATTTTCGGGCGGCGGAACGCCGTCCCTACGAGTGTGTGCAATACCGTAAATTTGCGGTTGCATAAAAATTCGGGCGGCGAAACGCCGCCCCTACGGGTGTGTACGAAACCGTAAATTTGCGGCTACATAAAATTTCGGGCGGCGGAACGCCGCCCCTACGGTTATATTTAATTTGCAATTGTAATTTATTGCGGAATTTTGCCGAAAATTTGTGCCGATTTCTTTTCGAACGCAAAAAAAGTTGAATTTTTTGTGCTTTTAGCACAAATTTTTTGTGTTTTTCGCTTAACTTTTGCATTTTTATGTGTTATAATAACAAAAAAATTACAGATTTCAATACAAAGAAAAGGGAGTGTTGATATGAAAGAAAACCTCATTATTACCCTCAGCAGAGAATACGGAAGCGGAGGACACGACATCGGCGAACTTTTAGCGAAAAAGCTCAATGTTCCTTTTTATGACAAAAAAATAATCGACAAAGCCGCTGAAAAAACAGGACTTACCGCCGATTTCATAGCAGAACACGAACAGAGATATACAAGCTCTCTTATGTTCAATCTCGCAATGGGAAATTACAGCCGTACCGGTGAATTACCGCTTCACGACAAAATCGACATCGTAGAAAGCGATATAATCCGTGATTATGCCGCAAACGGTTCGTGCGTTATCGTCGGAAGATGTGCCGATTATGTGCTTGAAAACGATTTCGAATGTTTGAATGTTTTCATCTATGCCGACGATGTGTGCAAGGTAAAAAGAATTGCCGACAAATATGCTCTCGAACCGAAAAAAGCCGAAAAGCAGGTTAAAGAAGTTAACCGTTCCCGTTCAAAGCACTACAATTATTTCTCCGGCAAGATTTGGGGCGACAGAAGAAACTACAATCTTATGATAAATTCTTCGAGTTTCACTCCCGAACAGTGTGTTGAAATGATAATCAACGCAGCGGAAAATCTTAAATAATCCGAAATTTGAAAATCCCCCTTGAAAAAGGGGGATTTTTTTCGCCTTATTAAATCCGTTTCAGACTTCTCGAAACATTGAAGCCGCCGATTCCTTTGTTGCGTACTCTGCAACATTTAACACTTCGTATTTTGAAGTTTTCTCTCCGAAGCGTATTTCGATTATATCACCGACTTTTACATCATAAGACGCCCTTGCGATTTTTCCGTTTACGGTTACATGCTTTGCGTCGCATACTTCATTGGCAACGGTTCTGCGTTTAATTATCCTTGAAATTTTAAGGTACTTATCAAGTCTCATAAAAATGGCCTCCGCCGGTTTGTTTTTTTATATTGTAACACAAAAGAAGACAAAAAAACAGAGGAAGATGTTAAATCTTCCTCTGAGAAGGTCAAAAACAATTATTTAACAGCGTCTTTAAGAGCCTTGCCTGCTTTGAATGCGGGAACTTTTGAAGCTGCGATTGTCATTGCTTCACCTGTCTTGGGATTGCGTCCCTGTTTAGCTGCACGAGCACGAACTTCAAATGTGCCGAAACCTACGAGCTGAACTTTATCTCCGTTTGCAAGAGCTTCGGAAACTGCTTCGAATACTGCCGAAACCGCTGCATCTGCGTCTTTCTTTGAGAGTTCTGCTTTTGCAGCTACTGCTGCGATAAGATCTGTCTTATTCATTTTTGTGTCCTCCGTTTTTATAAAAACTTTTTTATTTCCAAAAGTGCAAGCACTTTTATTTGGACTTGGTTTCCGCCTTCGCACAGTTCCAAAGTTCATCGAGAACTTCAAGTGAAGCGGATTTCATATCAATTTTCTTTTCTTCGGCAAGGCGTTCGACAACGGAAAACCGTTTAAGGAACTTGTCCGCCGAAACAGTCAGCGCTTCTTCGGGATCAACCTTCATAAATCTTGAAACATTAACCGCAGAGAAGAGCAAATCTCCCATTTCTTCGAGTATATTTTCCGAATCGGAACTTTCAAAAGCCGATTTTAACTCGGAAATTTCCTCATCGAGTTTGTCAAAAGCGCCTTCGACACTGTCCCAGTCGAAGCCGACTTTAGAAGCCTTTTCCTGAATTTTAGCACTTCTCATAAGCGCCGGCAATTCACGGGGTACCGAAAGCATTTTATCCGTCTGCGTTTTACGGTTCTTGCTGTCGGATTTAATCTTTTCCCAGTTTACGAGGACTTCGGCACTTGAACCCACATTGACATTTCCGAAAACATGGGGATGGCGTTCAATCATTTTCTTACAAACGCCGTCGCATACATCGTCGAAATCGAACCGGCCGTCCTCTTTTGCGATTTGAGAATGGAAAACAACCTGAAGAAGAACATCACCGAGTTCTTCCGTAAGAAGACCGTCGTCTTTTTTGTTAATCGCTTCGATAACTTCATAGGTTTCTTCGATGAGCGATTTACGGATTGATTCGTGAGTTTGTTCCCTATCCCACGGACAGCCGTTTTCCGAACGTAGAAGTCCGATAATTTCACGCAAATCATCAATACCGTATTTTGATTTTAATTCAAATTCAACTGCCATAATAACCGCAACTTTCTTTTTATATTCTAACCTATAAATCCATATTTTGCAAGTGTTTTGGCGATTTTTTCGCCTTTGGGAAGCATAATTATATCTTCTTTTGCTATTCCGTTTATCAAAAGCATTGAAACGAAGTAAATTATGACCGCAAAAACGACCGCAATCGCCGTTGCGATGATGTTTGTAATCGAATGTGCGCCGGCATATATTTCGGGAAGCACGGCATTAAATATACCGAAACTTGTTCTTGCGGCAACACCGCAGAGAATACTGCAAACAAGAGGTTTCACGAAAACCGACATATAATCAATCTTAACTTTAGCCGTTTTTATAAGCGCAACGAGATTTATCGCAACGATAATCGTATAGCACACTACCGTTCCGACAACCGCACCATTTATATTAAATCTCGGAATACCGATGAAGATATAGTTGACAATAACTTTCGCTATCGCTCCGACCGAAAGGGAAATAACGGGGACTTTCGCTTTGCCGAGTGCCTGAAGCATATTTGTCATCGGCTGTGAAAGAGACATAAGGAAAATCGTATATCCGTAAGCCGCCATAATCGGAGCCGCAATCGAAACCGCTTCGGCGGAATTTCCCGTTTCATACATCATTTGAAGTATCGGATAAGCAAGCACGCCCATACCTATTCCGGCGGGAAGAGAAAACATCATTGTTATTCTAAGCACCGATTCGACCGAATTTTTAAGCGCTTTTTTATCTTTGAGCGCCCACGCCGACGAAAGTGCGGGAATCGCACTTACACCGAGGGTCATTGTAATCGACGGAATAAGGTTCTTAAAGTCGAGCGACATCGTATATGCGCCGTAAAGATACTTCGGAATATCTTCATCAAGAATATTCGACAGCGCAAGTTCCACGCTGTAAAGATTTTTTATGTAATCGAGATTTCCCGAAATCATTGTCGCAAGCCTGTTTTGAATTGTCATCGAGTCAATAAGATTTGTAACACTGAAAACAAGCGAAGACGCAACAACGGGAATCGCAAGACCGATAATCGACTTTGCGATTGTTTTCGATGAAGCCGGTTTCGGAGAAGCGGTAAGTTCCGCCTTGGTTATGCCGTCGCCTTTGCGTTTATGAAGTATGATCATATATATCATACCGATAATCGTACCGACCGTAACGCCGATTGCCGCAGCAGCAGCCGCATAAGGATAAATCGCAGAGGAAAGTTCAGCCTGAGTGGTTACGGTTTTTCCGTAAACCGTAAGTCCCTGCTCATATCTCGAATAACCGTAAGAAATCGAAAACTTCGCACAGGCAAGTCCGAATATTACCTTTCCGACAGCTTCCCAAACTTCCGACATCGCAGTCGGAGTCATATTTCTCATTCCGTTATAATATCCTCTGTATATCGACATTATACAGCAGAAGAAAATCGACGGCGTAATTGCGATTATCGCCGGTATCGCTTCAAGGCTTTTCGCAAGATATGCATAAGGATAAGCCAATAAAAGCAAAAGCACCGTTCCGCCTATACCGGTTATTAAAAACAGCCTTGCCGCCACCTTGAAGGTCATACGGACATCACGGTAACGCTTAAGCGCCATCTGAGAAGATACCATCTTCGAAATCGCAACGGGCAATCCCGCCATTGAAATCGTATAGACAGGTATATAAAGATTGTATGCCGAGTCGAAATATCCTCTTCCTACGGCACCGACCATATTCGAAAGCGGTATTTTATAAAGAATACCGATTATTTTTACTATCAATGTAGCGGCTGCAAGCACCATCGCACCGTTAAGAAGCGACTGGCTTTTGCGCTTTGTCTGATTAGCCAATGAAACACCCCGTTTTCATACATTAAAATATAAAATATCATTTAAGCGATGAATTGTCAATCATCCTATAAACTCCCTGAGCAGCGAATCGTCGGGAACAAGACTTTCATCAATACTTTCAAACTGTTTAAGAGCGTAAATCAACCGTTTCGCATCATGTGTGTATTTTTCGCTCAGTTGACTGTTTTCAAGCATACTTATCGCTTTATCCTTAAAAAGACACGGCTCGCAAAGATGTATCGAGTTAATTCTGATGTCCGCCATATCTTCGTAAGGGAACAGATACTTATCTTCACCCACACAGACATTTTCCCAAAGCATATATGTGTTTTCGACCGAACTCGCTCTGAAATTGTAATCTCTGATAAGACGCCTGATAAAACGGAGATTTCTCTTGTTGAGAATTATTTTTCCGTTCCTGTCATATATTCTCGAAGAAACACTGACATAAATTTTAAGCATTTTAAGACCTTCGAGACTGCTTGTTACAATCGGATTGAGTGCGTGCAATCCCTCAACGATAACGGCATCGTTTTCACCGAGAGTTATTTGTCTGTATGTTTGCTTTCTCGAACCTGTCGTAAAGTCGAATATCGGCAAGCGTGTCTCTTTTCCTTCCATAAGACTTTTAAGCGTTTCGGAAAGAAGAGGCAAATCAAGTGCGTAAACGGTTTCGAAATCGGGCGTTCCTTCTTCGTAACCGGGAATATCGGTTCGGTCCTTGTAAAAATCGTCAAGCGACACAACATAGGTTTTCATGCCCAAAGAAGTAAAAGTCCGTGCCATCTTGTTTGCCGTCGTGGTTTTACCCGATGCCGACGGACCGGCAAGCATAATAATTTCTCTTCCCGTATCGTCGAGAACCTTTTCCGCTATATTGTTGATTATGTTGCGATAGCGAAGTTCCGCACGGGCGACAAGCGCTTGCGGATTTTCCCTTGCGAGAGAGTTTATATATTCGATTCTGTTATTGCTGTTTGACATCGTGCCGCCTCATTGTAAATTTTATTCGCAGGTTTCGTAAAACTTAATTATTCCGTCTTTCCTCGAGACAAGTTCATCAAATCCGTTAATATATTCATACGGATATTTGTAGTTAAATATTCTGCTGATTTTCTCGCCGTGCGGTGCTTTAAGCCTTGTTACTCCGCCTCCGCCGAGAGCGAAAACCGAATGACATTCTTCCATCATAAATATATTGTACAGACACTCTTTCCCCTCTTTGCAATATCCCGTGTTTTCGAGATTACCCAAGGATTTTGCCTGACGGTACATATAATAGGGATTATATTTGTTTTCCAGAAGTTTTTCATACGAATAGCCGAGCATCGCTCCCGCAAGATTGCTTTTTTCGGTATCGACTTGCCCGTTTTCGCCCATTTTCGACGAGCGTTTAAGAGCAAGTGTGTGAACGGTTATATTTTCCGGTGTAAAGGTCAAAGCCTTGTCAAGCGAACGGCAAAAACCTTCGTATGTATCATCGGGCAAACCGGCAATCAAATCCGTATTTATGTTATCGAATCCCTGCCGTCTTGCCATGACAAATGCGTTTTCCGCCATTTGCGCAGTATGGTGTCTGCCGATTTTCTCAAGAATTTTATCATCGAAAGTCTGCGGATTGATACTTATTCTCGACACTCCGCCTGCTTTCATCACCGCAAGTTTTTCTTCGGTTAAGGTATCCGGTCTTCCGGCTTCGATTGTGTATTCTCTTACAGTCGACAAATCAAAACTGTTTTCAATTGCCGAAATAACGGTTTTAAGTTCATGTGCTTCGAGAGTTGTCGGAGTTCCGCCGCCGTAATAAACGCTTTCGAGCCGCAGACCGAGACTTTTTGCGATTTCTCCCGTTATTTTGATTTCACGGACAAGACATTCGAGATAATCCGGCATAAGTTTCTTTATCAAATCGCTTGTCATAGCATGGGAAACAAACGAACAGTAACTGCATCTTGTCGGGCAGAACGGCACGGAAACATACAAACTGAACGATTCCGGACGGGAAAGAGCGATTATTTTCTCTTCGGCGTTCGCTACGCTGTCCGCAAGAGCCGTTTTTTCGGGATCGACAAGGTAATTTTTTGTAAAAATTTCTTTTCCTGCGGCAGCGCCGTGTTTTTCTTTAAGAGTACGCAAAAGTTTTGACGGACGAATTCCCGTCAGCAATCCCCATTTGGGAACATATCCCGTAAGTTTTACAAGCATACGGAACATCATTTGCGCCATTATGAGTTCTCCGTCATCCAAATCGGAAACGGTATTTGTTTGACTGTAAATTTCCTTTGCATCTGCCGAGAAGAAAGCGACTTTCACCGTTTGAGCGTCAAATTCCGTCAGCAGTAAGGTTTCTCCACGGAAAAATTCACCGTCTTTTACAATGGTTATTTTTTCGTTCGGATAAAACACCCTTGTCAGTTTTTCCGCTTCGTATTGAAAACTGTGGTTCTTAATTGCGAGTATCATAAAAGTCCCCGTAAATATCTGTTGTATTTTTTCTCATATTCGAGCGTTGTCGAACGGTTGTGTCCGGTATATATCCGATAATCGCCGTCTAAACTTGCGATTTTCTTAAGCGAGGCATACAACTGCATACCGTCGCCGCCGATAAGATCGGTTCTTCCGGCGGTAATCGAAAAAAGCGTATCTCCCGTAAACATTGTTTTTTCGCTTTCGATTATATAACACACTCCGCCGGGAGTATGTCCGGGAGTATGCATAACACGGATTTCGGTATTTCCGAGAGTTATTGTATCCGCTTCTTCCAAAATTCTGTCCGCAACAATCGGTTCCTGTTCGCATCCGCCCCAATCCGCAAGACTGCGGGTTGTATCGTGAAGACAGATTTCATCTGATTTATGAATACATACCGAAGCCTTGTTACCGGTATGTTTTTTGAGTTCGTTAACTCCGAGAATATGGTCGAAATGCCCGTGGGTGAGCAAAATATACTTAACAAATTTACCCTTGAGTTTTTCTTCGAGTTCGCCGTTAAATCCGCCTGCGTCGATAACGGCACATTCATTTGTATCGGTATCGGTGAGAATATGCGAATTGGCGTTTATCGGGCCGAGTGCTACCGTTTCAACTGTTATTCCCATATTATTTTCTCCAAATTTCCGTATCGTAAAGAATTGTAACGGGGCCGTTATTCATAAGCGAAACTTCCATATGAGCTCCGAACACACCTTTTTCAACCTTGCGGACTCCGTTTTCGCAGAGTTGTTCGCAGTAATATTCATACAGTTCGTTTGCCCAATCGGGTGCCGCAGAATTTATAAACGAAGGTCTGTTACCCTTCTTCACATCGGCACACAGCGTAAACTGAGATATGGCAAGAATTTCGCCGTCAATATCGGTTACCGATTTATTCATTTTATCGTTTTCGTCGGTAAACACACGCAAAGCGGCTGTCTTTCTTGCGAGAATTTCCGCATCTTCACGGGTATCGCCCTGCATAACACCGACTAAAATCATATACCCTTCACCGATTTTTCCGACTGTTTTTCCGTCGACATCGACTTTGGCGTTTTTTACTCTCTGAATTACTGCTTTCATATACTTTTTCCTTTTTTACATTGATGTTTGGCGTTCAACCAAAAGAACACCGTCTATTTTTTCGATTCTCGAAATTACATTTTTCAAATGTTCTACATTGCTTACCGTAAGCGTCATATTTATCAGCGATCTGCCGTCTTTCGCCTCTCTTGTGGAAAGGTCGTTGATATTTACTCTCATTGCCGCAATCTGCATTGATACATCAGCCATAAGACCGATTCTCGAAAGTGCGGTAATCTGAAGCGAAGCACGGAAGTCCTGCTTAACGGCATTGTCCCACGAAACTTTAATCCAACGCTCAGGTTCGGCACACTGTGAAATGTCTTTGGGAACATTCGGGCAATCTCTTTTATGAACGGAAATTCCGTGTCCTCTCGTAATAAAGCCGATAATCGTATCTCCCGGAAGCGGATTACAGCATTTTGAAAATTTGACAAGCATATTGTCAATTCCCTCAACGGTAATTCCGTCTTTGCTGCGAACCCGACGGGCAGAAACCGGCGAAATTACGGTTTCCGTATCGTGTTTTTTATAGTTTTTGTTGTAGTCGTCTTTAATATAAGGCATCAAACGGATAACCGATGTTCCGCCGAAGCCGATCGAAGCATACAAATCCTCGACGCTTGCACAGTGCTGATGCCTTGCGAGATTTTCAACGAATTTATCGTATTCTTCATCGGTAAGACGGATATAGTTCTTGCGGAATTCCCTTTCAAGTTCGGCCTTACCCTCGACAATGTTTTCCTCACGGCGCTCGTTTTTGAACCAAGAGCGTATTTTATTCCTTGCGGAGCTTGTTTTCGCCACCGAAAGCCAGTCTCTCGAAGGACCTTTTCCCTGTTGCGAAGAAGTGAGAATTTCAACGATTTCTCCCGTTTTGACAATATAATCTATCGGGACGATTCTGCCGTCGACCTTTGCTCCGATCATCTTGTTTCCGACCGCCGTATGAATTGCGTAGGCGAAGTCGATAACCGTTGAGCCGACAGGTATATTGATTACATCTCCCTTGGGAGTGAACACGAATGCTTCTTCGGGAACAAGATCTGATTTTATCGCTCTTACGATTTCACGCACATCGCCTGTTTCCTGCTGTTCTTCGAGAAGCTGTCTGACCCAAGCAAGACGCTCTTCCATATTGGATTTTCCCGAAATACCGAGTTTGTATTTCCAATGAGCCGCAACACCGAATTCGGCGGTTCTGTGCATTTCCTTCGTTCTTATCTGTACTTCGAAAGGAATACCTTCTTTGCCGATAACCGTCGTATGAAGAGACTGATACATATTGGGTTTGGGCGTTGAAATGTAATCCTTGAATCTTCCCGGAAGAGGAGTATACATATCGTGAATAATTCCCAAACAATTGTAACAATCGGCAAGTTCATCGACAATTATTCTTATTGCGTATATATCATAAATTTCATCAAACGACTTATTTTGCATATACATTTTTCTGTATATGCCGTGTACGGATTTAATTCGGGCGTCGATTCTCGATTCACCAACTGTACTGTCGATGCGCTGTTTGATTTTCTGTTTTGTGTTTTCGAGAAATTCCGTTCTTGACTGACTTGTCTGCGAAAGTCTGTTTTCAATATCCTCATAGGCAATCGGATCGAGGAAATGAATTGCCAAATCTTCGAGTTCTTCTTTGGCGGTACGAATACCCAAACGGTGAGCCAAAGGAGCGTAAATTTCAATCGTTTCAAGTGCTATATCACGCTTCTTTTGAGGCGCCATAAATTCAAGCGTTCTCATATTATGAAGCCTGTCTGCGAGTTTTATGATGATTACACGAATATCATGCGACATCGCAAGAAGCATTTTTCTGATGTTTTCCGCCTGCTGTTCCTCTTTTGTCGAAAGAGGTACTCTTCCGAGTTTCGTTACTCCGTCGACAAGATTGGCAATATCTTTTCCGAACTCTTTTTCAATGCGTTCGAGTTCAATATCGGTATCTTCGACCGTATCGTGAAGAATCGCCGCAACAACCGATTGCGCATCCATACCGAAGTCGAGAAGTATGTTAGCAACCGCTATGGGATGAATAATATACGGCTGACCGGAATATCTTAACTGCGCTTTATGGGCGTCAAAGGCAAGTTTATATGCTTTTTCAATCTGTGAGAGTTCTTCTTCTGTGAACACTTCTTTACACCGAGCGTAAAGTTCGCCGTAAAGTTGATCGGGTGTTTTTTCGTTTGTCTGCCGTGTCATAAATTCATCTCCTTTTTATCCAACTGTTTAAGAATTTCGCTTGAGGAAAGATCGACTTTCCCGACAGTTTCGCAAAGAATTATCTCTCTGCCCTGCCTTTTTATAAGTCCGAGTTGTTCCATCGCATCAAGGCTTACCAAAACCTTTGCCGCATATCTGTACGGACATTTCGCTCGATGGCAAAACGCTTCTATTTCATAAGAAAATCCGTTTTTCGCCTTGAGGAAACGGTAAACACTTGCAAAAAATGTTCTGTCCGGACGCAAAAGTTTTATTTCTTCTTCACGCAACGGTTTATCGAATTTTAACTTTTCGTAAATTCTGTAAGAAGAACTCAGTGCATTAAAATCGAAATCGGAATAACAGATACCGACAATCCGCACGGAAGGTTTGACTTCTCCCCTGAATTCGTTTCTGTCAACCCGAAAAGCGATATTAACCGAATCTCCCGCCTCATACGGAAACTCGTTTATGTTTTGAGAAAACATAACGGCGTTTATCTCTTTTGAATCTTTAATCAGTGTAAGTCTGAGGTGTTTCCCCTCACCGATGGGACGAACGGATTTAATTACAGCGTTTTTCATCGAAAAACACGGCTGAGGATTTTCCGCACCGAACGGTTCGAACATCGACAGAACATCAAGCAAAGTTTCCGAAATATACGAAGCATTGAGATTCAAGTCGATTTTAAGCTGCGGATACGGCATTTCATCAGCCGGAACAAAAGAACAAAGCCGAGTTCTGAATTCGTCGATTTTATCCGCATTGATGCCGAAGCCCGCCGCAAGAGTATGGCCGCCGAAATGCGTAAGCATATCACCTACGGAAGACAGCGCATCGTAAATCGAAAATCCGTCGATGCTCCTGCACGAACCCTTTCCCGTATCTCCGTCAACGGAAATAACGACAGCGGGTTTGCCGTATCTCGAAACAAGCCGTGAAGCGACAATTCCGATAACGCCCTGATGCCATTTTTTGCCCGCAACGACGATTATCGGAGCATATTTTATATTGCTGTCCGCTTCGATAATTTCAATCGCCCGTAAAGTCGTTTCGTTTTCGACAGACTGCCTTTCACGGTTTGCCGAGTCGACTTTCTGCGCAATTTCCTTTGCTTTTTCTTTATCCTCGCTTAAAAGCAACTCAACCGCCGTACAGGCACTGCTCATTCTTCCGGCTGCATTTATCCTCGGTGCGATTGCAAAAGCAACCGAAGTTGCGTTCATCGGTTTTTTATCCGTTCCCGAAACGCTCTTGAGCGCTTCGATTCCCGCTCTGCCGGATTTTTTGAGTTTTTCTATTCCTTTTTTAACTATAATTCTGTTTTCATCGGTGAGCGCAACAACATCCGCAAGTGTTCCGATTGCGGCAAGGTCGGAATACTCATCCGCCACCGTGTCGCTGTCGCCTTCAAGCGCACAAAGAAGTTTGAAAACAACTCCGACTCCGGCATATTCACGGAATTCACATTCGCTGTCGTCTCTGTGAGGATTGACAACCGCAACCGCATCGGGAAGAACGCTTCCGACTTTATGATGATCGGTAATAACAACATCCATTCCGAGTTTCTTTGCGGTTTCCGTTTCTTCGTATGCGGAAATTCCGTTGTCAACCGTAACAATCAGTTTTACACCCTGCTGAGCGAATTTTTCAACCGCACCGACGGAAATTCCGTATCCCTCGTCAACTCTGTCGGGAATATAGTAACCGACATCGGCTCCCTGCTTTACAAGGTAAAGATAAAGCAAAGCCGTCGAAGTAACTCCGTCTGCATCATAATCTCCGAAAATCATAATTTTTTCCCGGCCGTCAATCGCAGCGCCTATTCGCTCGACCGCTTTGTCCATATCGGTAATTTCAAAAGGATCTCTGAAAAGAGTATCGGCAAAAAGGAAGTTTTCAATATCTTCGTAATCGGTAATTCCCCTTGAGGCAAGCAAAAGCGCAGCCAAGGGTTCAAGGCTGAAATCTTCTGCGATCGCCGCCGCAGCTTCTTTGTCGGTATATGCAGTTGTCCAATGAGATATTGCCACCTTTTTCCGTCTCCCGTAAAAATTGTCTTTTAACCTTATTATTTTATCATTTTAATTATGCACTTTCAATAAAAATATGTAAACAAAATCAAAACCCGTATGTTTTTTTACCGCACTTGCAATCGGCGTTTTTCTCAATTGACACATTTATATTTTAATAGTACAATATTTTATGTATATATTGTTTTTTGAGAAGCACGGCAAATTAACGCACTTTTTGTGCTTTCTCGAATCATTTATCATAAAATTAAGGGCTTTTTGACTGCTCAAAAGCGTCTGGGAGGAATAGACTTTGTCTGAAAAAGGAAAAAATTCGATAATGCGGCTCGGCAAGAAAAATAAAATCTTTCTTTTTTTCGATGCTCTTATCATCAACCTGATTTATTTTTTATCGACAATTACATATTGGATTTTCAAAACCGACCTTTCTTTAATAAGACAGTTGGCACTGCGAATTCCCTATGTAACCTTGATATACCTTGCCTGCTATATCATTTTCCGCATATATCAAATGGCGTGGAAATATGCCGGTCTTTATGAACTTTTCAAATATTTTGCTTCGACATTTTTCGCAACGGTAGGCGTTTGGATTTCAGACTACATTTTAATGAAAATCAACAGAGCGCTCATCGCTTCGGGAACGCTTAGCACTCTTTATTTCAATGTTCTTCCGAGAAATGTTTATCTTCAGAGTATGCTTATAATAGCCGTGCTCTGTCTCACGGTAAGACTCGCATCGAGATTCTTAAGTATGCTCAAACACGAGCAAAACCGTAAACAGCACCGCTCCGAACTCAAACAAATTCTTATCATCGGCGCCGGGGAAGCCGGTACAAGTCTTATCAAAGATTTCCAAAAGACCGCATACAAATTCGGAAATCCCGCCGCTCTTGTCGATGACGATAAAGCAAAACTCGGACTTTTGATTAACGACACTCCCGTTGTCGGCACTTGCAACGACATAGAAAAAGTCTGTTCTTCGTATTCCATCGACGAAATCATTTTCTGTATTCCGTCGATTTCCGATGAACGCAAGCGTGAAGTACTCGATTTTGCAGTCAAAACGGGACTCACGGTAAAAATCGCTCCCGACATCGCAAACTTGGAAAATTCCGAAATTTCATATAAAGAAATGAGAAATGTCGACATTCTCGACCTTCTCTCCCGTCCCGAAATAAAACTTAACCCCGATGTGTGTAAATATGTTACAAACAGAACGGTTCTCGTTACCGGCGGCGGAGGAAGTATCGGCTCCGAACTTTGCCGTCAAATCGCTCGCTATTCACCGGAAAGAATAGTAATTTTCGACATTTACGAAAACAACGCTTACGCTTTGAAGAATTCGCTTGACCTTCAGTATTTCGGAAATCCGAAAATCGAAATCCGTATCGGATCGGTTCGTGAATATTCAAGACTTAAAGAAGTTTTCGATGAATTTCATCCTTCGTCCGTTTTCCATGCCGCAGCGCATAAACATGTTCCTTTGATGGAAGACAGTCCTTGCGAAGCAATCAAAAACAATGTTCTCGGAACATATAACACGGCTTTGTGCGCCAATGAATACAAGGTTGACAACTTCGTTCTCCTCTCAACCGACAAAGCGGTTAATCCGACAAATGTTATGGGTGCTACAAAGCGATGCTGCGAACTCATTATTCAGCATTTCTCCAAAATATCAACACATACAAAATTCGCTGCGGTGCGTTTCGGAAATGTTCTCGGCTCCAACGGAAGCGTTATTCCCCTTTTCAAAGAACAACTTAAAAAAGGCGGTCCGCTTACCGTAACCCATCCCGATATAACCCGTTATTTTATGACCATTCCCGAAGCAGCTCAGCTTGTTGTTCAGGCAGGCGGTCTTGCAAAAGGCGGAGAAATTTTCGTTCTCGATATGGGTGAACCGGTCAAAATCGTATCCCTTGCCGAAAAACTCATCCGTCTTTCCGGATTTGAACCCTATGTCGACATCGACATTCAGTTCACCGGACTTCGCCCCGGAGAAAAGCTTTATGAAGAACTTATCCTCTCAAGCGAAAAAGACGGTATGAGAAAAACCGATAACAACAAAATTTTCGTTACCGCTCCGACCGATTTCGATGATGAGGATTTAATCAAACATATAAACGAAATCCCTTCAATGCAACCCGACCATGCACGCACTTTCTTAAAAGAACTTGTACCGAATTACAAAAACTGAACAAACTCATTAAACAAACAAAATCCCATTGTTCTCAATCGAGAACCGTGGGATTTTTATTTTCCGATTCACAGCAGCGGCGTTTTGTATACTTATCTTAACTTATTTTTAATATTAAATTTCCTGTCCCCTTACATCATTTTCTCTACCTTTTATCATTTTTATTTCAATCTCAAATTTACGGTCGCTTCTTTCCCTACCTGCTCACTCTTCTACGACATCAAATTCACCGGGTACATTACACCCGTAGAGGTGGCGTTTCGCCGCCTGTGGTTTCGTTTTCTATCCCACTTTCCGCAAAACCTTATCCGTATGGGCGGCGTTCCGCCGCCTGTAGTTTCATTTTTCATCCCACATTCCGCAAAATCCTACCCGTAGGGGCGGCGTTTCGCCGCCCGTGAGAAACACAGGATAAAAAACAAAAAAATACCGCTTCCGTCAACCGCAATTTTTATATGCGGTTATTTTATATGTAATTTGATATGTTT
>CAZGPE010000001.1:112490-159250 GCA_964527585.1 uncultured Eubacteriales bacterium
TTCCGTCAACCGCAATTTTTATATGCGGTTATTTTATATGTAATTTGATATGTTTATCGGTTACCCCGAAAATATAATTCCCGATAACCCGATAATATGATGTATCGGTAAATGCGGGCGGCGAAACGCCGCCCCTACGGTTTCATTTATAGCACAAATCCCCATATCACATTAACAATTTCTATCAATCATAATATTTTACTCCTTTTTCTTGACTTTTTTATTTTAATATTGTATATTATTTACAGGATTGCGGTAGGTTCGCAATTCAGCTGTATTCGTGCCTGCTGATTTCGGTCAGCAGGTTTCTTTTTTTATTGTCTAAGTATGGGTGGCGAAACGCCGTCCATACGCTTTTTATACACCTTATCAGAATAATTCCATATTCCGATAAACACGGGCAAAAAACTCCTATATACAAAATGAATTTACGGCTGATATACTCCTTACTTATCTTTTCCGTCTTTAATCCGAACTCGCAACAAAGTCAATTCAAAAGTTGACAATTTCCGCATTGTGTTGTATAATTTCCCGTGCTAATGTAACGGTTAACTCTTTTATCCGCAATTCGATTTGCGGTTTCTTGATCAAAAGATTTAATCCGCAAACTTAGTCGCACACATTATCTTAATTTAACATTCATCGGGGTGTAGCGCAGTTGGTAGCGCGCCTGCTTTGGGAGCAGGATGCCGTGAGTTCGAGTCTCGCCACTCCGACCAAAATTTTGACCGAAAGCAGAGATTACCTCTCCGCTTTCGGTCATTTTTAATACATTAAGATTCGGTTTTCAATAACTTTATATCAACTGACATTATACATTTATTCCGACTTTCTGTTTTTTCGGCAATAATTTCAACATATTCGTCAAAGTACATTTTATGGGACAGAGGGCAAAGTATAATATAGTTATAATCCAAGGAAAGAGGATGATAACCATGACAGTTGCACAAGCACGAAAAATCGAGAAAGAGTTTTACGAAAACCCGAATCCTACACAAGACGATGCATTTATCTTTACCGAAGCGATGGGATATATTATCGAAACGCTCAAAGATCCGTATGCTATGATGTCGCTTGGCGGGTATTATTACGATGAACGAAATTTTGACCTTGCACTTAAATATTACGAAATGGCGGCACAATACAAAATAGATTCCGCTTATGAATGTCTCGGTTATATCTGGTATTACGGAAGAACCGGTATAAAAGATTACGAAAAAGCATTTAATTATTTTTCCCTGGCAAAAGATGCGGGAAATATTGTTGCCGCATACAAACTTGCGGATATGTATAAAAACGGATATTATGTCGAAAAGGATTACGCTGCATATTGCAAAATAATCGAAGAACTTTATCCGAAGGTAAAAAATGCCGTTTCTTTGGATGAACCGCTGCCCGAAATTTTCACCCGTCTTGCACGGATACGGGTACAGCAAGGCGAAATCCGTAAAGCTGTTGAACTTTACACCGTTGCAAAGGATTTTCTCGCTCAACGCATCAGTTATAACGCATTTTTCGGTTCATTGAATATGATGAAATGGCTCGAAAACGACCTTTATAAACTTATTGATTTCGATAAAGAGAGTTTCGACCTTTACGATTTATACTATCTTGCAAAATCACCGGTTAAAATCGCTTTTTTGTTTGAAGAAAAAGAATATGAATGGGAAGTTATCGAAGAAAACAATGAACCTGTTATCCGATTTAACGGCAAATGGTATAAAACCGCTGACGACTTTTTCGCAAAAGCCGAGATCGACGGTTTGCCACTGACTCATATTTACGATGCATTGTACGGATTCGAGGTGATAGAATGCAACTTATCAGAATAACCGGCGGAGATTATTCACAATATGAGGATTTACTCTTGCTGCGTGATGAGGTCGAAAAAGAAGCCGAAGAAATACTTCTCTCATACACCCGTATTTTCGGTGATATTTCCGCTGAAATTTTCAAATTAAAAATTGACTGCATTGCGCTCAAGAAATCAATTTCGTTCTGCGTGGCGGCAAAAAACAGAGGCGAAGAACCGAATCTCGAAGAAATGAAAAAGTTTATTGCCGAAAAGATGGAAATATATCAGACACAACTCGATGAAATGCTAAAGCAAAACGAATTTTCAAAAAGCGGAGAAAGAATATCCGCTTTTCAACTTAAAGAAATAAAACGGATATACCGAAAAATCGCAAAAATCCTGCATCCAGATATAAGCAATCTGACTGCGGAATATCCTGCACTTGCCGATCTGTTTCAAAGGGTTATAATCGCATATCAATGTAACGATTATAAAGAAATTAAGGAAGCGGAAGTTTTGGTAAACCGTGCGCTTGAGGAAATAGGCGAAAAGAAATTCGAAATTGTCATTCCCGATATTGAAAGAAAAATCGAAGAATTGGAAGAAGAAATCCGCTGTATAAAAGCCACAGAACCGTATATCTACCGTGAAATTCTTGAAAATCCCGACAGTATCAGGCAAAAGACAGATGAATTCGAGCAAGAGCGTGAATCATATCAGAATTACAAGCGTGAACTCGAAATCAAACTCAAGGAAATACAGGAGAAATAAATATGGAAAATAAAGAATTGACCGTACACAACGGCGATCTTGTTTGCGTTATACAAAACAACGGTTTAGGTGAAATAATCAAGCCTCTTTCACAGGAAATTCATCTTTTCGATTCTTACATTGCCGGCACAACACATTTGACGGATAAATCCGTACTTGAAAGCGTAAAAATCGGAGACTGTCTTTTTCTGCAAAGAGAAGACAGCAAATTCGACAGCAATGCAATAACGGTTCTCAACGCCGAAAAGAAAAAACTCGGTTACATCCCCGAAAAAGATAATCTCATTTTTGCTCGGCTTATGGACGCAGGCAAACTGCTTACGGCAAAAGTCGGCAAAATCTCACAAAAAGGGACTTTCACTCAGATCGGCATCGGGATATATTTAATCGACTTTTAACAAAAAACCGCATCCGTAAATTTCGGATGCGGTTTTGATTTGTGTTTTTGTTTTATTTAACCCATTTGAGTTTGAACATTCCGAAAGCACCGAGCAAGCTGACAACGATTGTTACGAAAATCATTGTGCCTACGGGCATCGACGGAACAAAGATATAAACTACAACGCCTGCCAAAATCGGAAGAATCGCAAGACGCCAATACTTTGCGAAATATGAAGCACCCAAAGCACCGAAAAGTGCGGGAATAACATATTCAAATGCAGGTTTAACGACCGAATCGTCAGCCGTTATAAGCGGAAGCACGGGTGAGAAGAGCAACACGCCGACAGCGATTACGATTGTTGTGGTAATTGCGGATACACCGATTGCTATTGTTGAAATTACCTCACCCTCTTCGCTTGTAGCCTTAACGCCGGCTCTGTCCAAAGCGTTCATTGCACAGGGAAGTTTAAGGTTGGTAATATTACCCGTTACGAAAGAAAGATATGTTCCGCCGGCGCCGAGCATAGGAGTATAAGTTATAACTTCGACGATTGCGGTTCCCCAATAAATCGGAATAACCGCTACAAGAGCCTTAAAGAGTGTGTTCAAAGGCGGAAAAGCGTTATAATAAATCGAAATCATTAACGGAACCATAAAAAGCGCCGCCAATGCGGTTATCGACCAGACACTTCCCCAAGTATGAACTTTATCAACATAAGTTTTTTCTTTTTTCATCTGCGAGTGCCCCCTTATCTCCAAGTAAACGCCGCAATTTCAGGCGGTAAAACCTGAGTAAGCAATACGGCTATTCCCATCGCTCCGAACATTGCAATAGGCAAAACGAACGGTTCGAGTTTTTTGATGTTCTTTTTTCTGCAAAGGTAATCAAGCGCAACTGTAAAGATCATTGCCGAAAGAAGCGTTGCAACCGACATAACTCCCGCAGAAGGACCGTCCGAAGGAACACCTGCTATTGACCTTGAAATAAAGGCTGCGATAATACCGATAAACGCCGCAGCGCCGAGAATATCTCCAAGTGCGCCTGCCGACTTGCTTTTTTCGGTAGCCTTGCCCATTATTTTATGTATTTTCTTACAGAATATCGGGAGAAGAACCAACGGGAAACAAGATCCGATGGTCATTGTCCAAGCGATAGTAGAAAACTGTGTAACATCCGTTATTTCGTTCGATACCGATGAACCGAACACACCCAATGCGGCTTCGGCCGCAACCGTTTCGTAAGCGAGGTTTCCGATTACGGAAAGTCTTATCCACGGAAGTACGATTCCCAATGCCGATGCAAGCGCAAGAACGGTTGCAAGGATTGAAATTGCAGGTGCGATGGTAAACAAGGCGCTTGAAATAACCGTCTGTTTGAGTTTATCGGTTTCAATTCCGATTTCCTTTGCTCTTTTCCATGATTTAACGATGAAAAATACCGACTGCACTATTACGAATAAAACAACAAATCCCGCCAGTGCATACATAAGCGGACTTGTTTTGAAGTTTGCAGGAACTTCTGCCATTTGTATCCCTCCGAATATTAGTCTTTTGACGCTGCCGCCATCGTCTTGTCAAGCCATCCGATTATATCGGATGTTACCTCATCCCTGTTGAGTTCATTAAGCAATTCATGTCTTGCTTCGGGATAAAGTTTGACTATAACATTTATATGTCCCGACTTTTTAAGGTCGGCAAAAACCTGTTTAATTCCCTTTCCGTATTCACCGACGGGATCGTTCTCACCCGATATGAGTAAAATCGGAAGTTCACTCGGTACTGTTTTATACCAAAGTTTTTTCGAAACCTGATTAAGCAAAGTGAACAATGTCTTAAAGCCGTTTGTCGTAAAACAAAATCCGCACATATCATCCGCTATATACTTATCGACTTCCTTGGTATCCCTCGAAAGCCAATCGAAATCGGTTCTTTTCTCGGTACGCTTGTTATATGTGCCGAAAGCAACGGAATTGAGAAACGATGAACGGTAAAGTTTTCCTTTGGTCTTTTCGAAATGCTTCGCCAAAGCAATACCCATACTCGCTGCGGGATTTGCTCCGCTTGTGCCGCAAATAACCGCACCGTCGATAAGATGGCCGTACTTTGCGATATACGCACGGGCTATAAACGATCCCATACTGTGTCCGAAAAGATAAAACGGAACATCGGGGTATTCCGAACGGGCAATGTCGGTAAGTTTTTTCAAATCCTCAACAACGCTTTGAGCACCGTTATCTCCGAAAAATCCGAGTTCATTTTCATTGTCAACGGACTTGCCGTGTCCGAGATGGTCGCTTATATAAACCGCATATCCGTGTTTGCAAAGTTCCATTGCAAATCTGGCATATCTGTTTGAATGTTCAGCCATTCCGTGTGAAATCTGCACTATGCCTTTTACCTGCGAAAAATCGGCGGGTGCGGCACTTTGAGCGTAAATATCACAAAGTCCCGATGCTGACGGGAATGTAAATTCATTGGCAGTGAACTCCACATTATCACTCCGTTTCCTGAATATTTATGATATTGTATCATAAAACCGCAACAAATGTAACATTTTGGGAGATGTTTGTATCGTTCAACAAAAATTTCGGTCAAGTCTTAGATAAATTGCACAATGAATTATCTTGTTTTTACTCCCGAAGCACTTAATTGAGTATATTTTAATTATATGCTTAATCGTCTTCTCAAATCATCCGTCTAATCAAAAAAAGACGGGAGAGTTTTCTCCCGTCTGTCAGATTGCTGTTTTATGCGTTCTTGCAAGAATAAGAAATACAGTTTCTGCCTTTATCTTTTGCACGGTAGAGTTCGAAATCGACATTAAGAACGGCATCTCTGAAAGTTTCGCCGTCTGCGATAACAGTCGAATAAACGCCCATACTGACCGTAACATATTCACTGAATTCGGGACAGCCCGATTTAATTTCAAGCTCTTCGATTGATTTCCTGAACTGCTTAAGATATTCAAGCACTTTTTCGGGTTCGTCGCCCGCAACGATTATTATGAATTCCTCGCCGCCGAACCGACAGGTTATATCCGTTCTGCGTGAAAAATGTTTTCTTATGCAGGCGGCAATTTTTTTAAGACATTCATCCCCTTCGGCATGCCCGTACTTATCATTGTATTTTTTGAAATAATCAATATCGAGCATTGCCAATGTAATCGGTATCGAATGAGTCTTACAGTAATCCCATATTCCGTCAACGGAACGCTGCATTCCCCTGCGGTTGAGTAAATTCGTAAGCGGATCTATTTCGGCAATGCGTTCGAACTGCTTAATTTTAATCCATGTTGACATATAAAGGGAATACTTGATAAAAGTAATCGCTATACTCAGTACGAAAGTCAGTGCGCAAATCAAAAATACATCATACGGTTCTTTTGTCAAAACAAGCGCAACGCTTTCAACTGAAAACGACACAAGATAATAAGCACTCATAATCTTCGGATGTGCAATCACAAACACCGTCAGCGTAATTACGGTTATAAAGAAATGAGCGACATCTCCGGAAGACAGGGTTTCGAAAAATCCGATACAGCTTGAAGCGATTGTAAACACGCTCCAATACCCGTATGTAAACAGTTCTTTTTTCTTCTCGGAAGCGGTTGTGTCTTTCAAACTGTGTTCCATAAATAAAAAAGTATAAACATTAAACAGTAAAAACACGGCATAAGAAACCGCCATTGCGATTTTACAGTAAAGAGTTTCTTCCGTAAAAAGATTGTAAATTACATTCAATCCTTCAACGGCAAGTGTGATAAGCGCAAAAAGAACAAGGTTGGAAAATCCCGATTTTATTCGGTGGCTTTCGGCTTCACGGTGCACGGGATCGAGTTTTGATTCGGCGGTCGGACGAGAAATGCGAAGCATCTCAATATATCGGTTAACAATTGTTTTTAATTCATTGCAAACATATTTCATATTTCCACCCCCGTTATTTTATTAACAATATTATAAATTACACTTTTTATTTTTTCAATAGCGACTTTTCATAAAATATGTAACATATTAAACAGTATCTCATAAACTGTTAATGAAGTTTTCTAAACTTAATACTTATCACAGGAGGAATTACTTATGCCTGATAACAAAGCATATTGCACAGACACTGTTCCCGGAAAAATTAAGGAAGCAATATGTATTGATACCAACCGAGTTTACGATTCGTGCGCAGACAAAGACTGTTTGGCGGATTTGCGGGTATACTTCCCCGACGGCGCACAAAATGTTATTGACAACTCTGTCAATGTAAAACTCAGAAGCGCCGAGATTATCAACTGCCTGATAGATGTCGAAAAAGTTCCGTTTAACAAAGGCTGTTATACGGTAGATATAACATTCTTCTTTAAGGTTGCCGTCGAAGCATACACGGCAGGCTGTCTTGCGCCGGTTACACTTAACGGACTTACAACTTTTGCGAAAAAATGCGTTCTTTACGGCAGCGACGGTACGGTAAAAGTCTATTCTTCGGAATATACAGCCGACGCAAACGACGATCAACTTATTTCCACCAATACAAACCCCAGAGCGAAAGTACAGGTTGCAGAGCCTATCGCACTTGATGCGAAACTTTGCCGTCCTTGCGATTGCTGCTGCACGCTGAACAATTCCGGTGTATCTCTTCCGAAATGCATAAGAAGAGCATTTAACGAAGATTTTCCGGAGGATCTTTTCAGCCGACGGCAAGAAAAAGCGGTTGCAGTTACACTCGGACTTTTCACAATCGTTCAGCTTGAACGGGATGTTCAAATGCTCATCCCCGCTTACGATTTCTGCATACCGAATAAAGAATGCAGTTGCAACACAGACGATCCGTGCGAAACCTTCAGAAAAATACGCTTCCCCGTTGACGAATTCTTCCCGCCTAAAACCGTTTCGGAAAACTGTTCGTGCGAGTGTAAAAAGGACTGCTGATTAACTAACGCCGCCGATTTTCGTTCGGCGGTTTTTTTATTTACGGTTATACGATTATTAACAGCGCATACTAAAGTTGATTATTGACAACAAAAACCGATTTCAGTATTATATATACTGTAAATGATCTTTTCGGTATTAAGAACGGAGAAATGACAATGACGGTTTTCGATTTTGACAATACGATTTACGACGGAGAAAGCGGTCTCGATTTTTTTCTTTATTATCTGAAAAAATATCCTAAAGAAGTCGTCAAATATACGCCGAAATTCGCACAGGGCGTTATTCAGTATAAAACGGCAAAACTCAATATCGACGATGTAATCAACAAATACGGATTTATCCTTAAAGAATGCTGTGCGAAATTCGATAACATTGAAGAAGAAATAAATATCTTTTGGGACGAACACGAAAACAAAATCAAGGACTTTTACAAAAAAATACAGAAAGACGACGATGTTATCCTTTCCGCCTGCCCTGTTACGCTCTTAGGTGAAATTTGCAAAAGAACCGGAATAAAACATTACATCGGTTCGGAAATCGACATTGAAACGGGCGAAATCAAGAAAATTTGCTACCGTGATAACAAAATCAAAATGTTCAAAGAGATATACGGTGATGTCGAAATCGACGAATTTTACACCGACTCCGTAAACGACAAACCGTTTATGGATATTTCGAAAAATGTTTATTTCGTTACCGGCGACCGAATAGAAAAAATCAAGTCCGACGGTGTTTACCTTAAAGAAATCAAATAATCGGTAATTATATGACGAAAACTCCCTGTCGATTTAACGGCAGGGAGTTCTTTATTTTACCTCAGTATCAATATCTTGATATTCTGTAAAGAGTTGCCAACGAATGATCGAAGAAAATCTTGTACGCTTCGCAAAATACATTTTTACCGTTTTTATCGGCATACCTTTTGCATCCGTTACGGCAAATCGGGAAATACTTGCAGTTTTGACATTCTTCCGGTTTGGCAACGGAATTTTCCACAAATTTCAGTTTTTCCCTTTCGGAGTCAATTTCTTCAAATGAATTTCCGTTTATGTTTCCGAGTTTCAGTTCATCAAGCACATAAAAATCGCACGGATATACACAGCCGTCCGCTTCGATTACATACTGCATCGAGCATACTCCCGAAAATCCGCAACCTTCGGGATACATACCTCTGAGCATCATAACATAATTTTCAAACTGTCTGATACTTACCGGATCTGCGGTGGGAATATCTTTTACCCAAAGATCGAAAATCGAATTTAAGAACCGACCGTAGCGTTCGGGCGATAAAGTGTAATCGAAACCTTCGTTCATACTGTCAATCGGATTAAGACAGGGAATAAACTGCAAATATCTGTATCCTCTTTTTTTATATTCTCCGTAAATGCTTTCAGGATGCCGTGCAATCGCATTTGTTACAACCGTCAGTATATTAAATTCGACCTTATTTTTTTTAAGGACATCCGCACTTTTGCTTATTTTTGAAAAAGTCCCGTTCCCGTTTGCATCAAGTCTGTATAAGTCGTGGGTTTGCTTTGTCCCGTCGATTGACAGTCCGACCAGAAAACCGTTTTCGTAAAAAAACTTCGCCCATTCATCATCAATGCAATATCCGTTTGTCTGAACGGCATAATTGACTTTTACTTTTTTCAGATTATATTCATTAACGCTTTTTACGAAAAATCGGTAAAAATCAAGTCCGATTAAAGTCGGCTCTCCGCCTTGAAACATAAAAGTAATCTCGTTTGAAACCTTTTCCAAAGATTTTTTTATGAGATTTTCTGCGGTTTCCCTTGTCATAAAGCCCAATTTTTCACAGTGCTTTTGCGCTATATCGGAATAGAAACAGTATTTACAGCGCATATTACACTTATCGGAAGAAGGCTTAATAAGTAAACATAAATTTTTCATTTTATCACCGTATAATTTATATGTTTATGCCGTATCAAAAGCGAATTAACCTTCGGTTCTTCGATAAGAACGGTTATTCTCGCATAACAACAGGTATTTTTATTATTTATATCATTTCTTGCCGAATTTTTCAAGTTATATATACGGCACAGCATAATATATTCGGCATAAATCTCGCCGCTGTATATGTAAAGTAAATCGCCTTTACACAAATTCTCCGAATATTGATATTGCAACTTTTGAGTCTGTGTGGTATCATAATAAAGATAAAGAGGTGTTTATAATGCGTTTACAGGAATCGGGGGAAATGTATCTCGAAACAATCCTTATTCTTTCGAAAAAAAGCAGCAGTGTGCGTTCGATTGATATAAGCGAATATATGAATTTCTCTAAACCGAGTGTCAGCAGAGCAGTCAGTTTGCTCAAAGACGGCGGATATATCCTCGTATCTAAAGACGGATATATCACTCTTACTGCGGAAGGTCTTGAAATTGCCGAAAAAATTTACGAACGGCACACAATTTTGACCAAATGTCTTGTCAGCCTCGGCGTAAGCGAAAGTACCGCTTCCGAAGATGCCTGTAAAATCGAACACGATATTTCCGACGAAACATTTAATGCGATAAAAAAATACCTCAAGCAGAGTTAACACTCTGCTTTTTTAATTGGAAGTGATTAAAATGAAAGAACAGATAATTCAATTCGGAACGGGAAATTTTTTAAGGGCATTTGCCGATGAATTTGTCGATACGATGAACAAAAAAGGACTTCTTGATGCCGGCATCGTTACCGTTCAGTCCACCGATTCGCAAACGGGAAAAACGATAAACTCTCAAAACGGAAAGTATCATATTCTTGTTCGTGGAATAAAAGACGGCAAAAAAGTCTGTGAATTAACCGAAATTTCCTCAATCAGCCGTTGCATTAACGCCAATGAAGAATTCGGCAAGGTCTGTGAGTTGGCACACAATCCGGATATTAAAATTATTATTTCCAACACCACCGAAGCCGGAATTTGTTTTGATCCTTCCTGTAAATTCGACAGTGCCGTTGTTAAATCCTTCCCCGCAAAAATCACAAAGTTGATGTACGGACGGTTCAAATGCGGTTATGACGGATTTACCGTAATTTGCTGTGAACTTATCGACAACAATGCACAACTGCTTAAAAAATATGTTCTTGAATACGCTCGTTTGTGGAACTTGGAAGATGAGTTTTCACAATGGGTAGAAGAAAAGAATTCTTTTCACAACTCGCTTGTCGATCGAATTGTTTCGGGATTTCCGAAAGACGAATACAGTCGGATTTGTTCCGAATACAATATCGACGATAAACTTCTCGATGTTGCGGAACCTTATCATTTTTGGGCAATCGAAGGAAACCTCGAAAATATTTTACCGTTAAATGAAGCCGATATAAATGCCGTTTGGACAAATGATATTACACCGTACAAAAAAAGAAAAGTGCGCCTTCTCAATGCAACTCATACTTTACTTGTATTTCCCTCAATGCTTATGGGGATAGAATGTGTCAAAGAGAGTATGGGCAATCCCCTGCTTCGCAGTTTTGCCGATGAATGTATGTACTCTTACACGATTAAAACTCTCTCGGACACAGCCGAAACCCGTGAATATATAAAATCGGTCATCGAACGCTTTGAAAACCCGTATATTTCACACCGTTGGCAGTCGATATCGCTGAATTCGGTCAGCAAATTCAAATCGAGAGTTTTGCCGATAATCTATGACCTTATTTCTCTCGGAGAAAAGGTTCCCATGCACTTTTCGTTCTCTTTAGCTTGCCTGATTTTTTGGTACAAAACAAGAGAAGCTTCGGACGAAAAAGAAAACATCGAAATAATAAAATCGGGTACTCTCGACGAAATACTTCGAGACTCTCGATTTTGGGGAAAAAGTCTTGAATTTTTGAGTGAAGATGTCGAAAAATGCTATAAAAAGCTTGAACAAACCGATGCACAGGAGACACTGAAATGGATTATGTCATTATAAATTCTTCGGATAATGTAAAAGTTTCATTAAAAACAGCCCATAAATATGCGTTAAGAGATATAAAAAAGGGCGAAGAAATAATTAAGTACGGATTTCCCATCGGAAAAGCGACACGGGATATTTCACAAGGCGAACAGGTACATACTCATAACCTGAAAACTTCACTCGACGAAATATCGGAATGGAAATACAAAAATCAGCCCGTTTTACAGACTGAAAAAACCGAACCCGTAAAAATATCGGCTTATCCGAGATATAGCGGCGAAATCGGAATCAGAAACGATATATGGATAATAAACACTGTCGGCTGTGTCAACAAAACCGCCGAAATACTCAGTAAAAAAACAGGTGCTTTTTGTTTTACCCATCCTTACGGTTGCAGTCAGTTGGGAGAAGATTTTCTTAACACGCAAAAACTGCTGTGCGGTTTGATTAAGCATCCGAATGCGGGCGGAGTCCTCGTTTTAGGTCTCGGATGTGAAAACAACAACATAGACTCACTCAAAAGTGTACTCGGAGAATATGACAAAAACAGAGTAAGATTTCTCAACACTCAAGACTGTGCGGATGAAATCGAAGAAGGTATTAAACTTATCAACGAACTTAAAGAATATGCAAGCCGTGATAAAAAACAGTCTTTTCCGATTTCCGCACTTAAAGTCGGACTCAAATGTGGAGGAAGCGACGGACTCTCCGGAATAACGGCAAATGCGATGATCGGAAGATTTACCGACCGCATTGTTTCAATGGGCGCAAGTGCGGTTCTTACCGAAGTTCCCGAAATGTTCGGCGCCGAACAAATACTTCTCGACAGATGCGTAAATGAAAATGTATTCGAAAAAGCCGTTAATATGATAAATGACTTTAAGCGTTATTATATTTCACACTCTTTACCGATAAGCGAAAATCCGTCTCCGGGAAACAAAGAAGGCGGAATCACAACTCTTGAAGAAAAATCACTCGGATGCGTTCAAAAAGGCGGACATTCTCCGATAAACGATGTTCTCGATTATGCGCAAAAAATCAAGACCGACGGGCTTTCCCTTCTCAACGGTCCGGGTAACGATATTGTTGCCTGCGCAAATCTTACGGCAGCAGGCTGTCATATCATCCTTTTTTCAACCGGCAGAGGTACTCCTTTGGGAGCGCCGGTTCCTACCCTGAAAATATCGAGCAACACTTCGCTTTACCGTCAAAAAACGAATTGGATAGATTTCGATGCGCAATCGGGAAACGATGAAGAATTCTTTAACTTAATTGTCGATACGGTAAACGGAAAAGAATGTAAAAACGAAGAAAACGCTTACCGTGAAATAGCGATTTTCAAAAACGGAGTAACATTATAAGCAAAGCCACACAAAATGTGTGGCTTTTTTATATAACAAAAAACCGCCCGTAAAAACGGACGGAATTTGGAGCTGATAGTCGGACTCGAACCGACGACCTGCGCATTACGAATGCGCTGCTCTACCAACTGAGCCATATCAGCATTTGAAAATCACCTAAAATACATTAAGTAAAACGGCTTAATATATTATATATAAAATGCAACTGTTTTGCAAGAGGTAATTTTTCAAATTATGCTTTTTATATTGCGTAATTTACAGGACATACTCACGCCATTTGTCGAACTCAAATATAAGAGTATCTTTTTTATGGCTGTCGCTTGAGAGAATAAACTGACCGCCTTTTTCTTTTATATAATCGACTATCGGTTTTGACGGGTAAGGCGTTGTTCTCCAATTCCTGCTGATCGCTCCCGTGTTCACCTCAAAAATTTTACACTTGGGAATTATTCGGTCAATCGCATTTCGGCACGCTTCGGTATATCTCGGATCCGATTCGTCAATCAGGCGGTATTTTTCGTTAAACTTGGTAATCAAATCAAAATGCCCGACTATATCGCAATGTGTTTTCTCATAAATTCCGCCGAGCAAATCATAATATTCACAGCAAAGAGAAATCATATCTCCGCCGAAAAAACGCTTTGCGGCATCAGTTAAAATTTTCGGAGTTTCATCAATCGGGATATATTCCCCCTGTTCGAAAATATAATGAACCGATCCGATAACATAATCGTATTTTTGAGAAGTAATTTCGGAAAAATAATCTCTCTCCGTTGCACAAAGTACGGTTATTTTTTCTTTGAACTCTTCTTTAAGCGAAGAAATTTCACGCACATATTCTTCCTCGCCGTTTTCTTTAAGGCAAAATCTCCTGTCGAATTCGGTATATGAATGGTCTGAAAATCCGATAACATCAATGCCTTTATCAATCGCAGAAAGCACAATTTCCCTCGGTGAACTTTCTCCGTCGCTGAAAAGAGAATGAATATGCAAATCGGTTAATCCGTTTTTTATCTTCATCTTATCACTCCCGAACTGAAATTCAAAAACAAAATCCTCTTTATGCCGAACACACATTAAGAGGATTTTATTAAATACTTTAATTTATTACTCGTCTTTTCCGCAGCAATGTTTATATTTCTTTCCGCTTCCACATGGACAAGGTTCGTTTCTGCCGACTTTCTTTTCCTTCTTCACCGGGCGTTTCTTTTCGCTGCCGTCGGTACCGCCGCTTGTTCCCGTGATTTTCGCCTGTTCTTCACGCTTAACTTCTTCGTTTGTGCGAAGCTGAACCGTTAACATTCCGGTTACCGTACCCTCGCAAATTGATGCGCTCATTTCATCGAACATATCGAAACTTTCCATACGGAACGCAACAACGGGATCCTGCTGACCGTAAGAACGAAGATAAATTCCGCCTTTAAGGTCTTCCATTTCGTCAATATGATCCATCCATCTGCGGTCGACATTCGCAAGAAGAATTTTTCTTTCAAGTTCAGCCATAATTTCATCGCCGTACTTTTGCTTGCGCTCGTCAAATTTAGCGTGAGCACATTCAAGGAACAAATCCTTATATTCCTGAGCCGAAGCAACGGAAGAAGTATCTTTTCCGTCAAGCACCCAGCCGAGTTTGGCTATCATACCCTGAGTGTTCCATTCGTTTTCAGGAAGAGCAGACGGACAATAGAAGTCAACCTGCTGATTGAAATAATCGTCAATCATCTTTGTTATGGTCGCATCAAGGTCTACGCCGTCAAGTATCTGATTTCTCTGCCCGTAGATAACTTCTCTCTGCTTGTTCATAACATCGTCGAAGTTAAGAACCTGACGCCTTGCGGCAAAGTTATTTCCTTCAACCTTTTTCTGTGCGCTTTCGATAAGGTTCGTAAGCATCTTGGTTTCAAGAGGCATATCGTCATCGACATTAAAGGTATCGAGTATCATATAAAATCTGTCTCCGGCAAAGAGTCTTAAAAGTTCATCTTCGGCAGAGAGGAAGAAACGGCTCTTACCGGGGTCTCCCTGACGGCCTGCACGACCTCTGAGCTGGTTGTCGATTCTTCTCGACTCATGCCTTTCGGTACCGATTATATAAAGACCGCCTGCCTGACGGACTTTTTCCGCTTCGGGAGCAAGTTCTTCTTTATGTTTTTGTTCAAGCTCTCTGAAAACCCGTCTTGCCTCTACGATTTCTTCGTTGTCTGTTTCGGCAAAACCGGTTGCTTCGGCAATCAACTCTTCGCTGAAGCCTTTTTTACGCATTTCGCTCTTTGCCATATATTCGGGGTTACCGCCGAGAATAATATCGGTTCCACGGCCCGCCATATTGGTTGCAATCGTTACAGCACCCAATTTACCTGCCTGAGCGACAATTTCCGCTTCTTTATCGTGATATTTCGCATTAAGAACTTCGTGTTTTATACCGCTTCTTTTAAGCGCTTTGGAGAGCAGTTCGCTCTTTTCGATGTTAACTGTACCTACAAGTACGGGCTGACCTTTTTCGTGAGCTTCGTAAATCTGCTGAATTATGGCTTTGAATTTAGCCTGCTCCGTTTTGTAAAGCAAATCATCCTGATCGTCTCTTATCATCGGCTTATTTGTCGGAATAGCGATAACATCGAGGCTGTAAATTTCTTGGAATTCCGTGCTTTCGGTCATTGCGGTACCCGTCATACCGGAAAGTTTATCGTAAAGTCTGAAATAATTCTGGAAGGTAATTGTGGCAAGAGTTTTCGACTCTCTTTCAACCTTTACGCCCTCTTTAGCCTCAATCGCCTGATGCAAACCGTCCGAGTAGCGTCTGCCGAGCATAATACGGCCGGTAAATTCGTCAACGATAAGAACTTCACCGTCTTTTACAACATAGTCGACATCACGCTTCATTACACCGTGAGCACGGATTGCCTGATCAATATGATGCTGAATTGTTATGTTTTCGGCATCCATAAGGTTTTCAAGATTGAAATAACGCTCCGCTTTTTCAATACCGCTTTTGGTAAGAGTAGCGCTTTTGGCTTTTTCGTCGATTACATAATCGCCGTCCGCATCTACGATTTCTTCGGCATTGAGTTTTGTATCAAGTTCCTTTACGGTAATTCTTTTAAGAGTTTTAACAAAATCGTTTGCGATTTTATAAAGATCGGTTGATTTATCGCCGGCACCGGAAATAATAAGCGGTGTTCTCGCTTCGTCGATAAGAATCGAGTCAACTTCATCGACAACCGCAAAATTATGACCTCTCTGTACTCTCTGCTGCGCATAAATAACCATATTATCACGAAGATAGTCAAAGCCCATTTCGTTATTAGTACCGTAAGTAATATCGGCATTGTATGCGGCTCTTCTCTCTTCATTGTTAAGTTCATGAACAATCAGTCCGACCGAAAGTCCCAAAAATCTGAAAACTTTTCCCATCCACTCGGAGTCTCTTCGTGCAAGATAGTCGTTAACCGTTACAATGTGAACGCCTTTTCCCGAAAGAGCATTAAGATATGCCGGTAAAGTAGCGACAAGAGTTTTACCTTCACCTGTTTTCATTTCGGCAATTCTTCCCTGATGAAGAATAATTCCGCCGATAATCTGCACGGGGAAATGCTTCATATTAAGAACTCTCCACGACGCTTCACGGCAAACAGCGAACGCTTCGGGCAAAATATCGTCAAGGGTTTCGCCGTCGGCAAGTCTTTTCTTGAATTCATCGGTCTTTGCCTTAAGCTGTTCGTCGGTAAGACGGGAGTATTCCTCTTCGTAAGATAAAACTTTTTTCTGTATCGGCATTACTCTTTTTACTTCTTTTGAAGAATAATCACCGAATATCTTTTTAAGTAAGGACATATCATTTACCTTTCAATGCGAAATTCAGATTTTGTTTTGCGGAATTATTTTACCATACCGGCAATGCAAATTCCATACTTTTTTGTAAATTTGAATATGAAAAGATACGGTATGGATTTCCCTACCGTATCTTTTATGAATATTAAGTGTTTTGAGAAGTGTCCGAAGTTTCGTCCTGCGGCTGTGAAACGGGTTCGCTTACGCTTTGTGAAGAAATATCGGATGAAACGGATTCGGTTTTGTCCGAAGTACCGTTTTCCTCTTTTTCATCCTCAAACAAAGGTTCGAGTTCTTCGCCTGCCATAAGTTTTTCGAACTCTTCACCCGTGAGTTTTTCACGCTTAACAAGTTCCTCGGCAACTTTATGAAGCTGATCAATATGAGTTGAGAGAATTTCTTCCGTTCTCTTATAAGCGTTGAGAATTATACTTTCAACCTCGGCATCAATTTGAGAGGCTACGGCTTCGGAATAATTTCTCATATGATTGTAATCTTTTCCCAAAAATACTTCGTCGTTGTTCTGACCGAAAGTAATCGGGCCGAGTTTTTCGCTCATTCCGTACTTTGTTACCATTTTTCTCGCCTGATCGGTCGCACGCTCAATATCGTTTGAAGCGCCTGTCGAAATATCATCGAAAATAAGTTTTTCGGCAACACGGCCGCCGAGAAGTCCGACAATATCATCCAACATTCTCGATTTCATCAAATGCATCTCATCGTTTTCGGGCTGATACATCGTAAATCCGCCTGCCATTCCTCTGGGAACGATCGAGATATGCGTAACGGGATCTCTGTTTTCGAGATAGTATGACGAAATTGCGTGTCCCGCTTCATGATAAGCAGTGATTTTCTTATCTTTTTCACTGATTTTATGCGATTTCTTTTCCGTACCGACAACGACCTTAATCGTTGCTTCTTCGATTTCTTTCATTGTAATCGCTTTGAGTTTTCTTCTCGCCGCAAGCAAAGCCGCTTCGTTAAGAAGATTTTCGAGATCGGCACCCGTAAAGCCGACTGTTGCGCCTGCGATGTTGCGCAAATTAACATCGGGGCCGAGAGGTTTCTTTTTAGCGTGAACTTTGAGAATTTCCTCTCTGCCTTTCAAGTCGGGATAATTAACCGTAACCTGTCTGTCGAATCTGCCCGGTCTTAAAAGAGCCGGATCGAGAATATCGGGACGGTTTGTTGCGGCAATTACAATAACTCCTTCGTTTGCTCCGAAGCCGTCCATTTCGACAAGCAACTGGTTAAGAGTTTGCTCTCTTTCATCATGGCCGCCGCCCATACCTGCACCTCTGTGTCTGCCTACGGCGTCGATTTCGTCAATAAATATAATCGAGGGAGCGTTTTTCTTCGCTTCGGCAAAAAGGTCTCTGACTCTCGAAGCACCGACACCGACATACATTTCGACAAAGTCCGAACCGGAAATCGAGAAAAACGGCGCACCGGCTTCTCCCGCAACCGCACGGGCGAGCAAAGTTTTACCTGTACCGGGAGGGCCGACTAAAAGCACACCTTTCGGAATTCTCGCACCCAAAGCGCTGAATTCCTGCGGAGCTTTTAAGAACTCAACGATTTCTTCGAGTTCTTCTTTTTCTTCGTCCGCACCCGCAACATCTTTGAAAGTGGTCTTGTTTTTTTCATCGTTCTTCTTAAAGCGTGCCTTACCGAAAGACATAGCACGGTTGTTCTCGTTTTGGACGCTTTGATTCATACGCCTGAACATAAAGAACATTCCCGCCATAAGCAGAACCATTATAAGCACGGTCGGAAGAAGGCTTACCCACCATGAATTCGAAGTCCCCGACGCATAATCCATACGGATTTGGGAATCGGGATTTTCTTTGTTGTATTCTACAATGCTGTCATGAACATCATCGACAAAAAGGCTGACATTCGGAACCGTATACTTATAGGTTGTGTTGTCATCTTTAAGTTTATATTCGAGTGCACCGCTTGAAAGATTGAGTTTATATTCGGTTACCTGACGGTTTTCGAACATATTTACAATTTCATAATATTCGGTCTTTTTTTGACGGTTAACACCGGAAACCGAATAAAAAGCGATTACCAGAATAAATGCCAACGGGATGGCAACATAGGGTATAATTGCTTTCCAGTTAATCTTTTTCAATTAAATAAACTCTCCTTTATTCTGCTTCGTAAACGCAGGGTTTAAGAATTCCCACATAAGGTAAATTCCTGTATTTTTCAGCGTAATCAAGACCGTATCCGACAACAAACGCATCGGGTATAGTCGCACCCGAATAATCGGCTTGAAGATCAACCGCTCTTCTTTCGGGCTTATCGAGAAGCGTACAGATTTTAACGCTTGCCGGTTTTCTCTGAGAAAGAATATCAATAAGATAATGAAGCGTCTTTCCGCTGTCGAGAATATCTTCGACAATAAGCAAATCCGCACCTTCGATTACATTTGTATCAAGGTCTTTTATAATTTTAACAACTCCCGATGAAGTTGTCGAATTACCGTAACTCGAAACCGACATAAAGTCAATAAAGCACGGAACATTGATTTCTCTCATAAGGTCTCCCATAAACACAACCGAACCTTTGAGAACGCTGACAAGAATCAAATTCTTATCTTTATAGTCGTGTGAAATCTGAGCGCCGAGTTTTTTAACGATTTGTTTGAGTTCTTCTTCGGATAAAAGAATCTTTTCAATATCGTTTTCCATTATGTTTTTTGTTTCCATTTTATTCCCCTCGTTCTGTTTTTATTAAAATCGCCTTTTGGGTAGATGAATTTATCCTGTATTTTTTAGCGGTTGCGTATCCGTCTATCCAAGCACACTCTCCGCCGATGTCGAGAATTATCTTCCCGTTTCTTTCTTCGACGGGAATTTTGTCCTCGTTAAAAAGTTTCTTCAGCGATTTGGTTACATTCCTTTTTCCGCTTGTAAAACTGTCCCCGTCTTTTCTGCTGCGTAAAACAGGAACATCGGATATTTTATCACAATCAATAAGATTATCCAACAAGTCTTTATTAAGATTTTGTAAATCTTTTGTGTCGAAATGCTCGATTTTCACCTTGCAAAACGGTAAAATCACTTCGCTGTCCGACAAAGAAAACTCCACAGAAAACGGTTCGGCATAATATTCGCATCTGTAAACAAAACCGTTTCTGCTTACAAGTCTGATTGACGATGCACCGACAAGCGTTTTTCCGCTTCCGGCAAAAGCGCAAAAATCATCAATGTGTTTTGAAGATACATCCTTTGCACCGAGTTGTTTAAGAAATCTCGCTGCGACTTCTTTTTTTACGGGCAGTTCGAGAGAAGAAAACTCTTTTTCACAAAGTCTTTCTTCCTTAACGCACAAAGAGTATTTTTCATCTGTTATTTTTTCGAAAAATTCCCGTGTTTCTCTCACGGTTTTCGTAAATCCCGCAAGAGAAGACTCAACATTCGGATTGATTTGACGGAGTATCGGCATAACGGCGTTTCTGATTTTATTTCTCGAATAAGCGTTTTCCGAATTTGTACTGTCGGTAACAAAATCAAGCGAATTTTCATTACAGTAACGCTCGATTTCGCTTCTTTCGGTGTTGATAAGAGGTCTTATGATATTATCCCTTACGGGCGGAATACCGCAGGCACCTTTCAGCCCCGAACCCCGTACAAGATTGAATATAAGCGTTTCCGCATTATCGTTAAGATTATGTGCCGTTGCGATTTTTCCGTTTTCTCCCGCAAGAGACGAAAAAAACTCGTATCTCACCTTGCGTCCGCACTCTTCTTCACCGAGTCCGTGCTGTTTTGCCAAAGACGGAACATCGGCTTTCAGCACTTGAAGTTCAACGCCGAGTTTTTCGCAAATTTTACGGCAATGATCTTCATCACGCTGTGCTTCTTCTCCACGGATTCCGTGATTTATGTGCGCCGCCTCAAGAGAAAATCCGTACTTTTCCCTCAATGAACACAGCACAGCGGTTAAGCACACCGAATCCGCCCCGCCGGAAAGTCCGACAACGACTTTTTCGCATCCGTCAAGCATACCGTACTTTTCGATTGTTTCCAGTACACCGTTAATCATTTCTGATAGTCTCCACAGATGAGAATAAAGTAAATTCTTTTGTCCAATTAAGGTCAACATCACCGGTTGAGCCGTGTCTGTTTTTAACAACAAGAACCTGCGCCTTATTATCAATCATAGAATTCATCTGCGCCGATTTATCATCGTCTTTACCGTCGTTTTCATAGTATCCCTCACGGTAAAGCATCATAATAATATCGGCATCCTGCTCGATAGAACCGGATTCACGCAAGTCCGACATCTGCGGTCGGTGAGCCTTACCTCTGGCATCGGTCGAACGGTTCAACTGAGAGCAGGTAACAACCGGAATATGCAAATCTTTTGCCATAAGTTTGAGATTTCTCGTGATTTCGGAAACTTCCTGAACTCTGTTGTCGGTCTTTTTAGTTCCGGACATCAACTGAAGGTAGTCGATAATAACACAGTCGACATTTTTCATTCGTCTTATTCTCGACTTCATCTCGTTTACCGTAATATTCGAAGTATCGTCAAAATAGAGTTCCGCATCGTTCAAAGCAAACGCCGCTTCGCCTATTCTGTTCCATTCTTCATTTGAAATATCACCTGTTCTGAATTTACTGCTTTCAACTCTCGCTTCGGTGGCAAGAATTCTCTGAGCAAGCTGCTCTTTCGACATTTCCAAAGAAAAGAAAACAACTTTTTTTCTTCCGGTTACAGCCATATTTCTCGCAACATTGAGTGCAAAACTCGTTTTACCCATCGCAGGACGGGCACCGATAAGAATAAGGTCGGATTTGTTAAATCCCGTCGTATATTTATCAAGCAAACCGAAGCCGGTTGAAATACCGAGATATTTTTCCTTATCCGGCGAACACTTTTTTCTCAAGTCCTCATAAACTTCGTTGTAAATAATTTCGCTTATTTTTGTAGGACCGACAGTTGATCTGCCCTGTCTTATGTCATATATTTTCTGCTCGGCGCTGTTGAGGATTTGGTCGGCAGACGCTTCCGCAGCCGAGGCTTCGTTTGCGATTTCCTTAGCGGTATTAAGCAATGTACGAAGTACGAATTTTTCCTTGACTATTCTCGCATAAGCGGCGACATTTGCCGTTGAGGGAACAATCTGGGCTAACTGCGCCAAATAATTTTTTCCGCCCGCATCGTCGTAAACGCCCTTGCTTTTGAGTTCTTCGAGAACAAGTAATGCATCGAATTTCTGTCCGAGTGCATCGAGATTTACGATTATCGAAAAAATTTCACGGTGCTGAGGAATATAGAAATGCTCCGCACGGATTATATCGGCAACATTAAGCAAGCAGTCGGGATCCATAAGCAAACTGCCGAGAACCGCCTGCTCCGCTTCGAGAGAATACGGCTCGCTGTTTTGGTCAAATAAAATGTTATCCATCATTTCCACCCGCTTAAATCATTCTCCGACTTTAACGGAAATTTTTGCCGTGATATTCTGATAAAGTTTAACTTCCGCCGTATATGTTCCGAAATTTTTAATATCTTCCATAGATATTTTTCTCTTATCGACTTCAACGCCGAGTTGAGACTTAATTTCGCCTGCAACATCCTTTGATGTTACGGAACCGAAAATTTTACCGTTTTGTCCGGCTTTCGCTTTGAGAACAACGGTTTTCGAATCAAGTTTCGCCTTTGCCTGCTGAGCGTTTGCGATTTCGACTTCCAATTTATGCTGTTTGGACGCTTCGCTGTTTTTATACTCGGTCATCGCCTGAGCGTTGGCTTCGACAGCAAGATTTTTCGGAAAAAGATAATTTCTCGCATAGCCGTCGGATGCTTTAACTTTTTCGCCTTTTTTTCCGAGACCTTTTACATCTGCCTTCAAAATTACTTCCATTTTCCATACCTCCGATTTATTATGAAATTTTGAAATATTTATCTATTTTTTCTTCAAGCATAACTCTGACATCTTCTATATCGGCGTTTTCAACCTGACACGCCGCCATAGTTTGATGCCCTCCGCCCGAAAACTCTTCCATTATTTTTCTTACATTTATGTTCCCTTTCGAACGGGCGGAAATATTAACCGTATCACCCGTTTTGAAAAGCACGAAAGATGCCTGCATATCACTGACCGAAAGCAACTCATCGGCAGCCTGAGAGCATATAATTCTTATGTTATCGCTTTTAACTTCGGCAACCGAAATCGCACAGTTCGAATATTCGTAAGCGGCAAGTACGATTTTCACCTTCAGTTTTTTATTTTTCAGCGAATTATTGAAAAAATGTTTAACCGCCGCAATATCCGCACCCGAAGAGCGAAGATATGCCGCACACTCAAATGTTGTCGGTGTTGTACGCAGCATAAAGTCTCTTGTATCAAGCATTATGCCCGAAAGCAAAGCGTTAGCGTAAACACTCGTAAGTTCGACTTTTTCATTGCAGAAAATAATTTGCGTTACCATTTCGCTTGCCGAGGAAGCCGTCGGATCGTGAAAAACCACACTCGCATTTTCAATACAGTCGTCGGATTTTTCGTGATGGTCGATTACGACAATATGTTTCGCTCTTTCATACAACTGACTGCTTTCGAAGAAATTCGCTCTGTGAGTATCGACGATTATCAAAAGCGTACCGTCGGAAATTCCGTCAAGTGCCTGCTGTACGCTTATAAGGTCTGCGTCGAGTTTGTTTTTCTTCAAATGGTTAATCAAAAGCGTTGCGAGGCTTGTCTTTTCCGACAAAACTATTTTCGCTTCTTTTCCGATATCTTGGCAAAACTTAAGCATTCCCACGGAAGCACCTAAAGAGTCGCTGTCCGAATACTTATGCCCCATAATCAAAACATCGGTTGCCTTTTCGACTGCCCGTTCGATTTCGAGGCTTACAGCCTGCGGCCGTTCAAAATCCAAAGTCAAGCTTACACCTCCATTATAATCGGCAATACCATGGGACTGCGCCTTGTCTTTGAATAAATATGCTTTGATACCGCATCACGCAATCTGTTTTTTATCGCCGCATAATCGGTAACATTTTCGTAAACGCAATCGGCAAGAACATTCTCGCAAAGGCGCCGTGTCTCGTCGATAAGCTGTTCGGATTCTCTGACATAAACAAATCCTCTTGTTATTACATCGGGACCGGACACAACATCTCCCGTAACACCGTCTGTCGACAATGCGATAATCACGATTCCGTCTTCGGCAAGTTTTGTTCTGTCTCTTAAAACAACGCTTCCTACATCGCCTACACCGGTACCGTCGACAAAAACCATACCCGATGTAACTTCACCCGCAGTTTTTATTCTGTCTTTTGAAATTTCAATTGTTTTTCCGTTATCGGAAATAATGATATTAGATTCGGGAATTCCCATCGAAAGTGCAAGTGCGGCGTGCTTTCTCAAATGTTTCTGCTCGCCGTGAACGGGAATAAAATACTTAGGCTTTGTAAGGCTCATCATTATTTTGAGTTCTTCCTGACAGGCGTGTCCCGAAACATGAACTTCATACATTCTTTCGTAAACGACTTCGGCACCCTGCTTAAGAAGTTCGTCGACAACCTTGCCGACCATCTTTTCGTTACCCGGAATCGGAGTTGCCGAAATAATAACATAATCGTTAGGCCCGATGTCAACTTTTCTGTGCTCCGAAAAAGCCATTCTGTAAAGTGCGGACATCGGTTCGCCCTGGCTTCCCGTCGTTACGACAACCATTTTATCCGACGGGTATCTGTTTATCGAATCAATTCCGACAAGTACACCTTCGGGAATATTGATATATCCGAGTTCACTTGCGATGTTAACAACATTTTCAAGACTCCGTCCCGAAAGAGCGACTTTTCTTCCGAGTCTGTCTGCGGCGTTGATTATCTGCTGAACACGGTGAATATTCGAAGCGAAGGTCGCAACTATGAGTCTGCGTCCGTTCGCTTTTGCGAAAAGCGTATCGAAAGTATCTCCGACTTTTCTTTCCGACTCGGTAAAACCGGGCTTTGCGGCATTTGTCGAATCCGACAGCAAGCACAGTACACCCTCGTTTCCGAGAGCCGAAAGCCTTGCCATATCTATAACTCCGCCGTCAATCGGAGTTGTATCTATTTTGAAGTCTCCCGTCTGAACGATAACACCGGCAGGCGATTTAATCGCAAGCGCAACTGCATCGGGGATAGAATGGTTGACATGGATAAGTTCGACATCAAAACAGCCGAGACTTACCGTGTCGCCCGGATTAACAACATTGAGACTTGCTTTATCAAGCAATTTATGTTCTTTGAGTTTTCCCTCGATAAGACCGATTGTAAGCCTTGTCGAATAAACTGGAATATTCAGTTCCTTAAGCAAATAAGCAAGTCCGCCGATATGGTCCTCATGCCCGTGTGTAATAAAAATTCCTTTGATTTTATCCCTGTTCTGTACCGCATAGGAAAAATCGGGAATTACGAGGTCAACACCGAGCATATCCGGATCGGGAAAAGCAAGACCGCAGTCGACAAGAATCATATCGCCTTGACACTCGTACAAAGTCATATTTTTTCCGACTTCGTTAAGTCCGCCCAAAAAAGTTACATTTATCGGCACACTCTTTTTGGGAGCGGATTTTTTTCTGCCTTTTCCGTTCTGCTTTGTTTTGGAATTATACTTTTTGTTTTGCTTGTTAGCGGTTCTTTTCGCCGTGTCCGAATTTTTCACGGTGTTTTTTTTGTTTTGAGCCCCGGACTCAGCGCTTTTGCGTTTAGTCTTTGTCTGCGCACTTTTCTGCGTATTTTTTACGGGCTTTTCTGATTTTTTTAAGTTAGCCATTTGTAAACTCCTGTTACTTATCAAGTCATATATATAAATTTCGTAAATACAGACATACTTACAGATTATAATATAATACTATTATTTGTCCGATGTGTCAATGCTTTCATCGGTTTAGGAACGCTTCCAAATACTTCTGTGCCGAAGCACACAGTTCCTTTGACATCTCATAATTTTCCGCTTGAGAAAGAATACGCAGCGACTGAAAATTTCTCGACGGCGTTACAAGGACTTTCCCTTCGGGATATTCCAACACGGCAGCCGAATTTTCAACGGCAATACCGTTCTTTTCACATTCGTTTTCAAACTCGGTTTTGGAAATTCCGTGATTGAAAATTTTTCTCGAAACATAAAATTTCGGCAATTCTTTTGAAAGCACAGCGACATTTTTTCCCGACCGATAAACAACTTTCAACAGTTTTACGGCAGCAAAGAGCGCATCTTCCGAAAACCTGCAATTTTCCATCGCTTTTATCGTCTGTAATCCCTTCAAATCTTCGGCACTTGAATACTTGAAAAAATTCACTGCGTATTTCTTCGCCAACTCTTCAAACACAAACGGAGAATTAACGGGTACCGCTATATCACAGCCGTATTCCGCTTCGTTTTTTATGAGGATTGCCGAAATTATATCATGCGAGAGCCACCCGCAATCACGGTGAAACACAGACAGCGAAGTTCCGTCGCCGTTTATCTTAAATGTCATCTCATCCCCCTGTTTACACTCAATGCGGTACAAACAGTCTTCGAGAACATCCGTTACTTTCTCGTTTTTGCATTTTATGAAGCACGATAATTCGTGAACCGGCACGGCACAGTTCAGAAGTTCTCTGCGGTACATCATACTTACTCCCTGCATTTGAGAAATCTCTTTACAGTCGGTTATCGGACTGTAAGCGAATTTGCGGTTGCCGATATAGCTTTCGATTTCGCTTTGTTTTTCAAAAGAAATCGGCAATCCGTATTTGCCGCACACCCTTATCCCGATTTCCGAATTTCTCGTACCGATGAAAATTCCGCAATCCAATGAGCAAAACTTAACAAGATACCGAAACTGAGCATAAAAACTTTCGGAAAAATCCCATACTCTCGCACCTGCGGCACTCATGGCTCCCATTATCATATAAGCAACCGCTTTCGAAGCCGATTTTCCGTCCGTTGCAATTCCCGCTTTTTCTCCCAAACCGCTTGATACAAGTGCGATTCCGATTGACGACGCTTCATATATGTCAAGGGGTTCACCTTTACGCATTGTCAAACTTATTTCAGACTCCGACATTTCAATCTCTCCCGTTTTCTTTTATGATATTATTGACTTTCGCAGCCGAAATAATCTTTGTGTGTTGTAAAAGAGCAAAAAAAATGTTAAAATGTGTTTTAATAATTATTCACGGCGAGGGAGAAAAATGTCAGAGAGACCTTTTGTTGAAATGTATACGGACGGTGCCTGTTCGGGAAATCCCGGTCCGGGCGGTTGGGGAACGGTACTGCGCTGCAAGGGAACGGAAAAAGAACTTTCGGGCGGAGAAGCGTTAACCACCAATAACCGTATGGAATTAACCGCCGTCATCGAAGGATTAAAGGCACTTAAACGGCCTTGCGATGTCAGGCTCACAACCGATTCGAAATATGTCGGAGATGCGATAAAACTCGGCTGGGCTAAATCATGGAGAGCAAACGGCTGGAAAAAGAGCAACAAAAAGCTGGCGCTTAATCCTGATTTATGGGAAGAATTATTGAATTTGCTTGAAATACACAATGTCGAAATCATTTGGGTAAAAGGTCATAACGGCCATCCCGAAAACGAAAGATGCGATAAACTTGCCGTCGAGCAGTCGGCAAAATTTTCAAAATAAAAAAACTGTTGATTTAACAGTGCCGTTTATGGTATTATTAAATGAGTATTCGTCTGCATAGCAGACATTTGGTTAGGATGTGATACTTTGTCAAACTCAGAAGTTATCGTAGCAAACGAAACCGAGCTTGAAAACGAAGTCGAAAAAGAAATCGAAAAAGCGTCTGCGAGTAACCGCAGATACCTTCGCCCCCGTGAAATCGTGGCTTTTCTTTTAACGACTTTCGGTCAAAAAAACCTCAGCCAGTTCGTTGAGTCATACAGACAGTTCTTTATGATCAGTTTCCTCGGAATTTCGGGTAAAGCATACGGACTGATTGTTTTCTTCGAATCCATATATGACGCTCTGGACGACTCGCTTTCGGGTCTCATCATCGACAGAACGAGAACCCGTTGGGGCAGATTGCGTCCGTATATGATACTTACCGTTCCTGTTTGGTCGATAGCGACAATGATGCTCTTTACGACTCCCGCTTTCCTTACGGGACAAACTCAAAAAGTCATTTGGGCGATCATCGCAATTTTCGCATACAACCTCGGTATGTCATATTTCGGAGCTTGGAACATTCTTCTTTACAACATTACTCCGAACATTAAAGAGCGTGATAACCTTATTGCGACTTCTAAATTTTTCGAACTTTTCGGCGTATGGATTCCGTCCCTCGTTCCCGTATTCATCTCTTTGACAAAGGGTAAAGTCGGTATGCAAAGCATCTACACGACTTTTGCGGTTGCAATGGTTATATTTGCGGCGGTTACCGCAGTTTACGGTTTCTTCGCAATGCGTGAACGAGTTCCGCTTGCCTCCCGTGAACAAATGCAAGAAATCGGCATTATCGAATCGTTCAAAAACGCTTTCAAAAACAAGCCGATGTTTGTTTCAGTTATCGCAAACTTCTTCAACAGTTTCAAGGGCGTAGGTTCTTCGACGGAGAGTTTCTTCTGGCTTCACAATACGGGAAGCCTCTTCCACGGAACGCTTGCAGGACTGTTTACCGGTCTTCCCAACTATATCATCACCCCTCTCACACCTAAACTTATCCGTAAATTCGGTGCGAGAAACACGGCTCTCGGAGCGGGTGTGTTCGGCGGTGTGGCTTATACGCTTATGTTTATCATCGGATACAAACCTTTCGGCAGTTACGACGAAACCGTTCCCTGTATTCTCAATATGGTATACATAACCATTATGCTTACAATCTGCGGACTTCCCAACTGTATTATCCGAGTTTGTCAGGCGGTTTTGCAGGGCGATGTTTACGATTACAGCGAATGGAAATACGGCGTTCGTAACGAAGCGCTCGTTCAAACCGTAACAAACTACTTCGGAAAACTCGCTACCGCAGTAACAGGACTTCTTTCCGGTCTTGTAATTACCGTTGTAGGCTATGTCGCTCATACCGATGCTCTCGGTGATGTCATCCGTGAGACTGATCCCAAAGTCCTTAACGGTTTCTTTGCGGTATTTGCGCTTATGCCCGCTATCGCAAGATTTATGTTCGGTATTTCATGGATATTCTTCCCCGTTCACGGCGAATTCAAAGAGAAGATGCTTCAAGACCTTGAAGAGAGAAGATCTCAAAGAGTTAACGAAATCGAAGACACTCAAACCGAATCCGAAGAATAACTCTTATAAAAAATCAAGCCATCGGAATTTTCCGATGGCTTTTTTCGTTGTGTTTATTCGATTTTCTCTTTGAATTCGAATTTACCGTCCGAGGCATCGCAAATATAACTCTTGCCTTTTACAACATTGCCCGACAGCATTTCTTCTGACAGTAAGTTCTCGATTTTGCTTTGAATCGCTCTTTTCAAAGGTCTTGCTCCGTAAACCTCGTCAAATCCCGCATCGGCAACTTCGCTTACTGCGTTTTCGGTAAACTCAACCGAGATTCCGAGTTCGTCAACTCTCTTTTTAAGTTCGTTTAACAAATTTACGGCAATTTTCTTAATATCGTCTTTTTCAAGTCTGTCAAACACGATTATATCGTCTATTCGGTTAAGGAATTCGGGTCTGAAGGTCTTTTTCAATTCGTTCATTACCGATTCGGTAATTTTTTCTTTTTCGTTTTTACGGCTGTTTTCACCGTTTGCAAAACCGAAAGCGGATGATTTTTGTGTAATAAGTTTCGCTCCGACATTCGAAGTCATTATAATAACACTGTTTTTGAAATCAACCCGTCTGCCTTGAGAATCCGTTAAAATTCCGTCATCGAGGATTTGCAAAAGCATATTGAATACATCGGGATGTGCTTTTTCGATTTCATCGAAAAGAACAACCGAATAGGGTTTTCTTCTGATTTTTTCCGTAAGCTGTCCGCCCTCTTCATATCCGACATAACCGGGAGGCGAACCTACAAGACGGGAAACCGTATGCTTCTCCATATATTCCGACATATCAAGACGAATCATTGCATTTTCATCACCGAACAAAGACTGCGCAAGAGTCTTGCAAAGTTCGGTTTTTCCGACACCCGTCGGGCCTAAGAAAATAAACGAACCGATAGGCTTTTTAGGATCTTTAAGTCCCGTTCTTGATCTTCTTATCGCCCTTGAAACCGCCGTTACCGCTTCATCCTGTCCGATAATCCTCGAATGAAGTTCTTTTTCGAGATTGAGAAGTCTTTCGCTCTCCTGCTGAGTAAGTTGCGAAAGGGGAACTCCCGTCCAAAGAGAAACTATTTCGGCAATTTCTTTTGAAGTTACTTCGTCCTTGCTTCTTCCTGCCTGATTTCTCCATTTTTCTTTTTTCTCTTCGAGTTCGGAAAGAATTTCTTTTTCTTCATCACGAAGTTTTGCCGCAAGTTCAAAATCCTGCGAATTTACGGCACTGAGTTTTTCCGCTTCGGCATCTTTTCGGCGCTTTTCAAGTTCCTGTAATTCCGGAGGCTCTGTAAAGGTGCGAAGCCTTACTCTTGAAGCCGCTTCGTCAATGAGATCTATTGCTTTGTCGGGTAAATATCTGTCCGATATATATCTTACGGATAACTCAACCGCTTCTTTGATTGCGGAGTCGGAAATTTTAACCTTATGGTGAGCCTCATACTTATCTCTGAGACCTTTCAAAATCTCAACCGCTTCTTCTTTCGAAGGTTCATCTACGGTTACGGGCTGAAATCTTCTTTCAAGCGCCGCATCTTTTTCGATATTTTTTCTGTATTCCTCGATTGTAGTCGCACCGATAACCTGCAACTCTCCCCTTGCGAGAGAAGGTTTGAGTATATTGGCGGCATCGACCGCACCTTCGGCGCTGCCCGTTCCGATAAGCGTATGCACCTCATCAATAAAAAGCACAATGTCCGGAGAAGCTTTAACTTCGTCGATAACTTTCTTTATGCGTTCTTCGAAATCTCCCCTGTACTTTGTTCCCGCAACCATACTTGTCAAATCAAGCGAAACTATCCTTTTGTTTTTCAGCGTTTCCGGAACTTCTCCCGAAACAACTTTAAGTGCCAAACCTTCGGCAATTGCCGTTTTGCCGACACCGGGTTCACCGATAAGGCAGGGATTGTTTTTCGTTCTTCTCGATAAAATTTGAATAACTCTCTCGATTTCATCGTGCCGTCCGATAACGGGATCTATTTTTCCCTGCCGTGCAAGATCGGTAAGATCTCTTGAAAATTGGCTTAAAGTATCTGACGAAGCGGAAGAATTGCCGTTTTTTCCGTCAGGCGAAGACGAAGACATAAGTTTTTTGGAAATGTCTCCCGCAATATTTTGCGATGAAACTCCCGCACGGGATAAAATCTGATATGCATAACATGAATCATCGTTTACAATCGCAAGCAAAAGATGTTCTGTACCGGCAAGAGAATATCCCATTCTTCCCGCAAGATAAATCGCACTCTCTATAATTTTTTTACTTCTCGGAGTAAAGTCTTCCGCTCCGAGTTGAGTGGGAATTCCGACTCCGACTGTCTGTTTAATATATTCCTGCGCATCGTCAAAGCGTATTTTCCTTGTTGACAAAACAACGCCCGCAACGGTTGAAGTATCCGACAGAAGTCCCAAAAGCAAGTGTTCGCTTCCGATATAAGTGTGTCCTAAATCTTCGGCACATTCAACCGCCTTGTTGAGTGCCTTATTCGCTTTTTCGGTAAATCCCGTAAACTTAAACATAACACATCATCCTTTCATTTTATAAAACAGGCGGAGATCAAATCTCCGCCTTACCGTTAAGTAGTTTACAGCCTTTCCCTGACAATTTTCGCACGCTCGACATCACGCTCTGCCAAAGAGAGTGTCTTGCCTACAAATGCGTTTATCGTTGCAGGCTGCATTGATACCATAAGTTCGTTTATCGTTTTCAAATCGGTATTTATCATTCCGCTTACCGCACCGAAGCGAACTTTGGAGATTAAATTCATAAATTCTTTTGTATCTAATATTCTTGCCGATTTAAGCGTTCCGTATGCTCTGAAAACCGCATCTTCCGTTTCGAGAGTGTTTGACATTTCCGCTCTTGCCGAACGCTCCTGCGCCGCCAATTGCAAAGTAATCGTTTTAAGGTTATCAATAGCCGATTTTTCGCTTATTCCAAGCGAAACCTGATTGCTTAACTGATAAAGATCGCCCATTGCCGATGTGCCTTCTCCGTAAGCGCCTCTTATTGTAAGACCGAGTTTTGAAACAGTTGATGCGAGAGTTCCGATTTGACCTTTTTGGGTTAACGCCGGTAAATGAAGCATTACCGATGCTCTCATTCCGGTTCCGAGATTTGTCGGACACTGAGTGAGATAACCGAGTCTTTCGTCAAATGCGAATTCAAGCGATTCGTTAATTTCGGAATCTATTTTATCTGCAAGTTCATACGCCTCGGCAAGCGCAAGTCCCGACTTCATAACCTGAAGTCTGATATGATCCTCTTCGCAAAGCATAATACTGACATCTTCGTTTTCAGACATTAAAAGCGCTCTTGCATCCGAATTCGATGCAAATTCCGGACTTATAAGATGTCTTTCGGCAAGAGAAACTATTTCCGAACGGGTAAGCGTTTTAAGTTCGGTGTAATTAAGATTTTCTTTTCCCTTAAGAGAATCCCTGATTTTTTCATTAACTTCTACTTTACTCTTGTTATCAAGTCTGGACGGAAACGGATACTGTGCAAGATTTCTCGCAAGCCTTATTCTTGTTGAAATAACAATATCGTTGTGGTCGCCTTCCCCGATATACCATTTACCGCTCATCTTACTTTTCCTCGCTTTCCAATTCTTTTATCTTATCCCGAAGTTCAGCCGCCTTTTCATAATCCTGCTTTTCAACTGCTGACTGAAGTTCTTCTTTCAATGTTTCTATTTCGTTCTTTTTTACGCCGATATTAAGCGAATTCGGAATCTTTCCTTCGTGGTGAGTCCGTCCGTGAATTCTTTCAAGCGACGGCAAAAGTTTGTCGTAAAATGTCGAATAGCAATCCGAACATCCGATTTTTCCGCTTCGTACAATATCACCGAATGTACTTCCGCATTTTTCGCATCTGAGTGTTCTTGCGCTAAGCGATGCCATTGTAGGTTCGGAGAAAAACGAGCTTAACATATCCGAAAAATTAAATCCGAAATCTGAAAAAACTCCGTCATATCCGAGACTTTTCGCACAGTCCGAACAAAGATGTGCTTCTGCGGCTTCGCCGTTCACGATTCTCTTTATATGAGTTGTAGCCTCATTTTTTTTACAGTTCTGACACAACATATTTATCTCTCCTTTAATTCATTGTACTTAAGAGCATCTGCTTAAACATTGAAGCTCTTAATTTATTCTTGTATTCATCGGGCAGTTCTCTTAAAACCTTGTCCGATACTGCGGTTACGATAAGTTTTGCCTGTTCATCCGTAAGGAGTCCTCTGTCGAGAAGATTGATTATGTTTGCTTTGCAGGTCTTTTCGTCAACACTTGTGCCGATAGAATTTATTAAATGCATTTTCAGTGTTGAGAGGTCGTATTGGGCTCTTGTAATTCTGATATATCCCCCGCCGCCTCTCTGACTTTCGACGATATAACCCCGTTCCGGTGTAAAGCGTGATGAAATAACATAATTTATCTGACTCGGTACACAGCCTATACGCTCGGCAAGATCGTTCCTGCGTATTTCCGCACTCATTCCGTCATTTTCAAGCATTTCGATTATCATATTCGCTATTTCTTTACTGAGATTCATTTGTTTATCGCCTCTTTTTGACTTTGACTTTCTTTGACCTTTATGTTTATAATTATAGCCCCGTTTAGCCGTAGGTCAAAGGTCAAAAATGGTCAAATATTTTCGTTTTCACGATTAAACAAGGTGTTTTCTTCGATTTTTTCGTTTTTTCTTCGATTTTTGAAAGTTGTCTTTTCAACATCATATACTGTTATTTCTCCGTAAGGATCAGCGCAAATTTCAAGCGGAAAGTCAAATTCCCCGTCATATTCTCCGTTTATCATAATTCGTTCTCCTGTTTTTCTTTTTTTATATTTTATGCCTAATAAATAAATTTAATTCAATTTTCGAACACATTTTAACTTTTTTCATAGTATGTAATGAAGAACAACGAAGGGAGGCAACAAAATGGGATTTTTCAATAACAATAACAACAGTCTCTTGATTCTCATTATCATAATCATTTTACTTGCTGATAACGGTAATGACTGCGGATGCAACAGATCCGGTTGCTGCTAAACAACAAAAGGCTGTCATCGGGTGATGACAGCCTGATTTGTGTTAAGTTTTCAGTTTAATGTGAGTGTTTTAATCGCCTTTGTCGGACACGCTTCAATGCATTTTCCGCAATTAACGCATTTTGACACATCAACGCTTGCTTTATTGTTTTCAACCTTGATCGCACCGTATTCGCAGACTTTTACACACTTCATACATCCGATACAGCCGACATCACAGGCTTTTCTCGTAAGAGCGCCTTTATCCGTATTCATACAGGTAACCGCCGCAAAAGTTTTATGCAAAGGCATAAGTTCGATTATACCTTTCGGACAGGTTGCTATGCATTTTTTACACGCTCTGCAAAGTGCGGGATCGACTCTTGCGACCCCGTCGCAGATTTTAATCGCATCATATTCACATTCTTTAACGCAATCGCCCAAACCGATACAACCGTATACACAGTTTTTGGGGCCTCCGAAAAGCTGTGCCGCCATTTTACAGCTTTGGACTCCGACATAATCAAGTTTAACTTCATTATGAGAGGATGTTCCGTTACATTTAACAAATGCCGCCATAGGTTCAACGCTTTGCGCTTCTACGCCGAGAACCGACGCAATATCCTGAGCCGCCTGAGTTCCGCCGGGCGCACATAAATTTGTTTTATCGGTTTCGCCTTTGGAAAGTGCACTCGCATATCCGTCGCAGCCGGAAAATCCGCACGCTCCGCAGTTAGCACCGGGAAGACATTCTCTGATTTTTTCCGCCTTTTCATCCTTCGGAACAGCCATCACCACGGAAGCAATCGAAAGACCGACACCTGCGATAAGTCCGATAACACATACAAGCGTTACCGCTGATAAAATACCGTTCATTGTCAATCCCCCTTATCCGAACATATTCTCTACAAGTCCGGTAAATCCGAGGAACGAGAGAGAAGTCAAACTTGCCGATATAAGAGTTATCGGAAGTCCCTGTAAAAACTTAGGCACATCACAGGTTTCGAGTTTTGAGCGAACTCCGGCAAACATAACCATTGCCACCATAAATCCGAGACCGGCACCCAAAGTGTTTATCATTGCGTGCGAAAAAGAATAGCCGTTGTCAATATTGAGAATTGTTACGCCCAAAACAGCACAGTTGGTTGTAATCAAAGGAAGATAAATTCCCAGCGAACTGTAAAGCGAAGGAATATATTTCTTAAGGATGATCTCAACAAGCTGAACCAATGCGGCTATAACCAAAATAAACACGATTGTCTGAAGATAACCGAGTGAACGGTTTTCCAAAAATGTATTGAGCGGATATGTTACCGCAGAGGAAAGAAGCATCACGAAAATAACTGCAAGGCTCATACCCATTGCGGTATTGAGTTTCTTCGAAACGCCCAAGAAGGGACATATTCCCAAGAACTTAGAAAGAATATAGTTGTTTGTAAGTATTGCGGTTAAAAGGATAGAGAAAAATACTTTCATTATTTTTCAACCCCCTTTTCTTCACAGTTTTCACCGCTGTTGAGTTTTTCACAGCTTGCCGCCATCGGACAGGCTTTACAGCCGCCGAGGGTTGCTTTCTTTTCGCCGTTTGCCGTTGCGAGTTTATTCGCACACGCCATAACGATACCGAACACGAAAAATCCGCCGGGAGCGAGAACGAATATTGTCATAGGCGGTATGCTTTCGGGAAGAATTGCGTGTCCTAGCAATGTACCCGAACCGAGTAATTCTCTGATTGTTCCCATTATCGCAAGCGCACAGGTAAATCCTACGCCCATACCGAGTCCGTCAAGAGCAGATGCCACGACGGAATTTTTACCGGCAAAAGCTTCCGCTCTGCCGAGAATAATACAGTTTACGACGATAAGAGGAAGATATACTCCGAGCTGTTCGTCAAGAGAAGGTAAAAACGCTTTGACAAGCATTTGAACGATTGTTACAAAGCCCGCTATGATAACTATATAACACGGGATTCTGACTTTTTGAGGAATAACTTTACGCAACGCCGAAATAACTATGTTTGAACAAACAAGAACGATCATTGCCGAAAGTCCCATACCGATCGCACTTTCAAGAGAAGTTGTTGTGGCAAGCGTAGGGCAAGTTCCCAAAACCAAGCGTAAAACGGGGTTTTCTTTGATAATGCCCTTTGTAAACTCATGTCCGAGTGATTTCTTTTCAGCCATTTTCAACACCGTCCGTTTCCGCATATAAATCTAATGCAATATTTACCGCCGAAGTAACAGCCTTTGAGGTTATTGTCGCTCCGGTGAGCGCCTGTATTTCGCTGTCATCGGCATCTCCGTTCTTAATAACGGAAAGTTGAGAACTTTTTCCGTTATACTGACTGAGGAACGAATCGTTCTTTGCGTTCATTCCGAGGCCTGCGGTTTCGTTTATCGTAAGAATAGAAACACCTTTTACGGTACCCGAAGTGTCGATACCGACCATAAGGTCAATATCTCCGCCGTAACCTTTTGCGGAAGTCTTAAACACATAACCTATAATTTCACCGGACTGAGAAAGTCCTTCATAATATGTATAACCAACGCCGTCTTTTTCAACGGTTTTTTCTTCTGAAAAAGAAGAAGCGTCATTAAGCACAAGCTGTTTTGTCTTGTTTTGCGTTTCGACGGCAAGCTGTTCGATTTTCGGCTGCGTTATATTGTTTGTAATCGCAAGCAAAACCGTTACAACCAAACATATTACGAAAAGAGAAACTGCGGGAACGATAATTTCTTTAATATTGAATTTTTTCATTTTGCCGCCCCCTCTTTTTTCTTCTTTTGCTTAACCGTGCCGAACGGCTTCGAAGCGGTCAGAGTCTCAATATGAGGAACAAGTATGTTCATAAGAATAATCGAGAACGAAACGCCTTCGGGCAAAGAACCGAAAATTCTGATAAGCGATGTGATTATTCCGCAGCCGACGGCATATATGATTTTTCCTTTGGTTGTTATGGGAGAGGTTGTATAATCGGTTGCCATAAATACAGCACCGAGCAAAAGTCCGCCCGCCATAACCTGATAAAGCGCAAAAGTCATATTTCCCTTGCTTGCGATAAGCATTATAATCGCAACTGTTCCGACATAGCATACGGGAATCACGGGAGAAATAACCTTTCTTACAAACAGATAAAGCGCACCGAGAATAATCGCCGCAGCACAGGTTTCACCCAGACAACCCGCACGCACTCCGAAAAACATAGAAGCAAGGTCGGGAAGTTCCGAACTGTTTATAAGCGCCGCAGCGCCTTGCGAATTATAGTTTCCGGCAAACTGCGCAAGAGGTGTCGCACCCGTTACGGCATCAATTGTTTGAATTCTCCATTCAAACGGCTGTTCGAAATTATTAACATAAGTCGGGAAAGATGTCATAAGTACGATTCTTCCGACCAAAGCGGGATTGACAAAGTTCTGACCGATTCCGCCGAAGAACTGCTTAACAACAATTATAGCAACCGCATCTCCGACAATTACCATCCACAGCGGAATACTCGACGGCAAATTGAACGCTAACAGTATACCCGTAACAACCGCCGACAAATCTCCGACAGTGTTATTTCTTTTCATTACTTTACGGCATATAAATTCAAAAAGCACACAGAAAAGTACGCTTACCGCAGTTACCGCAAGAGAGCGAACTCCGAAAAGCAAAACCGACACCGCAAGCGAAGGCAAAAGTGCGATTATAACATCAAGCATAACACCTGCCGTTGTGTCAACAGTCCGTCTGTGCGGAGAAGCGCTGACTGTAAGTTTTTTCATTTGATCGCTCATTTTTTTGCCCCCTCTCTGATAATCGACTTGGCATTTCGCATATACTGGACAAGCGGTCTGCCTGCCGGACAGGAATATGCACACGAACCGCATTCCATACAAACCGTTGCACCGAATTTGGTAAGAGCCTCAACATCTTTTGTTCTTGTATAACGCTCAATGCGGGTCGGCATAAGACCGAGCGGACAGGCTTTCGCACAGCGTCCGCACACGATACAATCGGTTTCCTTTTTTATGCTTACATCTTTTTTGCCGAGAACCAATACAGCGTTATTACTTTTAAGTACAGGCGTGTGTATATCGACAATCGAAGTTCCCATCATCGGTCCGCCTGCGATAATTTTTACCGGTTCTTCCTTAAATCCGCCACACTGTTCGATGATATATGCTATCTCGGTACCTACGGGAACTCTGATATTTTGCGGGTTTGAGATTGCCGAACCGTCAACTGTCATAGACCTCGAAACAAGCGGTTTACCGGTCTTGCAGTATCTTGACAAAAAGGCTGCCGATGCAACATTCATTACAACGCATCCGACATCGGCGGGAAGTTTTCCGGGCGGAACCTTTCTGCCCGTTGCGGAAAGAACCATCATTTTTTCCGCACCCTGAGGATATTTCGATTTCAACGGCATAACCTTGATTTCGTCATTTTCATCCTCTTTTTCGGCAATTCGTTCGAGAATTTTAATCGCTTCTTTTTTGTTATCTTCTACGGCGATTATGCATTTCTTAAATCCGAGCATATCTTTAACAAGATGAACACCGTTAAAAACATCCCATGAATTGTCAAGACATTCACGGTAATCAACCGTTATAAACGGCTCACATTCGGCGGCATTGATAATTAAAGTATCTATTTGAGCGTTCGGATCAAAACCGAGTTTAACATGAGTCGGGAATCCCGCACCGCCGAGTCCGACAAGTCCCGATTCACGCACCGCTTTGATAAAATCTTCTCTTGTGTCGATTTTCGGCGGCTGAAGTCCTTCATATAAAGTGTTTTCGCCGTCATTTTCGATTATAACCGCCTGTGTGGACATTCCCGTTGCGGTTTTTATATCTTTAATCGCAGTTACTTTACCCGAAACAGACGAATGTATCGGAGCGGAAACGAATTTATCCGTATCGCCGATAAGCTGTCCGACTTTGACGGTATCCCCGACTTTGACAACGGGAGTACAGGGAGCGCCGATATGCTGACTCATTGCAAGAGTAACAAATTCGGGAGCTTCAATTCTTCTCGCCTGCATATCCTTAGTGTTTTTGTCGTGAGAAACTTTGACTCCGCCCCGCACTTTCTTTACGGGTTTAATCAATTCAGAGTGCATTTATTTTCCTCCTTTAAGCTCTGTGTTTTTTAGAACTTTTTCAAGAGCCGGAATTACCGCCCTTAATACCGTTCCCGTTGCGGCACCGGTTAAAGCACCGCTTACAAGCAACACCGGAGTATAGCCGAACACCGCAGTATTGCCTGCCAATATAACCGCAACCGCAAGTTGTCCCGCATTATGCATAATTGCGCATACAACTCCGATTACCATATATCCTGTTTTTTTCGAGTACCTGAAAAAAAGGTACATTGCAACTGTGCTTAACATTCCTCCGCACAGACTCATAAAAAATGCCGTTACACCTCTTGTTACACCGGCAAACACCGCTTTTATAAGCGTTACGGCAAGCGCACTTACAAGACCTAACGATGAAGCCGCAAACATTGTCGCAACATTCGAAAATCCGAGTTTTGCTCCCGGCGGCATAAAAGCCGCTGTGGGAATAAGGCTTTCCAAGTAAGATAATGTTATCGCCACGGCGGAAAGCATACCGAACAATGCGATTTTATATGTTTTGTTTTTCATCTCTTCAATATGTCATTATATCGTAATCCGTTTTTTCTCCCTTTAATGCGATAACCGTTTTATTCGGCAAACAAGCCGCAACATCGCCTGCACGGGAGAGCGTACCGCTGTTTATACAAATTTTATCTTTGCAATCGCTTTCGTAAAATCTTACCGTGCCGTCTTTTTTCTCGATTACAACGCCGTTTTCAAGCGTATATAACGAATAAGATTTGTCCGAAAGGCTGATTGTTTCAACCGTTTTTCCGTCCACCGTAACTTCGGCATAAACACCGTTTTGAGCGGTATATTCGCCGACAATCAGCGAAATTAAAATAACAGCTGCGACAATGAGCAAAACCGCCGCATCCTTGCGTGTTATAAGTTTGCGTTGCATATTATTCCACCGTAAATTCACTGTTTGTTATCTTTATCGACTCCGAAAGCGTCTGTGAAACGCTTACCGTCTTATCCGAATAAACAAACACCGCAGAAGCATTATATTTTTGAAGTAAGGGATATGAGGCTGTTTCTCCCAACAGATAGCAAGCCGTCGACAAAGCATCGCTTTCAAGTCCTGAATGTGCTACTACGGTAACCGAACACAACTCGCTGTTTGAAGAGGTTCCCGTTGTAAGATCAAGAAGATGGTGGTAAGTAACGCCGTCTTTTTCAAATGTTTTCTCGTAATTTCCCGATGTCGAAACAAAACACGAACCGAGAGTTAAAGTTGCAAAAGAGTCGTTTATTTCTCCGAACGGATTTCTTATTCCGATTGTCCACTCTCTGTTTTCGGACGGGTTGCTGTACAGCGCTACGCTTCCGCCGACGGAAATTATACCCGCTTCGATTTCGTCGTTCGAAAGCAAAACCTCCACCGCTTTATCGCAAGCGGCACCTTTTCCGACCGAACCGAGATTTATTATCTGTCCTTGAGAAGCGCAAACGGTAAGTGTATTTCTGTCAAGAAGTAAGTTTTCATCATCGCAAAGAGAGAGGGCGGTTTTAATTTCATCGTCTTCGGGGACAGTGAAATCATCGGTATCAATCCCCCAAAGTTCCGTCAACGCTCCCGAAGTTACCGCCGCTTTCTTGTTTGTCATAGAATATATTTCAACTGTATTTTCAATTATATCGAACAGTTCACGGCTGACTTGCACCCCTTGTTCAAGAGAACTGTTAACGCTGCTCAATTCGGAAGTTTTATCGTTTTTGGAAATTATTTTATCAAGTTGCTGTATTTGACGGACAACATCATCGGAAACTTCCCGTGCCCGATCGGAATTATCCGAATATAATTTAATTCCGACAACACTGCCCATTGCATAAGCCTCGTTTTCAACAGCGGCTTTTTCGGCTGAGCAAGAAGAAAAAATAAGCATTGCCGCTATGACAATGAAGAACAGTCCTTTTTTCATTTTCATATTCGGCAACACCTATCCGTAAAACTCAAATTTAACAATACAATTATATTACAAAAAAGTTTCAAGTTCAAGTTTTGTTATATAAATAACAATAATATTGTTGTATCGGCAGTATATTTTGTGATAAAATTACAGAGAGGTGATAATATGTTCTCAGATTATTATATGCCCGTCAAAATTTTGGCAGGAAAAGGAGCGGTTATTTCCAACCGCAATGTTTTCACAAAATACGGAAACAGATGCCTTATCGTATGCGGAAAAGACTCCGCAGAAAAAAGCGGCGCATTATCCGATATAAAAAATATGCTCGAAGAAGAAAATGTCAAATACACCGTATTTGACAAAATCACGCAAAATCCGAAAACTTCCGACTGTCAGCAGGCAGGTCAGGTTGCACGGGATTTCGAAGTCGAATATGTAATCGGCATCGGCGGAGGAAGTCAGCTTGATGCCGCAAAAGCAATTGCCGTTTATGCGGCAAATAAATTCCTTCAAGCAGATGATATATATTCCGCAATTGCAATGTTGCCCCCTCTTCCCGTTATTTTAATCGGTACGACAGCGGGAACGGGAAGCGAAGTAACCGGCGTTTCCGTGCTGACAAACGAATCAGGCAGAAAGAAAAGCGTAAGCGGTGAAAACTATTATGCGAAAATTTCTTTTGCCGATCCGAAATACACTTACTCCGTTCCGTTTGATTTTACTCTTTCGACCGCAATCGACGCCTTCTGCCACACCGTTGAAAGTTTTCTTTCCAACAAAGCCGGCGAACAGTCTTCGATATATTCAAAAAGAGCGATACCGACTATATGGCAGGCGGTTTTGAAAACGGCGAATTCAAAAGAACTTCCCGATGAAAAAACACGGGATGAACTGTATGCCGCTTCGCTGTTTGCCGGACTTGCGATAAACCTCACAGGAACTTGCTATCCGCATACACTCGGCTACACACTTACGGAAGATTACGGCGTTTCGCACGGCTTTGCCTGTGCGGCATTCCTGCCTTCGTTTGTAAAGCGTGCATTGGAATTCAAAAATGAGCGTGCAACGGAATTCCTTTCGATGATAAATATGAATTATCCCGAATTCGAAAGAACAATGCTCGGTATTCTGCCGATTGATACGGTGAAAATGGAGCCGCAGCAAATCGACACTTACTGCGAAAGATGGCAAAATGTCAAAAACTTCGCAAACTCCCCCGCAGGCTTTACGCAAAACGACGCAAAAGAAGTTCTATCCGAACTTTTCTTAAAAAATTAAAAAACAAAAAACGGAGAAGTTCACACTTCTCCGTTTTAATTTTACTTTATTATAACTGCACGAATCCGACTTTTTTCATTGCTTTTTTGAGAGTTCTCGAAGCATAGTAACTTGCTTTTTGCGCTCCTTTTACCGCACATTCGGTAAGATAAGCCTTATCGTCGATAAGACGCTTATATTCTTCTTTAAGCGGTCTGAGTTCTTCGACAACAGCCTCTCCGACTGCCGTCTTAAAGTCGCCGTATCCTTTTCCGTCGAATTCATTTTCGATTTCTTCGAAAGTTTTTCCGGTACAGCAGGAATAAATACCCATAAGGTTGTTCACGCCGTCTTTTCCGTCTGCGTAATAAACTTTTGCTTCGCTGTCGGTTACGGCACTCTTAATTTTTTTCATTATCACGCTGTCATCGTCAAGAACGGAAATAAAACCTTTAACATTCGTGTCCGATTTAGACATTTTCTTTGTAGGCTCCTGCAAAGACATTACTCTTGCGCCCGTTTTTTTAATAAACGGTTCGGGAATTTTGAAAGTATTTCCGTAAAGACCGTTAAAGCGTTCGGCAATATTCCTTGTAATTTCAAGATGCTGTTTTTGGTCGGCACCGATCGGAACGAAATCCGTCTGATAAAGCAAAATATCCGCAGCCATAAGCACAGGATAGGCAAACAGCCCGACATTTACATTATCCGGATGTTTTTCGCTCTTATCCTTAAATTGAGTCATTCTCGAAGCTTCACCGAACTGTGTATAACAGTCGAGAATCCACGCTAACTGTGCGTGTTCGGGTACCATACTCTGAATAAACACCGTGTTTTTTTCGGGGTCAAGTCCCAAAGCAAGCAACAGCGCATACATTTCAAGCGTTCTTTTTCGCAAATCGGCAGGATCGGGGCGGACGGTTATCGAATGAAGATCCGCAACCGCAAAAAGACAGTCATAGTCATCTGCCATTGCCTTCCAATTTTTCAGCGCACCGAGATAATTTCCCAAAGTGGGAGTACCCGTCGGCTGAATTGCACTTAAAACTATTTTTTTCTTTTCCTGATTTTCCATTTACTGTTTTCTCCGATAAATTATTCGTCGGCATCTTCCCGACTGTCTTTTGGCATAATTTCGACTTTAACTTTACCTATTCTTCGTTCTTCGACATTTATAACGGTAAATTTAATATTTTCGAATTCCACAACATCTTCGTTTTCGCTGTCCTCTTTGGGAAGATAGCCCAAACGGCTTATAATAAATCCGCCCAATGTATCGTAATCGCCGTCGGGCAGTTTTATTCCGAGTTTTTCTTCGACTTCGTCGATATAAGTTATGCCGTCAACGGTAAATGTCGTTTCGTTGATTTTCGAAATCTCTTCGTCTTCGTTATCATATTCGTCCTGAACATTGCCTACGATAGACTCGATAACATCTTCAAATGTTACAATACCCGCCGTTCCGCCGTATTCGTCGACAACAACAGCCATTTGAATGTGCTTTTCGATCATTTCGCTGAGCAATTCGCTGCAATGCTTGGTTTCGGGAACATAATATGCCTGACGCATAAAGTCTTTTATCGTCTTGCTTTTGGGAAGAGACGAGCCGACATATTTGAGCAAATCCTTAACATATATAATTCCTACGATATTGTCCTGATCGTCTTCGTATACGGGAATTCTCGAATGGCCGCATTCGATTGCCATTTTCGAAATTTCGCTTAACGGCTCTTCAATATCGGCACAGTCCATATCGGTTCTGTGAGTCATAATATCTCCGACATCCATATCGTCGAACTCGAAAATGTTGTTTATCATTTCCTTCTGGACATCTTCGATTACGCCTTTTTCCTGACCGACATCAACCATCATACGAATTTCCTCTTCGGTAACGACTTCCTCGTCGGCGTTCGGATCAATTCCGAAAATACGCACTATCGTATTGGTTGAAGCGGAAAGCAGTTTAACGAAAGGCTTCGTAACTCTGTTTACAAAAAGCAGTACAGGTACAACGGTAAACGATACTTTTTCCGGGCGCTGCATTGCGATTTTTTTCGGTGCGAGTTCACCTAAAACAAGTGAAAAATACGAAGTGATTATCGTAATAAGTACCGTCGAAACAGCTGAAATCACTCCCAGGGGAATGTAGTTGACAACAGATGTTAAAGCAAGTTTATCGGTAATCATAACGGCAAAACTCTGAGATGCGGTGGCACTCGTCAAAAATCCGGCAAGTGTAACGCCTATCTGAATTGTCGAAAGAAAATTACTCGAATTTTCGGTAAGTTTCAAAATCTGTTTGGCTTTTTTGTTTCCTTCTTCCGCCATTTTTTCGATTTTATTGTCATTAAGAGAAATAATGGCAATCTCACTCATTGCGAAAAACGCATTGAACATAATAAGTACAAACAGCAAAAAGATTTTAAGCAAAATGCCGGCAGGGTCTGAATCCATAGAATAATACTCTCCTTAAAATATAAATATAATATTTAATTGTATATTGTATATTAAAACACGGTTATAGTCAAGAGCCGTGAAAACCAAATGCTTGAAAACATGGCATATTACACCATAATCGGCATATATTTTCGTCATTTTTTCAGCAAATTGTTGTTTACATAATATTTCAAAAGTGATAAAATGTTTTTGTATGCTAATACAGTTATCAAACCTTCAAGGAGGAAATAAAAATGGCAGAAACAAAGGCTCCCGTAGTCAGAAGTTCAAAGACTATGGACGGCAATACCGCTGCTGCTCATGTTTCATACGCATTTACAGAAGTAGCCGGTATTTATCCTATCACTCCCTCAAGCCCTATGGCTGATTATGTTGATCAGTGGTCGGCTCAGGGACAGAAAAACATTTTCGGCACAACAGTTAAAGTTGCGGAAATGCAGTCCGAAGCAGGCGCTTCGGGTACAGTACACGGCTCACTTGCCGCAGGTGCACTTACTACAACTTACACAGCATCTCAGGGACTCCTTCTTATGATCCCCAATATGTATAAAATTGCGGGTGAATTGCTTCCGACGGTTTTCCATGTATCAGCCCGTTGCGTAGCTTCCCACGCTCTTAACATTTTCGGAGACCATTCGGATGTTTACGCTTGCCGTCAGACCGGTTTCGCTATGCTTGCGGAAACCAACTGTCAGGAAGTTATGGACCTTGCCGCTGTCGCTCATCTTTCGGCAATCAAAGGCAGAGTTCCCTTCATCAACTTCTTTGACGGATTCCGTACTTCTCACGAAATTCAGAAAATCAAAGTTTGGGATTACGAAGATCTTAAAGAAATGTGCGATATGGACGCTGTAGAAGCGTTCCGTAAGCGTGCTCTCAACCCCGAAAGACCCGTTATGAGAGGTTCTCACGAAAACGGCGATATTTTCTTCCAGCACAGAGAAGCCTGCAACGAATATTATGCTAAAGTTCCTTCAATCGTTGAAGAATATATGGGTAAGGTCAACGAAAAACTCGGTACGGACTACAAACTCTTCAACTACTACGGCGCTCCCGATGCAGAAAGAGTTATCGTAGCAATGGGTTCCGTTTGCGATGTTGCCGAAGAAGTAATTGATTACCTTCTTGCAAAGGGCGAAAAAGTCGGTCTTATCAAAGTCCGTCTTTACAGACCTTTCTCGACAAAAGCATTTGTTGACGCTATCCCCGAAACAGTTAAAAAAATCGCAGTTCTCGACAGAACAAAGGAACCCGGTTCAATCGGCGAACCGCTCTTCCTCGATGTTATCGCAGCTCTTAACGAACAGGGCAGAGACGGAATTAAAGTTTGCGGCGGCAGATACGGTTTGGGTTCGAAAGACACACCTCCCGCAAGCATTTTCGCAGTTTACGAACACCTCAATGCCGATGTTCCCGCAAGAGCGTTTACAATCGGTATCAATGATGATGTAACTCATCTTTCTCTTGAAGAAAAACCCGCACCGATCACTGCCGCAGAAGGCACAATCGAGTGTAAATTCTGGGGTCTCGGCGGCGACGGTACAGTCGGTGCAAACAAAGACTCAATCAAAATCATCGGCGACCATACAGATAAATATGTTCAGGCATATTTCCAGTATGACTCCAAAAAGACAGGCGGTATTACAATTTCCCACTTGCGTTTCGGAGATAAACCCATCAAGAGTTCATACTATATAAACAAAGCCGACTTTGTTGCCTGCCATAACCCGTCATACATTGAAAAAGGCTACAAGATGGTTCAGGATGTTAAACCCGGCGGTATCTTCCTTATCAAC
>CAZGPE010000002.1:0-109492 GCA_964527585.1 uncultured Eubacteriales bacterium
AAGTGTTTTTCCTTTTTTTAATAGGTTTCTCGGTCGGATAACTTTTCGATATTTTGCTCCAAAATATTGGAAATTTTTCGATAGTTTTGTTCAACCGCTAAATTTGATTAAATTTAACTATAAATTATGGCACGAAAGAGGTTTTGAGAATGGAAAAAACTCGTAATTGGGTTGGCATAGGTTATCCTGAAAGCCTTCCTGAAGATTGGCTTGATAAATTAAAATCTTTACATATTAAGACTTTTATAAGTCCTCTTCACGATTCCGATGTAACAGAAGAAGGGGAGTTAAAAAAACCTCATTATCATATTATGCTGATGTATGATAATACGGTTACTTTTTCTAATGCTACTTCTGATTTTTTATTTTTCGGTGTCGATACTCTTATTAAGTCGGTTAGGTCTAAATCGGGAATGTCTCGTTATTTATGTCATTTAGACGAAACCGATAAGTTTCATTATAATATTGAAGATGTTATTGAATTGTCTGGAGCAGATTATTCTTCCGCAATTCAAAATTCCGATAATGAATATATGAATGTTGCAGAAATATTCGATTTTATAGATGATAATCGTTGTTTTTCGTTTTGTGCTTTATTGCGGTATTTGAGAACTGAAAAACCGTTTTTATTCAAGTTATGCTTGAAAAATAGTGCGACTATTATCGCTATAAAAGAGTATCAAAAGTCTTTTGCTTGGGAAAGTGAAAAAAATGCAACATAATTTTTTAACTGATTTTTATCGGTTTTTGTGGGCTTGTGAAACAGAATATTATAATCGGTATATTTCTTTTTATAATAACTTTAATAAATTTCGTTTTCATACTTTTGAAGATTTTGTAAAACTATATCAAGTTGAAAATGATTATCGTTCGTTTATGTCTTTTTCAAGGGATATAGAGCGTTTTATTCGTCTATATGAAATAGACAAATAATTATACATAATCAATATTTTATATAATTGAGGTGAGGAGTAATTAGTGAAATAGGTTGATAATAAACGAAATACTTGCTTTTCAAATTTTGGTTCAGTGAAAGATTACTGTATTGTTAATAATGAATTAGTAAATCAAATATATGTATTAAATATTTATATCTGTTTATATAAATATTTTCTAAAGTATTTCTTTGTAAATTATTATTTTGAGAAAATTTATTTTCGGAATTTATTCAGTTGTCATTTTATCTGATTTTATAAGACGGATTTGTTTTATTGATTACCGGTTATTCAATGATCAAAAACTAAATAACTGATTTTTAAGCTATGTAAAAGTATTTTTTGAAATAATCAGTTTTCGGTAGACATTTGGAAGCATTTTATTGTAAAATACATTTATTGATAATTACTCTGCATTTCTGATTATTAAATCAGTTATTTTAATTTATATCCGTGAAAACAGTTGTGTTCTTTGTGAAACTGTTTCACAGAAAGGATCTATATTTTATATGAAATATTCAAATTCGCCTGAAGTTCCGGGAATTCTTAAAGATTTTCTTCATCATATTTATGCTATAAAAAACAAATCTCAACTGACGGTTGAAGAATACTGCATTGATAATATGATGTTTTTACGGTATGTCAAAATACATAAAGGTCTCGCCCCCTCTTCTTGTGAACTGTCGGAAGTCGATGTATCCGATATAGATATTGATTTTATTAAAAAAATTACGCTTTTTGATGCATACGAATTTTTATCTTACTGTAAGGATGTGCGAAATAACGATTCTGCTTCAAGAGCGAGAAAAGTTTCAAGTATTCGTGGCTTTTTCAAATACTTAACCGTTCAGCGAAAACTTCTAAACGAAAATCCAATGCAAGAACTTGAAACGCCTAAATTAAAAAAATCAAAACCGAAATATCTTACACTTGATGAAAGTCTTAAATTGCTTGAATGTGTTGATGGACCAAATAAAGAAAGAGATTATTGCATACTTGTCCTTTTCTTAAACTGCGGACTGCGTTTATCGGAACTTGTTTCGATAAATTACCGTGATATAAGAGATAACAATACACTTTATATTACAGGTAAAGGTAATAAGGAACGAACGATATATTTGAATAATGCCTGTTTGGAAGCAATTAAATCTTATATGGCTGTAAGACCCGTTGACAATGTTAAAGATAAAGATGCTCTATTTTTAAGCAAACGGCTTCAGCGAATAAGTCCGAAAACCGTACAACATATTGTGTATGAGTATCTTGAAAAAGCCGGTCTTTCCGGCCGTGGTTTGTCAACTCATAAACTCAGACATACCGCCGCAACGCTTATGTATCAATACGGAGATGTTGATGTGCTTGTCCTTAAAGATATTTTAGGCCATGAAAATCTCGGTACAACTGAAATATATACGCATATTGTTGATGAGCAACTCAAAAAAGCGGTCGACAACAATCCTTTAGCGAATGTTAAACAAAAAGAAAATAAAATACCGCCTAAAACTAAGAAGCAAGACTGATTTTACCGCTGAAATAATATCTTAATCCACAGCCGAATATACCGCAAATTATTATTCCGGCGAACAGAATCAGATTTCTTACAATAAACAACTTCAAAAATCCGTAAAAATCCAATTGCCTGTTTTCTTTAAGCGAATTTCTTATTTCCTTTGAAGAAAGCAGGCTTTCTTTACAACTTACAATCATTAAAAGAGATGATATGACATTCGGTATTGCAACAGTTAAAACAGCATATAACATACCTTCTAAACTGTATGTTTTATATAAGTATCCGATTATGACACCTAATCCCAAACCTCGAAATGTCGGAATTATCCATAAAAAAGGATCTCCAAAAAGCGAAAGACCGAATACAGCAGAGATTAAAACAAAAACAGAATCAGCGGAAATATATGAAAAGAAAACTTCCGCAACGGAATTCGTTTGATCGGAATATATATAATTTTCCGCTATTTCCCGAATTTTCGGCATATAAACACTGTCAGTGTTTTTAACGCTTAACGCACCTAAAAAAACGCCTAAAATCAACATTATACAAAGCATTATCAGTCGTGGATTTCGTTCAACGGATTTTTTATTGAATTTGCCGATTACAAATCTTTTCTTTTTCATAATCTTTCTCCTTGCATTTTATATGTTCTTTTTTATAACTGCTCCGATTACGGAAGATATTAAGACAATCGGTATAATTAAAAGCGCATTTAACGAAAAGTTAAAACCCGTAAAAATCGCCAAAATTATGTAAAGTTCAATCAGAAGTAAAATTGCACCGAAACAACCGCTTATTATACCTTTAACATATTTGATCTTTGCCGAGATAATTCCGCATATAAGAGAAGAAACAATTAATGATGCATACGCTAAAACAGACAGTTTATCGCTGAGTGAGTTTACTTTTATATTTATAAAAGCGAATAAACATGATAAACCCAAAAAGATCGCTGTTGAGATAATTGAGGCTGTTAAATAAACTTTAAGCGAAGATTTATTTAATAATGAAGTGTTTTTTTTATTTTCGTGCATAAAAAAGTCCCCCTCATACTCTACTAATAAAGTATGAGAGGGATTTTGATTTTATGATAAAATCAGTTTTCTTTTTTATTTTTCTTTTGAGCTTTTTCTTTTTCGGCTGCGGCTTTTGCGGCTTCTCTTTCAGCTCTTGCTTTTTCGGCTGCGGTGTTGTTTGTTTGAATTGCCCAACGGGTAATTTTCATTTTATTTCTGTCTGCACCGGTTTCGATAATGAGAGAATCTTCTTTAACTGTAACGACTCTGCCCATAATACCGCCGATTGTTGTAATTTCATCACCGACCTGAGTGCTGTCTCTCATTTCCTGGTCTTTTTTCTGCTGCTTTTTCTGAGGTCTTATCATAAGGAAATACATTCCGCCGAAAAGAACAATCATAAGAATTATGCTGGAAGCCATACTTCCGCTACCTGAAGCTGTTGTTTCAAGCAAATTGAAAAGGTTCATAATTTTCCTCCAAAGATAAATTTCAATTAGATATTATACATTTTAATTACAGATAATGCAAGTGTATTTTTGTTAATAATTATATACGCTTATCGAGTAAATCGACATATTTCGCTTTGAATTGCTCGAAAGTTCCGTTATCAAGCGAATCACGGATTTCCTGCATAAGAGTATTATAGAAATAAAGATTGTGAATTACACAAAGACGCATCGCAAGAATCTCCCCTGCCTTAAACAAGTGCCTTATATATGCTCTTGAATGTTTTCGGCAAGTGGGACATTGACATCCGTTTTCTATTGGATCTAAATCATTTTTATACTTTTCGTTATTGATATTGATAATTCCTTCATGTGTAAACAGATGTCCGTGTCTTGCGTTTCTCGAAGGCATTACACAGTCGAATAAGTCAACACCTCTGCTTACCGCTTCAATTATATTTCCCGGCGTTCCGACACCCATTAAGTAACGGATTTTGTCTTTCGGCATATAAGGTTCAACCGCAGAAATTATTCTGTACATATCTTCTTTAGGCTCACCGACGGCAAGTCCGCCGATTGCATATCCGTCGAGATCGAGATCTGCGATTTGTTTCATATGTTCGATACGCAAATCATCAAAGGTGCATCCTTGATTTATGCCGAAAAGCAACTGATTTTTATTTATTGTTTCTTCGAGAGAATTGAGTCTGGCCATCTCGGTTTTACATCTTTTGAGCCAACGGACAGTTCTTTCACAAGACTGTTTTGAATAAGAATATTCGGCGGGATTTTCAACACATTCGTCAAAAGCCATTGCGATTGTAGAGCCTAAATGAGACTGTATTTGCATACTTTCTTCAGGCCCCATAAAAATATGTCTGCCGTCAATGTGTGAGTTGAAATTAACGCCTTCTTCTTTGATTTTTCTTAATTTTGCAAGTGAAAATACCTGAAATCCGCCGCTGTCGGTTAATATAGGTCCTTGCCAACCGGTAAATTTATGTAATCCTCCGAGTTCGTTTACAAGTTCGTCTCCGGGTCTTACATGAAGATGGTATGTGTTGCTGAGCATAACCTGACAGCCGATTTTTTTCAAATCATCCGCATCAAGTCCGCCTTTAATTGCGCCTGCTGTTGCAACATTCATAAATGCCGGTGTTTGAACAGTTCCGTGTACCGTTTCAAATTCCGCACGGCGTGCGGTACCCTCAGTTTTCTTTAATTTATACATAAAAAATCCTTTCCGTATTTGTTGTATTTCAGATTAAAAGCATTGCATCTCCGAAACTGAAAAATCTGTATTCTTTCTCAACGGCATCTTTATATGCCGCTAAAACATCTTCCCTGTTATAAAATGCGGAAACAAGCATTATAAGTGTGCTTTCGGGCAAATGGAAATTAGTTAACAGTGCGTCAATGCACTTGAATTTATATCCCGGATAAATGAATATGCTTGTCCATCCGTCTTTTTCGCAAATTTCACCGCTGTATGTTGCAACGCTTTCTAATGTTCGGCAACTTGTAGTTCCTACCGCTATAACACGCTTATTGTTTTTGTGTGTTTCATTGATTAAATCAGCGGTTTCTTTAGGTAAATGATAGTGTTCGGAATGCATTTTATGGTCTTCGATGTTTTCGGCTTTAACAGGTCTGAATGTGCCGATTCCCACATGAAGTGTTACATACCCGATATTAACGCCTTTTTCTTTAATTTTTTTCAAAATTTCGGGGGTGAAATGAAGTCCGGCTGTCGGAGCAGCGGCAGAACCGAGTTCTTTAGCGTAAACGGTTTGATATCGGTCGTTGTCTTGAAGTTTTTCCGTAATATAATGAGGCAGAGGCATTTCACCGACTTTTTCGAGAACATTAAAAATGTTGTTGCCTTCGTAATAAAACTTGGCGAGTCTGTTTCCGTTATCGAGAACATCTATTATTTCGGCTTTAAGCAGACCTTCACCGAAAGTAAATTTAGCTCCTGTTTTCGCTCTTCGTCCGGGACCTGTTATAACTTCCCAAACATCGTTTTCTTTTTGATTTAACATTAAGAATTCAACATTTGCGCCGGTTTCTTCTTTAACTCCGTAAAGTCTTGCGGGTAAAACTTTGGTGTTGTTCAAAATCAAGCAGTCGCCTTCGTTGAGATAATCAATTATATCGTAAAAATGCTTATCTTCGTTATAATGTCCGTCTTTATGAATTACCATCAAACGAGAACTGTCTCTTGGCTCAACGGGGGTTTGAGCAATGCGTTCTTTGGGCAATTCGTAATAAAAATCTTCTTTTTTCATCGGTTTTCTCCTACAAGTATATAAAAATTATAAAATTATTTGACTATATAATATATTGGTGGTAAAATATACTCAACTGCGATAGAGGTGCAAAAACAATCAGTAATTTGCGTAAGAATTCAGCAATTCGTTGAGCGTATAATGAAAGGTGTTTTTGCCGAAGATAAAGCAAATGCTGATATGCTTTATCTGGGTATATTGTTAACAGCAATATAACTGTCATCATTGTTTGATGGAGTGCTATCTGATTTGAAATTACATTTCAATCTACACTGTTTTATTCAATGATGACCGATTTTTCAAATCGGTTATTTTTTTTGCAGATAATAGAATAACATTTTTTGGAGGTAATTACAAGTGGAAAAGAAGTATAATGTCGGTATAATCGGCGCAACCGGTATGGTAGGTCAAAGATTTATTACATTGCTTGCCGATCATCCGTGGTTTAATGTAACTGTTGTTGCGGCAAGTGCACGCTCGGCAGGAAAAAAATATGAAGATGCCGTCGGTTCAAAATGGTGTATGGATGTTGCTATTCCTCAAGGCGTAAAAGACCTTGTTGTTATGAATGCAACAGACGATATAAAGGAAATCGCATCACAGGTAGATTTTGTATTCTGTGCTGTCGATATGAAAAAAGATGAAATCAAAGCTCTTGAAGAGGAATATGCTAAGGCTGAATGTCCTGTTGTTTCAAACAACAGCGCTCACAGACACACTCCCGATGTTCCTATGGTTCTTCCCGAACTCAATCCCGAGCATATTGGAATCATTTCCGCACAGCGTAAGCGTTTGGGAACCAAGAGAGGATTTGTTGCCGTAAAACCGAACTGTTCTCTTCAGGGATATGTTCCCGCACTTTTCCCCGTTGATAAAGCCGGATTTACCGTTAAAGATGTTCTTGTATGCACATATCAGGCGATTTCCGGTGCAGGAAAAACTTTTGAAACATGGCCCGAAATGATTGATAATGTTATTCCGTTTATCTCAGGCGAAGAAGAAAAGTCTGAAAAAGAGCCTCTTAAAATCTGGGGTAAAGTTGACGGCGATGTTATCGTTGATTCCCAAAGACCTAATTTTACGGCACAATGCTTGCGTGTCCCCGTAACAAACGGTCATATGGGTGCTGTATTTGTTAGATTTGAAAACAAACCCACAAAAGAACAGATGCTTGAAATTTGGAAAAATTATAAAGGCAGACCGCAGGAACTCGAACTCCCCTCTGCTCCTAAACAGTTCCTTAATTATTTTGTCGAAGACAATATGCCTCAAACCAAACTCAACAGAGATATTGAAGGCGGTATGGGTATTTCAATCGGCAGATTGCGTGAAGATACACAGTACGATTATAAATTTGTTTGCCTTTCTCACAACACTCTCAGAGGTGCCGCAGGCGGAGCTGTTTTGCTTGCCGAACTCCTTTGTGCTGAAGGCTATATGGATTGATTGGAGGTAAATTTATGAAAAAACCGATTTTTACAGGCGCCGGAGTTGCAATTGTAACCCCTTTCACTAAAGAAGGAAAACTCAACGAAAAAGTTTTAGCCGAAATAATCGAATATCAGATTTCGCATTCCACAGATTCTATCGTTATTTGCGGTACAACCGGTGAAAGCGCTACTCTTGACCATGAAGAACATACAAAAGCAATTAAAATCGCTGTTGATGTTACCGCAGGAAGAATTCCCGTTATTGCAGGAACAGGTTCTAACGATACGGCTTATGCTCTTAAACTTTCAAATGATGCCGAGAAACTCGGAGTTGACGGTCTTTTGATGGTTACTCCGTATTATAATAAGACATCTCAAACAGGTCTTGTAAAGCATTTTGAATACATTGCAGACAGAGTTTCCACTCCGATCATTCTTTACAATGTACCTTCAAGAACCGGTTGTGAAATCAAACCGGAAACTTATGCCGAACTTTCAAAACATAAAATGATTTACGGCGCTAAAGAAGCAACCGGAAATCTTTCTTCAATCGCCCAGACAATTTCGCTTTGCGACAGTGATTTTGCGGTTTATTCGGGTAACGATGATCAAATTACCGCAATTATGTCTTTAGGCGGTAAAGGTGTTATTTCCGTTCTTTCCAACATACTTCCTCAGGTTGCTCACGATATTGCACAGTATGCACTTGACGGAGATTTCAAGAAGAGTGCCGAGCTTCAGTTAAAATATCTTGAACTTTGCAACGCAATGTTTATGGATGTTAACCCGATTCCCGTTAAAGTTGCTATGAATATGATGGGAATTGATGTCGGACCGTTGAGACTTCCTCTTTGCGAAATGAGTCAGTCGAATAACGATAAGATGAAATCGGTACTTAAAAAATACGAATTGATATAAATTGTTTCAGGATGTGTAAATAATGGTTAAAATTATTTTAAGCGGTTGTTCGGGAAAAATGGGTAATGTAATCACTAAATGTGTTTCAACAAGAAACGACTGTGAAATTGTTGCCGGTGTTGATATAAACAAATGCGATGCTCCCTACCCTGTTTTTTCTTCTTTCTCGGAAGTTGATGTCGATGCCGATGTTATTATTGACTTTTCTCATCCTTCCGTGCTTTCGTCTTTACTTGATTATTGTAAAAGCAACAATGTTCCTGCTGTTATTGCGACAACCGGACTTTCAGACGAGCAAAAAGAGGAAATTAACGAAGCATCGAAACTTGTTCCGCTTTTCTTTTCGGCAAATATGTCAATCGGCGTAAATCTTGTTTCCGAACTTGCCGCAAAAGCAGCCCGTGTACTTGAAGGATCGTTCGATATTGAAATTGTAGAAGCACATCACAATCAAAAAATTGACGCTCCGTCCGGTACGGCGCTTATGCTTGCCGACAGTATTTCAGATGCTCTTTGCGATAAACCTCACTACGAATTCGACAGACATTCAAAGCGTGCAAAAAGAGAAAAGAACGAAATCGGTATACATTCTGTTCGTGGCGGTACAATTGTCGGTGAACATGAAATTATTTTTGCGGGACTTGATGAAGTAATTACAATTTCACACTCTGCCCGTTCAAAAGATCTTTTTGCCGTAGGTGCCGTAAATGCGGCGATTTTCCTCAAAGGAAAACCTAACGGTATGTATTCGATGAAACAGTTGGTTGATGAAAAATAAGGTGATATTATGAATATTATTCAAAGCATTTCCGTTACAGATGACATAACTCTTGTATCGTTGCAGGATTCACCTGCCGATATTTCATTGATTTCGGATATTTTCAAAAAGATATCCGAATACGGAATTGATATTGATATGATTTCGCAAACACCCCCTCATTCACATACTCCGAACCTTTCTTTTACGGTATCGGATGATGATGTCGGAAAAATGCTGGAAATTACCGCCGAATTGCGAAAAATTCATCCTGAGATGAAACTGACATTAAGAAGCGGTAACAGTAAAATTTCCGTATTCGGAGAAGCAATGCGAGGCACTCCGGGCGTTGCGGTAAAAGTTTTCAATGCTCTTGCGAATAATAAAATAGAAGTCAGTATGATCACGACTTCGGAAGTTGATATTTCACTTTTACTTGATAAAAATTATACCGAAAACGCTGTAAAAAGCATCGAAAAAGAATTTGAATAAACAAAAATGCTTTGGAATTATTTTTCCAAAGCATTTTTTATTACTTGTTTTAGGTTTGTTTCGAAGGTTATATCTTGTTGATGGGTTCTTTTTGAAGGACCTTTCATTCTGCCTCCGGAATTGCGTATTTTCTTTCCGATATGCCGTTGTACAAGAAGTGTATCTATATTGTCTTCTGTATATATCAATCCGTTTTGATTGATAACATTTGCTTTTTTAGCAAGGCACATTGCCGCAAGTCCGTAATCTTGAGTAATAACGATGTCGTTTTTGCTTATCATATTAACAATGCGAAAATCGGCGCTGTCGGAACCTTTTGAAACCGTTATAATTTGATCTGCATCATAACTGTCGAAGTTATGAGCAGTATCGGCAACAATAATTGTTTCGATTGAAAACAGCTTTGAGAGTTTTAAGGTGTTTTTTACAACAGGGCATCCGTCTGCATCAATAAATATTTTCAAAAGCGCTCTCCTTTTATACAAGTCCTTTCATATCGTTTATACAATTTTCGCAAACTTTTATTCCGTGATATTCGATAAGATTATCGGCACAGTTGCAGAAAAAACAAGCAGGAGCATATTTTTTCAAAATAACCGTATCGTTATCTGTATAAATTTCAACCGATGAGCCCTCTTCGGTTAAAGATAAAAGTTTTCTTGTTTCCATAGGAAGAACAATTCGACCCATTTTGTCGATACTTCTGACAATTCCTGTCGATTTCATAATTTCACCGCCATATCTAATAAGATTATAACATAAATTGTCAAAACAGTCAATATTTGTCAAAAAAAGCAGTACACATAAAAGTGTACTGCTTTAATAATTTGAGACTGATTATCTCTCAATAAGAGAAACACCGGTCATTTCTTTGGGTTGTTCAATTCCCATAATATCGAGCATTGTGGGAGAAAGATCGCAAAGTTTTCCGCCGTTTTCTTTAAGTTTGAAACCGTTGCCGTAACCTGCGACAATAAGCGGAACTGGATTGGTTGTATGTGCGGTAAACGGTGAACCGTCGTCTTCATACATTTTATCGGCATTACCGTGATCGGCGGTAATGAGAATAACTCCGTCCATTTTAAGTGTTGCGTCAACAAGTTTTCCGACACATTCATCAACAGTTTCGACAGCTTTTACTGCAGCATTGAAAACTCCTGTATGTCCGACCATATCACAGTTTGCATAGTTAAGTATAACAACATCATACTTACCGCTGAGAACTCTTTCACAAGCCGCATCGCAAACTTCATAAGCGCTCATTTCGGGCTTTAAGTCAAAAGTCGAAATTTTCGGAGAGTCAATTAAAACTCTGTCCTCACCGTCATAAACTTTTTCTTCACCGCCGTTGTAGAAGAAAGTTACATGAGCATATTTCTGAGTTTCGGCAATTCTAAGCTGAGTTAATCCGTTTTTCGATATAACCTCACCCATGGTGTTAGTAAGAGCCTCAGGCTTAAATGCAACATTTACATTCGGCATTTCGGCATCATACTGTGTCATGCAAACATAGTAAAGCGGGAAATAGGACTTTCTTTCAAAGCCTGCAAAATTCGGATCAACAAAAGTTCTTGTTATTTCTCTTGCTCTGTCGGGACGGAAATTAAAGAAAATTACGGAATCGTTTTCTTTAATGCTCTCGCCTTTTGAACAAACGGTGGGCAAAACAAATTCATCGGTAAGATATTTTCCGTCTTCGTCGATTGTTTCATATGACTTTTTAACGGCTTCGAGAGCATTATCGGTTTTAATGCCTTCGCCGTTAACCATAGCGTTATAAGCCATACCGACTCTGTCCCACATATTATCTCTGTCCATGGCATAAAATCTGCCCATTACGGTAGCGATTTCACCGACGCCTATTTCATCCATTTTGTCTTCAAGTTGCTGTATATACTCAACAGCCGATGCAGGCGGAACATCTCTTCCGTCAAGTAAAGCGTGAACATAAACTTTTGAAAGTCCGCTGTCTTTCGCAAGTTTAAGCAAACCGTAAAGATGTGTGTTGTGGCTGTGAACTCCGCCGTCGGAGAGAAGTCCGATAAGATGAAGAGCGGAAGTGTTCTTTTTACAGTTTTCAACCGCACCGAGAAGAACATCGTTTTCAAAGAAATCTCCGTCTTGAATCGACTTGGTTATTCTTGTTAATTCCTGATAAACAACCCGTCCTGCGCCGATGTTTGTATGTCCGACTTCGGAGTTACCCATCTGTCCGTCCGGAAGACCGACATCCATACCGGAAGCTCCGATATAAGTCATAGGATATTCTTTCATCAACTTATCAAGATTAGGTGTTTTTGCGGATTTTATGGCATTTCCGTATTCGGAGTCGTTCTTTCCGAATCCGTCCATAATACATAAAACAACAGGTTTTTTCATATTTTCACCTTTAACTAATTATTTAGAAGCAGCTTTAACGATTACCGAGAAATCTTCTGCTTTAAGAGAAGCACCGCCGATAAGACCGCCGTCAACATTAACCTTTGAAAGAAGTTCGTCGGCATTTTTAGCGTTCATAGAACCGCCGTACTGAACCGTTACGGTTTCGGCAACATCGCTTCCGTATGCTTCTGCAATAGCACAACGGACATAACCGTTTCCTTCGTCAGCCTGCTCAGCGGTAGCGGTAACACCGGTACCGATTGCCCATACCGGCTCATAAGCGATAATTACATTTTTAAGTTGCTCTGCGGATACATTTGTAAGTGCCATCTTTGTCTGGTACTTCAAAAGAGTTTCGGTATATCCGAGTTCTCTCTGCTCAAGTGTTTCACCTACGCAAACAATTGCTGTGAATCCTGCGTTAACAGCGGCAAGTGTACGAAGGTTAACTGTCTGATCGGTTTCACCGAAATACTGTCTTCTTTCGGAATGTCCGATTACAACATACTCAACACCTGCTTCTTTAAGCATATCGGCGGAAATTTCACCGGTATATGCACCCGAAGCCTTGAAATGAATGTTTTCGGCACCGATTTTAATATTTGAGCCTTTAGCAGCTTCAACAGCTGCGGGAATGTCGATGTAAGGTACACAAAGAACGACATCACAATTTGCATCGGCAACAAGAGGTTTCATTTCGTTAATAAGAGCTGTTGTTTCGCTGGGAGTTTTGTTCATTTTCCAGTTACCTGCGATAACTGCTTTTCTGACTGATTTTTTCATAATATTTTCTCCTATTCATTGAAATTTGCAGGTAAGCAAAACCCACCTGCAAATTCAAAATAATTATTTCTTTTCATTAAGAGCGGCAATACCGGGAAGTTCTTTTCCTTCGAGATATTCAAGTGAAGCACCGCCGCCTGTTGAAATATGAGACATTTTATCTGCGAAGCCGAGTTTCTGAATTGCTGCCGCAGAGTCGCCGCCGCCGATAATCGAAATTGCATCGCTGTTTGCGATTGCGGTTGCAACGGCAATTGTACCGGATGCGAAATTATCCCATTCGGAAACGCCCATCGGTCCGTTCCAAATAACCGTACCGGCATCTTTTACGGCATCGGCAAAAATCTGCTGTGTTTTCGGTCCGATATCGAGACCCATCCAACCGTCAGGAATTTCATCCGAATTAACAACCATTGCTTCTGTGTTGGGATCATATTCTTTACCGACTTTATTATCAACGGGAATAAGGAACTTAACGCCTTTTGCTTCGGCTTTTTCCATCATTTCTTTTGCAAGATCAACTTTGTCTGCCTCAAGAAGAGATGTACCGATCTGATGACCTAAAGATTTCATAAATGTATATGCCATACCGCCGCCGACAATAAGAGTGTCGCACTTGTCGATAAGGTTTGTGATTACGCCGATTTTATCCGAAACTTTTGCACCGCCGAGGATTGCAACAAGAGGTCTCTTCGGATTTTCAAGAGCACCGCCGATAAACTGAATTTCTTTCTGAATAAGATAACCGCAAGCGGCGGGAAGATAATCTGCAACACCGGTAGTTGAAGAATGTGCTCTGTGTGCCGAACCGAAAGCATCGTTTACATAGAGTTCCGCAAGTGAAGCGAATTTCTTCGAAAGTTCGGGGTCGTTCTTTGTTTCGCCGGGTTCAAAACGAACATTTTCGAGAAGAAGAACTTCACCGTCTTTAAGAGAAGCGGCAAGAGACTGAGCGCTTTCACCGACAACATCTTCAGCCATTTTAACTTCCTGTCCGAGAAGTTCGGAAAGTCTTGCTGCAACAGGTTTCATCGAGAATTCGGGATTAACCTGACCTTTCGGGCGTCCGAGATGCGAACAAAGAATAACTTTTGCTCCGTTATCAATAAGATACTTAATTGTCGGAAGTGAAGCAACTATTCTCTTATCGCTTGTGATAACACCGTTTTCCATTTTTACATTGAAGTCGCAACGAACAAGAACTTTCTTGCCCTTTACATCAAAATCTTCAACAGTCATTTTATTTAATGCACTGCTCATTTCTTTTCATCCTTTCAAGATTGAAATTCTTTTACACTATATTTTATAATAATTTGCTGATTTTTTCAAGTGCGTTAACGAATATACTTTTACAAAAAGCAAAGTTTTTTTGTTAATTTTGCACAAGTTAAAAAATCTGATAAACTTTTTTGATTTCTTCAACTCTCGCAAGTATCATTTTTTTGAGTTCATCCGGCTTTTTAACTTCGATTTTTTTGCCGTACTGAATAATCCATGAAACAAGTCCGTCGCTGACTGCGGCATTGATGTTTATTTTGAACTTATTATCTCCTGCTTTAAGTATAACCGCATTGTCTCCGAATTTATCAACCATATCGTCGATCAAACTGTTGTCGCATATAAGTTCGATTTGCTGAGTTTCGCCGGAAAACATACTGAAATGCTTATTTGCGTAATCGGCCGAGTCAAAATAATCCTTGTATTCGGAAACATCGGAAAAACTTCTTCTCGGTGAGTCGGTAAGAATTTCAACGGATTTTATTCTGTCAATTCGTGTAATCATTATATTGGAATAGTTACGGTTATTACCGACAAGATAATAATGATCGTTTGACCAAATCAAAGCGTATGGGCTGATAAAATGGGTTTTTGTTTCGTATTCGGTTTTGTTTGAAGTACCGATTTTCCTTTTTCGGTATTCGACTTTGACCTGTCTGTTATCCTGAATTGCGGTATGAAGGGTATCTATTGTGTAATAAATACCCTCATTTGTGCATTTAGGTCTGTTGTCGACATAAACCTGATTCTTGATTTTTTCAGCCTGAGATGTACTGACAAGCGAATAAATTTTCGAGAGTAATTGCTTTGTCTTTTTTTGCGTAATAAAATTCGCCGCCTGTATAGCATCAACCAAAAGTCTTATTTCGGCAACCTCAAATTTGCGGTCGGCAATGAAATATCCGTTTTTCGGAGTTCTGGTTTTAATAATATCATACCCGAATTCCTGCAAAACAGAAATATCTTTATAAACGGATTTTCTTTCAGCTTCAATTCCGTGGTTTCGCAAATTTTTTATTAAAGTTTCCGCATCAATCGGATTGTTTTCATCACTGTTTTCAAGCAAATCCTGAAGAATATAAAGAATTTTAATTTTTTGATTGTACTTGTTAGGCATAATTATTTCCTTTAATATGTAAGAGCGTTGTTAATATCTTTTATTACCTGCTCTTCAATCTTCAAGTGTTTACGGTCATAGGTATAAATGCCGTTAAGTTCGTTTTCGACATCGGAAACCTGAGTATAGATTGTGCCGGAAAGACCTTTATCAACCAAGGGAATAATCTGTTTGTCGAAAAGGCGCTTATAAGCTTTTGTAAGTGTTTCCTTGTTCTTAAATTTAAGATAAAGTCCGAATGTTTTGTCTTCGGACCAGGTATGTCCGCTGAGCCTGTTTTGGTATCCGCCGAATTCGGTTATAACAAAAGCACGCTTTTTATCAAGTTTGGGCATAATAATCGGAAAAACATACTTATGCATACTCTGTATATCTCCGCCGCCTTGATCATACCAACCACTTGCATGGTCAACAACTCTTGAACTGTCAAGGCTCTTGACATAGTTGCAGATTTGAAGCGAATCAAACTGGCCCCAGCCTTCGTTAAACGGAACCCAACAGTAAATTGAAACAACATTGTAAAGCTGATCAATCATCTCGGTAAGTTCTCGTTTATAATCGTCTCTTGCCTTTTTTTCTTCTCGGTTAAAGACTTTGTATCTGTTATCTTTAACTTTGTAGTTAATATTCGGAAGGATACCGGCATATAAATCACCGATATATGCACCGCCGCTCATCATATCCTGCCAAACAATCATTCCGAGCCTGTCGCAGTGGTAATACCATCTCATAGGCTCCATTTTGATATGTTTTCTAAGCATATTAAATCCTAAGCGCTTCATTTCTTTAATATCAAAAATCATCGCTTCGTCGCAAGGCGGTGTAAGTCCGCCGTCCGGCCAGTATCCCTGGTCAAGAAGTCCTTTTTGAAAATAAGGTTCATTGTTAAGGAAAAGTCTTAAAACGCCGAATTTATCTTTGGCAATGTTAAATTTTCTCATGCCGAAATAACTCTTAACGCTGTCTGTAACCGTCCCGTTTTTCTTCAATTCAAGTGTAAAATAGTAAAGATTTGGATTTTCGGGAGTCCAAAGTTTGAAATTCGGTATTTCAACATTTTCATCAAGTGAAATGTTTTTACATACGATTTCGTTTCCGTTGTCAAAGACAGTTAATTCAAGAGAAGTTATATCGTCCTGCGATAATTCTGATTTGATGTTTACCGTACCGTTATCAATGTTCGGAACAACCTTTATTTTTTTGATATGGCATTTATCTACGCCTTCAAGCCATACGGTTTGCCAAATTCCCGATGTTGCGGTATACCAAAAGCCGTGAGGATGGTTATCCTGCTTTCCTCTTTGTTGCCATCCGGACTCGGTAGGATCGTAAACACAGAGTGTAAGTGTGTTTTCGCCATCATTAAGATATTCGGTTATATCAAAACAGAACGAACAGTATCCTCCGGTATGAGTTCCTACCAACTGTTTGTTTATATAAACTTTGCACTGCCAATCGACTGCGCCGAAATGTAAAAGAACATTTTTATTTTTCAGAGAATCCGAAACTGTAAATTTTCTCTGATACCAAAGGCGGTCTGTCGGTTTCAGAGGCTTTTCGACACCCGAAAGCATACTCTCAATAGCAAAAGGAACTGTAATTTTTCCTGAAAAATCGGAAACCCACTTTTCCCCTCTTGAAGCAATATAATAATCGTATTCACCGTTAAGATTTTGCCAACACGCACGCTCAAACTGAGGACGGGGATATTCCGGTAAAGGCAAATTCTTATCAACTTTTGAAGTCCATAAACTTTCCATATAAAAAACCTCCGTGTCTTTTTCTATATTTTATAACATATTAACAATTTTGTCTATTGAAATTTTTCAAATAGTTTGATATAATACACAAAGTTATTTGCGGGTATGGTGGAATTGGCAGACACGCAAGATTTAGGATCTTGTGCCGAGAGGTGTACAGGTTCGACCCCTGCTACCCGCACCAAATAACAATCCCCCGTAAAATCGGTTGAAGTTTCGATTTTGCGGGGCGTTTTTATTTGTTAAATCAAAAAGCGACCGACTTTTACAGTTGGTCGCTTTTTCGTTTTATAATTATTTAATTTCTTCTATCGGTCCTGTCAAAGTGTTATTTGTCAAATCATAACGGTACAAATCGTCCCAATTTCTGCGCAGTACAATTTCTGCCGTTAAATCGGTGTTATTATATACGATTGACCATTGTGTATTGCTTGTAAGTGTTTCCCCGACAGATTCCTGTGCAACTGATTTCAGCGCATCCCACGCTGTTAAAACCGTAGGATTTTCAGACTGTTGATTAAAAACTTCCAATACAGAGTCATAGCGCTCTTTTCCGTGGCCGTAAATACCGTTACGCTGATTAGGTAATACCTTTTCCTCATAAATTGTATAGAAATTCGTAACAACATCTACGGGAGTTGCAACGAGTTCACGCATTTCGCTCTCACAGTCCCATTCAACAACACGGCCGTCGCCTGAAGCGTCGTTAATGTAAAAATGATAGTCTTTTCCCGAACTTGCACGCATATCGTAGTTACGCAAAAGTTCAACAGCCTCTTCTGTTGTTGCAGCTCGGTCTAAAACGAGGCGAATTGCGATCGTTGTACAGATTTTCTCTTTGCCGGTACTCTGATTGACCGGATCGCTGTCAACGACAAGTACGGCAATCGAAACGCCTTTTTCATTCATTCCATCAAGACATATAAACGGTGTAACCAATGTGGCGATTTTCTTTTTGAATCCGTCTTGAAGATTGTTTGCCGAAATATTATCAAGTGCGGCAAATGCAACCGAGCGATAATATCCTTTCGGTGCGCAATAAACCAACATTGCCGATGTGTTTTTCTTAAAATCGTAATTGCGTCCCATCAGCACATCGTTATCAACCGTTTTTAACTTGAAAGCCGTACAGGCGAATGAAGGTGCTTTAATTGAAACGGGCAAAAGCGGAAGAGACTCTTTGATAACGGCATCGAAAAGTCCTTGATCGGTATCCAAACCGTAATCAATAATTGCATCAAGGTCGTAGTCATATTCGATATTCATAGTGTACAAATCATATTCATCCGAATAGTTGCTTTCCTTTTCGACCGATGCCAATGATTGAAATCGTGTGAAATAAATACCGACAAAAATTAAAACACACAGAAGAATTAAGCCTATAAATCCGAGTACAGTGCCGGCGAAGATTTTTGCTGATTTTTTCATAGTTTGTTCCTCCCGATTATAAGATTTGTTTGTTCAAACAATAATAAAAATCAGTTGATTGAGGCATATTCAGTATATCGTTTATCAGACCTGAAAAGAACTTTTTGCACATTTTATTAAGTCAAGAATAATGTTTTTTGTAAAAAAAGTCAATACCGATACTTAAATAAATATAAAAAATAAAATCCCATCCTCTTTAAGAGAATGGGATTATTTGGTTGCGGGGGTGGGACTTGAACCTCACGACCTCCGGGTTATGAGCCCGACGAGCTACCAACTGCTCTACCCCGCGATATATACTTTTCTCAAGTGCTCAAATATAATACTACAAAATTTGTGTATTGTCAATAGCTTTTTTAATATTTTTCGGTTCTTTCCAAAAACGCCCTCTTTATGTAAGAGGGCGTTTTTAACTTAATCAGTAAGTAATTTTGTAAAATACTTTTTTGCCTTTTTTAATTATGATTTGTCCATCGGTAAAATCGGAAGTTTTTACCGTTTCGAAAGGTGATGTTACTTTTTTATCGTTAACGGATACACCGCCCTGTTCGATAAGTCGTCTGCCCTCACCTTTTGAAGAAATCAATCCTGCTTTAAGCATTATTTCGTTAACGGAAATTTCTCCGTCCGTAAAATCGCTGTCGCTAAGAGCAAATGTAGGCATATTTTCGGTATTTCCGGCACCTGAAAACAATGCTCTTGCACCTTCCTGTGCTTTTTGTGCTTCTTCTTCACCGTGTACAAGTTTTGTCAGTTCAAAGGCAAGTATTTCTTTTGCGGTATTGAGTTGGCTTCCCTGCCATGAATCCATTTTGTCAATTTCTTCAAGAGGAAGGAAAGTAAGCATTCTGATGCATTTTAATACATCGTCATCGCTGACATTTCTCCAATACTGATAAAACTCAAAAGGACTTGTCTTTTTCGGATCGAGCCAAACTGCGCCGTTTGCCGTTTTACCCATTTTTTTGCCTTCGCTGTTGAGCAAAAGTGTTATCGTCATTGCATAAGCGTCTTTACCGAGTTTCTTTCTGATAAGTTCGGTACCGCCGAGCATATTACTCCACTGATCGTCTCCGCCGAACTGCATATTGCAACCGTAATTTTGGAAAAGATGGTAAAAGTCATAGCTTTGCATAATCATATAGTTAAACTCAAGGAATGAAAGACCTTTTTCCATTCTCTGTTTATAACATTCCGCACGAAGCATATTGTTTACCGAGAAGCAAGCGCCGACATCACGCAAAAGATCAATATAGTTAAGTTTTAGAAGCCAATCTGCATTGTTAACCATAATTGCTTTATCTTCACCGAACTCGATAAATCTTTCCATTTGCTTTTTGAAGCAGTCGCAGTTGTGCTGAATTGTTTCGGGTGTCATCATTGAACGCATATCGCTTCTGCCGGACGGATCTCCGATATAACCGGTACCGCCTCCGATAAGTACAACCGGTCTGTTACCTGCCATTTGAAGTCTTTTCATCAAGCATAACGCCATAAAATGACCGACATGCAAACTGTCGGCTGTCGGATCGAAACCGATGTAAAATACCGCTTTACCGTTATTAACAAGTTCTCTTATTTCCGGTTCATCCGTAACCTGTGCAATAAGACCTCTCTGTTGAAGTTCTTCATAAATTCCCATTTCTGTTCCTCCTGTAAATAAAAAATCCTCTGCATTTTTGCAGAGGACGAAAAGCCGTGATACCACCTCAATTTGCCGTTTGCTCACACAAACAGCCTCAGTGAGTAAAAAATATTTACTCTGTTCTGTAACGGGAACTCCCGTTTACTCCTACTGGATTTCAAAGTAACGACTCAACGATGTATTTCACGGGGGTTCGGATTGTCTTTCAGCAACCGACAACTCTCTGTGCCGAACTGAAACCGTTACTTCTTCGTCTCAAAGTCTTTGAAAATATTATACACATTAAAATTTATTTGTCAACCTCGGTTTGTGCAAGAGAAAGCATTTGCTCTGCGCTCTCAAGCATTGCGCCGGTGATATTTATTCCACCCATAATCCGTGCGATTTCTTTTTTTCTCATTTCGTAATCAAGGGAAGTGAGTTTGGTGTATGTTTGACCGTCAACTTCGGATTTGCTAATTAAAAGATGTTCGTCGGCATAAGCTGCGATTTGAGCTAAATGTGTTACGCAAATTACTTGATGGTTAGAAGAAACCTGTTTTAATTTAATTGCGATTTTTTGCGCCGCACTTCCGCTTACTCCGGTATCTATTTCATCAAATACAAGTGTCGAAATCCCGTCTTTTTCGGAAAGAACGCTTTTAATCGCAAGCATAATTCTCGAAAGTTCACCACCGGATGCGATTTTTGAAAGCGGTTTCGGTTCTTCTCCTGCATTTGCCGACAGATAAAACTCAACGGTATCTATTCCGTTTGCATTTAATTCACATTCGTCGATTTTTACGCTGAACTTTACCGACGGCATATCAAGAAATTTTAACTGTTCGCAAACATTTTGCGAAAAAAGTTTTGCGGCATTTTTTCTTGTTTGAGAAAGTTTTTTTGCACTTTCAAGTGCATCGTTATATGATGTTTTAACTTTTTGGGTAAGTTCTTTTTTTAACTCGTCGGAATTGATGATTGATTCCCGTTCTTTTACGGCTCTATCATAAAATTCGAGAATTTCTTCCTCGGTTTTTCCGTATTTTCTCGAAAGTTCATATAAAACATCGAGCCGTTCTTCAACCTCCTGAATTGAACGCTCATCAAAATCAAGACTGTCGATAACGGTTTTGATTTGTTCGCTGACATCCGTTAAATTATATGCGCTTTCTTCAAGAGAACCTGCGGCATTTCTTACCGATTCGGAAAACTCGGTAACAGAATTGATTTTATTAAGCGCATTAAAGCACAACGATACCGCACCTTGTTCTTCATCGTTCCCGTTAAGGTAAGAATAAGCGGTTTCCAAAAACTGAGTGAGTTTTTCCGTGTTTCTGAAAAGCAGTTGCTGTTGCCGTAATTCGTCCCATTCGCCTACTTCGATTTTAGCACAAGAAATTTCTTCGATTTGATAATCGAGAATATCAATTCTTCTGAGTTTTTGTTCTTCGTCGATATTAAGCGATTTCAACTGTGCCGACAGTTCAGTATATCTGTTGTATTTCTCGGTAAAATCATCAGATATTTCACTGTTTTCGGCAAGTCTGTCAATATAAATTCGGTGATTATCCTCATTAAGTAAGGTTTGATTGTCAGCCTGTCCGTGAATATTAACAAGAGTTTTGCCGAGTTTTTTCAACATCGAAACAGTAACCGGAACAGAATTGATTTTACAGACATTTTTACCATCTTGGGTCATTTTTCTTGTAATAAGTATGCTTGAATCATCTTCAACGGGAATATCGAATTCACCGAGAATTCGCTTTACGGCGAAACTGTCATCGTAAAAGTATGCGCTTACCTGCGCATAATCGCAGTTTGTTCTGATAAGTTCTCTCGAAGTCCGTTCGCCTAAAATCGCATTAAGCGAATCAATTATTATTGATTTACCTGCACCGGTTTCACCGGTCATTACATTAAAGCCGTCTTTGAAATCAATGACAGCTTTTTTTATAATCGCAACATTCTCGATTTTAAGATTCGAAAGCATTATTTATATTCCCCGCTTAAAAACTCTTCAATCTTATTCTTGAATTTTTCGGCTATTTCAGGCGTTTTGAGAAGCACAAAAAGTGTATCGTCGCCTGCGATTGTTCCGACAACTTCGTTATAATTCAATGCATCAACTGTTGCCGCTGCGGCATTTGCGGTTCCCGCAAAACATTTTATACAGCAGATGTTTCCCGCACTTTCAACAGAAATAACCGACTGTGAAAAAATAGAATGAAACTTGTTAAGATTATGAGAACTCTGTTCGTTTTTTGCATATTTCTGACCGTTTTTACCTTGAACTTTGATTAAATGCAATTCGTTTATATCTCTTGAAACCGTTGCCTGAGTAACGGAAAAACCTTTCTCTATAAGTTTTGAAAGAAGTTCTTCCTGAGTAGCAATTTCGTTCTCTTTAATAAGTTTAAGGATCATTTCATGTCTTTTCTTTTTCATTTCACACTCTCCTCTGTGATAGTTTACTGTTTAATATATCAATAAACGAATCGTTCTTAATCCGTATGAAGTCGGCATAGATTTCGGATTTTTTAATAACAAGTCTGCTGCCGGAAGGAATTAAAACAGAATCGTCTCCGTCGCACGAAATACATATTGCTTCGGATTCGTCATCCGGAACGGTAACGCATATTTCCGAATTCGAATCGAAAACAATTGAGCGTGCGAAAAGAGAATGAGTACATATCGGTGTAAGTAAGATACTTTCGATTCTCGGATCAACTACGGGGCCACCGGCAGAAAGTGAATATGCGGTTGAGCCGGTAGGTGTGGAAATAATAATTCCGTCGGCATAATAATCGTTAATTCGGTTTCCGTCGCAGGCAACACTGAGTTTTACCATTTTTATCGGTTCGCCTCTTGCGATGGCAATATCGTTTACGCAAAAATCTTCTTCGTAAAACTTAGTTCCGTCTTTCTGATAAGCGGTAACCTGTAAAAGCATACGCTTATCCGTTTGGTATTTCCCGTCGATTAAATTTTCCATAAGGGATATTTCGTTCTTTTCAATTCCCGCCATAAAAGCGAGATTTCCCGCATTTACACCTAACACGGATTTTGAATACTTACACGCTTTTTTTGCCGCATGTATAATCGACCCGTCTCCGCCGACAGCAATAACCACATCACATTCGGCAAGTAACTTTTCACTTGGCATAAACTTTTTCGAAAAGTCGATTTCGTTTTCGAGTGTGTCTTCAAAAAAAACATCGGCACCTTTGTCGGTTAGGAAAGAGTAAATATTTTTCGTAACGCAGTAAGCGTGTTTTCGTGTTAAATTCGGAATTATCGCAATTAGCATATTATTCACCTGCTTTGTTAAGCGTACTGTGAGACTTATCCACAATCTCATCAATATCGGATTGAATAAACTGCGGATTATTTTCTTTTTTCAAATACATAAGGTATTCAATGTTTCCTTCGGGACCTTTTACCGGAGAAAAATCCAATCCCAAGACGGAAAATCCGGTAACATAAGCGAAGTTAAGTATTTCGCTTACAACATCTTTATGTGTTTGAATATCTCTGACAACACCTTTTTTTCCTACCTTTTCACGCCCTGCCTCAAACTGAGGTTTAATAAGACAAACACTTGTTGCGCCGTCTTTCAAAAGCGTAAACATAACTGGAAGAATTTTTTTCAAAGAGATAAAAGAAACATCACAGCTTGCAAAATCAAGTTTTTCTTCAATATCGTTTTCGGTTAAATATCTGAAATTTGTGCGTTCCATGTTAACAACTCTGTCATCTGTACGCAATTTCCACGCAAGCTGACCGTAACCGACATCGACGGAATAGACTTTTTTCGCATTGTTTTGAAGCATACAGTCGGTAAAACCGCCCGTCGAAGCTCCAATATCCATACAAACGAGATTTTCAAGTTTAATATTAAAACTTTTTATTGCTTTATCAAGTTTTAATCCGCCCCTGCTTACGAACGGTAATTTTTCGCCTCTTACTTCGATTTTATCATCGGGTTTAAGCGAATATCCGGCTTTTGTGATTTTCTGAGAATTAACATAAACCTGTCCCGCCATTATAAGCGCTCCGGCTTTTGCCCTTGATTCAACAAAATTCTGTTCAAAAAGCGCAACATCAAGTCTTTTATTTTGTGCCATAATTACTCCGTACAAATTTCATATATTCCGTCTTCGTCAAGTTTATATTTCTTATATAAGCTTGAAACCGAAGCGTGTTTTACGAATTCATTTTCAATTGCCGTAATTTTATATTTTCCTTTATAGCCGTTTTGAATCAGCATACTGCCGAAAGTTTCGGCAATTCCGCCGCTTTTTATTCCCTCTTCGAAGAAATATACTTTTTTACATTTGAGAGCATACTCGATTGCCTGTTCGTCAATAGGCTGAATACGGTTAAGTTTTATAACCGAAAAGTCTTTTGAGTTTTTGTTTAATTTATCGCAAGCCGTACATGCGTGAGCACTTATCCTTCCGTATGTAACAATGCAGTTTTCGGCATCTTTATCTCCGTATATACCGAAAGAGTCTGTAATACAGGAGAATTTATCTTCGTCTACGGTCTTTTCCTGACCTCTCGGATAGCGTATTACCGCCAAACCTTCAGTGTGATAAATTGCGGTTATGAAGCATTGCTTGAGTTCCGAATAACCGCAAGGTGAAAATACCGTTATTCCCGGAACGGTGTTTAACAGCGATGCATCGAGAATTCCCTGATGTGAAATGCCGTCTTCACCAACAAAACCTGCTCTGTCAACGGCGATTATCATATGTAAATTCTGCATTGTTCCGTCGTGAACCAATTGATCAAAACATCTTTGTAAGAAGGATGAATAAACCGCAAAGACGGGAACCATGCCGCCTTTTGCGAGTCCGGAAGAAAAGGTAACGGCGTGTTCTTCGGCAATTCCGACATCGAAAAATCTGTCGGGATACTGTTCTTTGAACTTTTCAAGACCCGTCCCCAAACTCATTGCAGCGGTTACCGCACAAATTCTTTTGTCTTTTGACGCCATGGAACACAGCAAATCTCCGAATTCCGAAGAAAAGTTAGTTCCGGAATAGTTGGGCTCACCCGTATTTATATTAAATTTCGAAACACCGTGAAATTCACTCGGTGATTTTTCGGCAAAATCATAACCTTTGCCTTTCGTAGTGCTGATATGGAGCAAAACGGGAGCGTTTTTTACAAGTTTTGCCGTTTCAAGAGCTTCACAAAGTTGGTCGATGTTATGTCCGTCAATCGGCCCCATATATCTAAATCCCAAATCTTCGAAAAATGTGCTTTTGTAGATAATGTTTTTGATTTTTGTTTTTAAGGCATAAATAGACGAAGAAAGTTTCTTTCCGATTAAAGGAATTTTGTTAATTGCAGTTTCGGTTTTTGCTTTTATCTTATAATACCTCGGCCGTGAGCGGATTACGGCAAGATAACGGGCAACCGAACCGACATTTTTCGAAATTGACATCTCATTATCATTGAGAATTACAATAAGATTTTTTCCCGATCTGCCGGCATTGTTCAGCGCTTCGTAAGCAAGACCGCCCGTAAGCGCTCCGTCTCCGATAACGGCAACGGTCGAATGTTTATCGTTATTTATACTGTTTGCCGTTGCAACACCGAGCGCCTGAGAAATCGAAACACTTGAATGACCGCTGAAAAAGACATCGTGTTCGCTTTCATCGGGATTTGTAAAACCGGAAATTCCGTCTTCGGTGCGTAACGAGGAAAATTCGTCATATCGTCCCGTAAGAAGCTTATGCGTATAGCACTGATGACCTACATCCCAAATAATTTTATCCCACGGAGAATTAAAAACTCTGTGTAAAGCGACAGTAAGTTCTACAACACCGAGATTCGAAGCAAGATGACCGCCGTTGTTTGAAACGGTATCAATTAAAACTTTTCGACACTCTTCGGCGAGTTTAGGCAAATCGTTTTTATTAAGTTTTTTTACATCGTCAGGTGATTTGATTTTTTCTAAATACATAACTAAAACCTCCGACAGAATTATTTTTTTCTGTCAGCAAGACTTACAGCAAAATTTTTCAGAAATCCTGTTTTTTCGCTGTCGAATATTTCAAGGCTTTCCAAAGCCTCTTTTGTAAGTTGATTAACAATTTCTTTTGATTTTTGGATTCCCAAAAGAGAAACATAAGTTACTTTTTCGTTTTTGATATCGCTTCCGACAGGTTTGCCGAGAGTTTGTGTATCGCTTGTAACATCGAGAATATCATCAACAATCTGAAAAGCAAAGCCGATACATTCTGCGTATTTTTCAGCCGCTTTAAGTTTTTCGTCGCTGTCGACATTGGCGGCATAACAACCGAGAAGAACAGCGGATTTAATCAAAGCACCTGTTTTCAATCGGTCGATAGTTTTAATTTTTTCGAAATCCGGTGTCGAATTTTCAGCCTGCAAATCGAGAACCTGACCGCCGACCATACCGTTAACACCGACTAAATCGGCAAGTGTACGGACAGCTTTGATTTTATTTTCCGCAGTAATGCCGTTTCCGTCAAGCAAAGCCGTTTCAAAAGCCAATGTGAGCAATCCGTCCCCTGCCAAAAGCGCATATTCTTCACCGTAAACCTTGTGGCATGAAGGTTTACCTCTTCTGAAATCATCGTTATCCATACAAGGCAAATCGTCATGAATAAGCGAATATGTGTGTATCATTTCAACTGCACAGGCAAAATTCATTGCATCCTCTGTATTGCCGCCGCAAAGTTTACAAAATTCAAGCGTTAAAATCGGTCTTATTCTTTTTCCGCCGTTTTCAAGCGAATAAGACATTGCCTGCGTTATATAGTCCTGACCGTCGGAAACTTTATAAACTCGTTTTTTCAGTTCGCTTTCAATAAGAGAAACATAAGAATTCACGGTTAAATTATCTGTCATCGTTTTTCACCTGCGAATTTCCGCTTGTAAGCACGGTAAATTTTTGTTGAGCATCATTTAATTTTTTATTGCAAAAATCAGCTAAATGAGTACCTTCTTCAAAAAGTTTCATTGATTTATCAAGTTCAACAGTACCGCTTTCAAGCATTTCAACTATTTCTTCAAGACGCTTAAACGCCTGTTCGTATGTTAAATTACTCATTTTAACTCCTTTACTTCGCAAACGGCTGAGCCGTCATAAAAATCAATTTCAATTTTACTTCCCTGTTCGATTTCTTTTGATGAAGTGATTGCTTTTGAACCGTAATAAGCCACGCTGTAGCCTCTTGCAAGAATTTTCAGCGGACTTAATGCGTTAAGTTTTTCAACAGCGGAAGAAAACAAATGTCGCTTTTCGGTTAAATCGGTATTAAATGTGTTTATCATTTTTGTCTCAACCGAATCAAGCATCATTCTTTTAATATCGAGAGCATTACAAGGATCTTTCATCGAATTTTTGGAGAGAACCGAATTCAACGCTTCGGTTTTTGAAGAAAGCATATTTTTAACTGTGCTTTTCATTTCAAAACAAGCCGATGCAATATGTCTTTTGAGTTCTTCGTTGTCGGGAACGGCCATTTCAGCCGCCGCAGAAGGCGTTTCTGCACGCACATCCGCAACAAAATCCGCAATTGTAAAATCGGTTTCGTGTCCAACGGCGGAAATTACGGGGATTTGACATTTATATATTTCACGGGCAAGTTCCTCGCTGTTAAAACTCCATAAATCTTCAATCGAACCGCCGCCACGACCGATTATTATAACATCAACACTTGCAGTTTCGTTAAAATAAGACAATCCGCTGATTAACTGAGCGACGGAGTTTTCTCCCTGCACCTGAGCAGGATACAGTATAACTTCGGCGCACGGGTATCTTCTGCCGAGAATATTGCGAATATCCTCAATAGCAGCACCGGTCGGGGAAGTAATTACACCTATTTTATCGGGAAATTCAGGTAAACTTTTTTTGTGTGAACTGTCGAACAAACCTTCGGAATACAAGCGTTTCTTAATTTGTTCGAATTCAAGCGTGAGCGCCCCTATTCCGTCAGGCTGCATATCATCGACATAAAACTGATAACTTCCCTGCGCTTCGAAAAGAGAAACTCTTCCACGGACAATTACGCTCATTCCGTCCTCGACATTAAAGCGAAGCCTTTCGGCATTTGATTTGAACATAACCGCACGGATACAGGAATTCTTATCTTTTAATGTAAAATACAAATGACCTGTACGGTAGTGATTGGTGAAATTGGAAATTTCGCCAATCATAAAAACGCAGTTAAGCGTAAAATCGTTATCGAGTACTTGTTTTACATAACTGTTAAGTTGTGTAACTGTCAAAACGACAGGTCTTGCGTCAATCATAGACTACCCTTACTTTTCAAACTTGTTAAATATGCAATTCCGCAGGCATTATCCGCAGAATATGCAGGAAGAGTGAATATTGCATTATACTTTTCACTCATATATTTTCTTAAAAGAGTATTTGACGAAACGCCGCCGGAAAATACGATCGGTAAATTTCCGTATTCTTTGATAAGAACTTCGACGGTTTTATCAACGGCGGATATGATACTTTGGATACAAAATTTAGATATGTTTTCGGCACTTTCATTTTGTTCGATCATTTTTTTTACTTTGTTTTCTATTCCCGAAAGTGAGCAATCCGTACCTCTTAAAAAAGATTTTACCGAATAATCGTTTGGACTTTTAAGAGATAACTCATCAATTTTTACTCCGCAAGGAAACTTAAGTCCCATAAGCACTCCGGTACGGTCAATCGCCTGTCCCGCTTTCAAATCAAGTGATTTTGCGATAATTTCGGTTGATATAATATTCTCTTTATCGGGAGAGACTAAAACTGCTTCGGTTGTTCCTCCGGAAAGATGAAAAGCGATAAACTTTTTGCTTAATAAAGAGTGATTTTCCGTTGAAAAAACAACAGATGCAATATGTCCCTGTTGGTGAGAAAACTCGTACAACGGTAAATTCATTGCCGACGACATACTTTTTGCAACCGCCATACCGCTTAAAAAACACGGCATATAGGATCCGTCTTCACTTCTCGGTTTTGATGAAACTCCTATTGCGGAAATCTCTTTGTCGAAACCGTCAAAAAGTTTATGAATAATTTGAGGCAGTTGAACGGTATGATGGAACACGGCGTCGCTTTGCCGTAAGCCTATACTTCCCTCTTTTACGGGTAAAAGCATTTTCTCGTTTAATGCTTCATTGGTAAGACTGTCATAAATTGCCGCAGAAGTTGTATAATTGCTCGTATCAATTCCGAGATAATTACTCATTTTCGGATTTTCCTCTTATGTAAGAACCTAAAATTCCGTTAATAAACGATGCATCGGATGTGCTTGCATACTTTTTAGCCAACTCAACCGCTTCATTTGCCGAAACACTTGACGGCACGGAGTCGAGATAAAGAATTTCCGCAATTGCAAGACGGAGTATCGCAAGCGAAACCTTGGGCAGTCTTGATATTTTCCAGCCGATTGAATATTTCTCGATAACGGAATCTATCGTTTCGAGATTTTCAAATACTGTTTTAGCAAGACTTTCCGAAAATAAAGAATGTTCAAAACACTCGCTTTCGTAAGCACAGGATAAAAGCTCGTCCATATCGACTTCTTTGTTAAATTCCTTCTCAAAAATAAAAATGAACGCCTGTTCTCTTTCTTGACTTCTTGTCATATAAATACCTCACATAAAAAATAAGGCTTTTCGAAACAGTATATTAACATTTCAAAAAGCCCGAAAAAACAAATTAAATTATCCAGGTTCAAAAATCAATGCCTTGAATACAAACATTGACTTTACTTACAACTTTGCCCGTCATACTCTGAACGGAATTTTTGACGGCACGCTGAATTGCGGCGGATACTGTCTGAACATTATAACCGTCCTTGACATTTATATAAACTTGAATTTTTATCTCATTGTCAAGGCACCAAACCTTAACCGCTTTTTGTATTGGAGTTTGGCTTTTAATATCGGGTGCTATATGAGAAAAAGAGCCGAATCCTTCAACTTCTTCAACGGCACTTGAAGCGATTTTTGAAATAACTTCATCAGATATAACAAGTTCACTGTGTGATGTTCGGTTAAAAAGTTTCATTAAACAACCACCTTTCACCGCTTATTATACCACAAAGAAAAAAATAAACAACTATTTTGATTCAATGATTGTGATTTTTTCCAAAGAAATTTCCGTTTTATTGTTTATTATATCTTTGATCTGTATACAGACTTCATCGCTTAATGTTCCTTTTTCAAGAACGATTTCCGCAGAATCGCCCAACGACACAAAAACATTACCGCCTGTTTTTGCTTTTATCAGGCTCTCAATTTCACTTTCCAAAACAATATTTTTCGATAATGTCTCCAACATTTCATTAGCGTTTTTTCTGCTTTCTTCATCCGCTTGCGAATTTTCGATTACAGACATAATGGCGTTTTTCGATTCTTCTTGAGCTTTTGCTCTGTTTAACTGAGCCTGAGAAAAATATTCATCGGTTACACCGGAAGCGTTAACATAATACGCATCTCCTAAATTTGCCGAATGGGACGAAGTAGATGAAACTTCGATTTCGGCCTGCTCGGAAACAGGCCTTGTATAATACCAATTTACAAACATTGCTCCGACAAGAGCGATTATAAGTGATGCCGCTACAATTTGTTTTCTTTTTACAGTTAAACTCATATTATTCCTCCGTAGATTTCATTTTCAAAACCGAAATATGATTTATTTTTATGCCCAGCAAAGCGCTTACGGCATTGATTACATCATTTTTAACCTTACTGTTTTCACCGCCTTGACAAACGATAATAACCCCTTGAATTTCCGGGAATTCCGTTTTCAATATAACGCAGGAATCTCCTGAAGAAGTGTCGATTACAACATACTCATTATCGCTTTTTGATTGAGATTTCCCATCGGAACTTTGATTTTCTATTACCGAATTCATTGCATATTTGTTTTCTTTACCCGATTTTAATGTAACCATAACTTCACACTTCCCCGCTCCGTCAACTTGCGAAACTATTTGTTTTAGGCGTTCTTCAAGCTGCAATTCATATTGCGTTTGAGAAATTTCGGTTGTTTTTGTTGCGTTGCCGTCAGCCGAGTTTTCATTAACCGTACTTTGTTGTGAAAAAACAAGCATAATTATTCCTATGCATCCGATTATCAGCATAGTGCAAAGTTTTTTGTCTTTTTTTAACAAATTTAAGATTTTACTGATTTTCATCTAATCACCCGTAAAAACCGTATCATTCTCAACATTAAAGGTTTCGCAAATAAGTTCCCGTGCTTTTTCTCTCTGTTCGGATTCGATTATTTCGATATTTATTTTTTTCAGAATATAAACATTATCTTCGATTTCCGAAACAACGCTTATTTCACCGAATTCAATCGAATTTTCTTTCAATACATTTTCCGTTGCCGTTTTCACTGTTAAATCGTAAGAATTCTTATAATTTATTTCTTCTCGGTCAATATATTCAAAATCAGTATTGATTACATTTTCTATATTCTCTTTTTCAAAAAGAGGATTACAAAAAACAGAAAGAATTATTAAGGAAAACGCTATTTGCGTAATTCTTTTTACTTTACCTCTCGGTACAAGATAACCGATCACAGCGGTTATTAACAAAATTAAACATAAATTTAGTGCCCATTCTTTTATTTCTTCCATTTTTAACTCCTAAAACTGAGTATTGTTCCGGTTGTTAAAACAAAAACAGCAGCGGTAAAAATCAGAAACACATTTACAAGTGAAACCGTAGAACACAAACTGTCAAGTATTTTTGCGGTGCGGTCTCCCGAAAACGATTTACAAAGTGCTGAGCTAACGCTTATAAAAAAATACCAAATCAGCAATTCAATAACGGACGGTATTACGGTTATAACAACTGCGATTATTCCGAAAGCACCGAATACATTTTTAATCAACGAAAACGAGCCTAAAATCGAAGTCAGCGCTTCACCGACCGTACTGCCGATAATCGGTATCAAACTTCCCGAAGCGGTTTTAATACCCTTTAGTGCAAGATTATCGGCAGATACCGAAAGATTTCCTTTAACATTTATCAAACCGATAAATATGCTTGCCGTTACCGATAGCAAAACCGTAATCACCTTTTTTATCAAAGCCGTTATTTTTTCCAAATTCAAATTATCATTAAGAGAAGAATATACATTTAAGCAGGTCATTACAGAAATCAACGGCATAATAAAAAGTTCGGTGCTTTTTGTTAAAACTTCCGCAAAACCGATAATGACGGAACTGTATGTAAAGGATGTTATAGGCTGACCGCTTGCGGAAATTAAGGCAGTGAAAACCGGAATATAAGATAGCATAAAATCCCCGACACTTTTTATTGATGACACCGCACTTGTCAGCGCATCGGATAAAGGTACCGCAATTATGCAAATTAAAAATGCCGTTTCGAAAACCGCAAACATATTTTCCTTACCGCCGGACAATTCATCCGTGAAATTTCCGACAAACGATGATGCGATAAAAAATCCCAACATTATCAGAAAAGCTTTGAGCGGTTCTTTATATCTCCCCTTTATAAGTTCCGAAATAACCGTGAAAGTTTTCTTTGGCGACAGCGACATTAAATCATCGAAATCAACCGAAGAAACTCCTGCACTTTCGAGAAGCGTTTTGCTGTCGTCGCTTATCGAATTATATATTTCACCGTATTCACCGATTTGTGTTGCGTAACTTTCCATACTCAAAAACGCAAGTGTAATAACGGTTATTATGAGGCAAACTGTAATTCTTTTAATTTTCATTTCAGTAAACTTACACTCAATTCGACCAATGTTTTTACAATCGGCAAAACCAGTACGGTAATCACGGTTTTACCGATAATTTCACTTAATGATGACAAAGCGTTTTCGCCGCTGTCTTTACAAATATCCGAAACACACTGTGTTATCAAACTAATACCTAATATTTTAAGTGATATTTTTATATACTCTGCCATTTGTTCGAATTTCGAATAATCGGCCAGTAAAGAAACTGAAATGTCCGAAACAGTATCTATTATAAAAATAAACACAACCGCAATTACGGAAAGTCTTAACAAATAAGAGAATTCGGGTTTTATCTGCTTAAAATATATCAGTATAATCAGAGAGATAACAATCAATACCGTAATTTTTATCATATTAAAAATCAAACACCGATTTCACCGTGTCCAAAACAGATGAAATTTGCGGAATAATCATCAAAATCGCAACGATAATTCCCGCAATAACGGTTAACATTGCATAATCGTCTCTGCCTGTTTTAACAAGAACCTGATTTAATACGGCAACTATTATTCCGATTCCCGCAATTTTCAAAATAAATCCAATTTCCATAAAATCTCCTTCAAATGAACAAAATAATAATGAAAGAAGCGGCAAATACGGTCATTGTATTTATTAGTTTTACGCTTTTTTCCGTTTTGCTTTTTAATACGGAAATTTTTTCTTCAAAAAGTCCGATATATGTATCGCAGTTTTGCATTTGACCGTTTATATCGCTTCCGCCGAGTACATTTGCAAACGATATAAGCATTTGTTTTGTATTTTCGTCAATAGGCGCTTCGGAATAAAATTCATTTATGCAGGAAATCCACGAACTTTCAAAGGGCAGTCCTTGAGCAAGTTTTTCATAAGTGTTTTTAATGTATTTACAGCAAATAAATTCTTTGCTTTTATCGGCGCTTTCAAAAATCTTTTCAAGCGGAGTTCTTATGAACCCGATCTGAGTTTTTATGTATTTAATAAACAAAACGGTTGTTTCGAGAATTTTAAGCGTTTGTGTTTTTCTTTTTGAAAAATAGTTACCCGTAAAGCAAATTATTGCGCAAACTATAATCAATCCCGCTGTTTTCATTTGTTTCACCGCCTAATTTCAAAATCTTTTTTACTTTTCCGACATTTTCACCGGCCGAAAGTAAAACAATCGCATCAAACAGTCCGCTTTCAATTAAAATTTTCGACGGAGTCCTTCTGTACAAGTCGTCTATACTGTTGCAATGAACCGTTACGGCAAAATGTACGCCCGACATTACAGCGTTTATAATTTCCTCGGATTCTTCCTGCGACACTACTTCGTCGCAAAAAACAATATTCGGAGAAAAAGATCTAACCGCAGCCTCGATTGCATATTTTTTCGGATAAGAAGAGAAAATATCTGTATTGTTTCCGACATTGCACCGAGCTCTCAGCGGATTTGTTCCGGCGATTTCCAAACGCTCGTCAATTAAAGAGCATTTATAATATTCACCTGCATTTCCGTCGGAAATTTGCCTGACTAAATCTCTTAATACCGTAGTTTTTCCAGACATTGGCGGCCCTGCAATAATAACATTCGAAAGTTTCGAATAAAACAGTTCAGACATTATGGTATCGGCACTGCCTCTGATCTCTCCGGCAATTCTGAAATTAAGACTGCAAATATCCCGAACACTGATGATTTTTCCGTTTTCAACAACGGCGTTTCCGCAAATTCCGACTCTGTGTCCGCCGGAAACCGTAATAAAGCTCCTGTTTATATCTTCCTGGTGCGAATAAACAGAATATTCGCAAATTTTCTTAACGGTTTCCGTAAGTTCGTTATGTGAGATTTTCAAAAGCAAATCGGAAATAATATAAGACGGTTTACCGCTTTCGGTAATAAAACCGCAACCTTTTTGAGTAACCAAAACAATCGGTTTGTCTGAACGCAATCGAATTTCTTTTAATGAATTCTTTTGTGTGTCTGATAGTTTGTAAATTACATCTTTGATTCTTAACGGTAAATAAAACAATATATCGTTTATTCCTTTGTTATATAAAGCGCTCATTTTTTCACCTCAATAATATATATGCTACTTGTCCCGATTTATTACCGACTATTGAAAGACAATTAAAAATGTGATAAAATTTTTTCATTACTTTTTAAGGAGTAACTGCAATGACTAAAATTTACGAACATAACAGTAACAACTTAAACAAACTGTATTCTTTTTTTCTGAAAAACAAGTACATTCTTCTTTCGGGTGCAGTTTCGTTTTTGATTTTTTTACTGATTTCATTTTGCTATGATCTTGTTCCGTTCGGTAATATGACAATTCTCAGAATGGATTTATATCATCAATACGGTCCTTTGTTTGCCGAATTATACGACAGACTCACGAATGGCGGATCATTGGTTTATTCATGGAATTCCGGTCTCGGATCTTCTTTTTTGGGAAACTATTTTAATTATCTCTCAAGTCCCCTTACCTTAATAATTTTGCTTTTCGGTCATGAAAACATAACAGAAGCAATATCAACGCTTATTATGTTAAAAGCCGTCTTATCCTCTGTTTCGTTTACCTATTATCTTAAAGCTTCGCTTAACAAACACAGTTGCGCAACAGCGGCTTTCGGTGTTTTATACGCATATTGCGGATATTTTGTCGCTTATTATTGGAATTTAATGTGGCTTGATGCAATGGTGCTCTTCCCGATAATAATTCTCGGAATAGAACACATTATCAATAAAGGGAAAACGGCTCTTTACTGCATCGGTCTTACCGTAATGATTTTCGCAAACTATTATATGGCATTTATGGTTTGCATTTTTTCGGTACTGTACTTTTTAACTTATTACTTTGCCAATTATCCTTTTTCTCAAAAATTCAAAAATTCCGACTCTGATAAACTAATCGAAAAACTGAAGAATTCTCTTTTCTTCTCAAGCGGTCTTAAGTTTGCTTTATATTCCTTACTTGCGGGATGCCTTGCCGCTGTTGCGATTTTTCCGTTGATAACAATACTTTCGCAAAGTTCAGCAACATCGAGTTCATCTCCGACAACACTCACAAAATATTTTACCGCTTTTGATTTTCTCGCAAATCATTTAGCAAGCACCGATGCAACCATAAGAAGCAGCGGAAACGATGTATTGCCCAATGTTTACTGCGGAATTTTAACGCTCATACTTGTTCCGCTTTATCTTTTTTCAAAAAAGATTTCTTTAAGAGAAAAAATATCTTATATAAGTCTGCTTGCTGTTTTATACTTCAGTTTTAATATAAATTATCTTAATTTCTTTTGGCACGGACTTCATTTTCCGAATGACCTTCCTTACAGATTTTCTTTTATGTATTCTTTTGTTCTGCTTATTCTTGCGTTCAAAGCGTTTACAAATATCACGGAATACACCGGCAGACAGCTTCTCGCTGTCGGAACTTGCCTTATATTCTTTATAATTCTTACTGAAGAATTAACCTCTAAAAACATTGATGACATTTCACTTATAATAAGTCTTGTTTTTGCTGTCGGTTATGTTATTATTCTTCATTTATATAAAGATAAAAGATTCCAGACTTCCGCACTGTCTTTACTTTTGCTTTGTGCGGTAACTTCCGAAATCGCTCTCGGAAATACCGATAACTATTCAATGAACCAATCAAAAACAAGTTACACATCCGATTATTCTCAATTCAGAGAAATTAAGGAAAAACTCGATGAATACGACAATAACGGATTTTACCGTATGGAGTTAACAGATCTTCGAACGAGAATGGATCCGTGTTGGTTTAACTATAACGGCGTGTCTGTTTTTTCATCAATGGCTTATGAATCGGTTGCAAATCTACAACAAAACTTAGGTCTGTACGGTAACTTTATAAACAGTTACACATATAAACCCCAAACCGCTGTTTACAATTCGTTGTTCGGTCTTAAATATATCGTTGATAACGACGGTTTGACAATGAACAGTAAACTCTTTGAAGAACTTTTCGGTAACGAAAAATTCGTTGCGTACAAAAACAATTACGATCTTTCCGTTGCCTTTGCGGCAAGTTCGGCGGTTAAGTCTTGGGATGCTTCTGTATATGACAATCCTTTTGAAGCGCAGTCGGATTTGTTTGCTATGACAAGCGGTGTTGAAAATGTTTTTACAAAACTTGTATGCGAAAATGCAACCTATTCAAATATAAACGATTTCTATCCCAATGAATTTGAAACCGGTCAGTATAAATTTTCAAAATCAGTAGATGATCAGGTCGGAAGTGTTTGCTTTGAAATCACACCCGAAAAAGAAGAAAATGTTTATTTTTACATTAAATCAAATGCAGTGGAAACCGTAACGGTATCGGGAACTATGTTCTCGAAAACATATTCTTCGTTTGATGAACCGTATATTGTTGACATCGGACTCATCGGAGAAAACGAAACCGTTTATATTGATATTTCCATAAAAGACTCTTCAAACCGAGGTAATTTGAATTTCTATGCCTATGCACTCAATCAGGAAAACTTTGAAAAAGGATATTCGGTATTGAAAGACGGAAATTTTGAAATAACCGATTATTCCGACACAATGCTTTGCGGTAAAATCAAAGCATCGGCATATTCAACAGTCTTTACTTCAATTCCTTATGATATAAACTGGGATGTATATATTGACGGGAAAAAACTTTCAAATGATGAAATCTGCAAAATATCCGACAGTCTTCTCGGATTTGATATAAGCGAAGGCGAACATACTGTTGTTTTAAGATACAACTCTTCGGGATTGCTTGTCGGTTCGTTTATATCTGTTTTAACCATTATTCTCGCAACGGTAATAATCATTATGAAAAGAAACAAAGTTCTCTTTTTCAAAAAAGCAACTGTGAATAAATGGGAAATAAAAAGCAGTGATAACTCAGAAGAATTTGAAATTGATTTAAGCGTTTTCGAAACAGATGAACCGATAATATCTCAACAGGAAGAAGAAAACTGAAAATTAAAGCCATAGACATATAAATGTCTATGGCTTTCTTGTTTGAACCTTACTTCAAAATTTTTTTCAAATACTGTCCCGTATACGATTTTTTACATTTTGCAACTTCTTCGGGCGTTCCGCATACAACAATGTTTCCGCCTTTATCTCCGCCTTCATATCCTAAGTCGATAATATAATCGGCAACTTTTATAACATCGAGATTATGCTCGATTACTACAACGGTATTACCGGCATCGACAAGTCTTTGCAAAACTTTGATAAGGCCGTGAACATCGGCCGTGTGCAGTCCCGTTGTCGGTTCATCTAAAATGTAAATCGTTTTGCCGGTCGAAACCTTTGAAAGTTCGGTTGAAAGTTTAACCCTTTGCGCTTCACCGCCCGAAAGAGTTGTGGCAGGCTGACCGATTTTAATATATCCGAGACCGACATCAAACAAAGTTTTGAGTTTTCTGTGTATTTTAGATTGATTTTTGAAGAACTCCATACCCTCTTCGACTGTCATATCCAAAACTTCGGAAATTGTTTTTCCTTTGTATTTTACTTCAAGCGTCTCTCTGTTGTACTTTGCGCCTTTACAAACATCACATGGAACATAAACATCGGGAAAGAAGTTCATTTCGATTTTAATTATTCCGTCTCCCTGGCACGCTTCACAGCGTCCGCCTTTGACATTGAAAGAAAATCTCGAAGCAGAATATCCTCTCATTTTTGCATCTTGAGTTGATGCGAAAAGTTCCCGAATATCGTTAAAAACGCCTGTATATGTCGCAGGATTGGAACGGGGTGTTCTTCCGATGGGAGACTGATTTATATCAATAACTTTATCAAGATTTTCAATGCCGATTATTTCATCGCACTTACCTACGCTTTTTTTTGCGTTGTTCAGTTCGTTTGCCAATCTCTTATATAAAATTTCATTTACGAGCGACGATTTTCCCGAACCGGAAACACCGGTAACACATATAAATTCTCCGAGCGGAAATTCGACATTGATATTTTTAAGGTTGTTTTCATAGGCGTTTTTAACAATAAGTTTTTCTCCGTTACCGGAACGCCGAATTTTTGGGACTTCGATTTTTTTCACTCCGCTTAAATACTGTCCGGTTACGGACTTTTCGCATTTAAGTAATCCGTCAACATCGCCGCTGTATACAACTTCTCCGCCGTGTACACCGGCTCCTACGCCGATATCGACAACATAATCCGCCGCTCTTATCGTTTCTTCATCATGCTCGACAACGATTAAAGTGTTTCCTAAATCACGAAGTTCTCTCAAAGTACCGAGCAATTTATCGTTATCTCTCTGATGCAAGCCGATGCTGGGTTCGTCAAGAATATACAAAACACCCATAAGCGATGAACCGATCTGCGTTGCAAGTCTGATTCTTTGGCTTTCACCGCCGGAAAGCGTTCCTGCCGAACGGGAAAGCGTTAAATAATCAAGACCGACACTTACGAGGAAATTAAGACGCTGTCTTATCTCTTTGATTATCGTATCAGCTATCAAATGCTGTTTTTCGGTTAACTCAAGCGAATCCAAAAATTCAATTGCTTTCGAAATAGGAAGTTCGGTAAATTCAATAATGTTTTTGCCGCCGATCGTTACCGCAAGCGCCGACTTATTAAGCCTTTTACCGTTACATTCGGGGCAGTTACACTCATCCATAACTTTAGTAATTTCCGCCCTCGAATATTCGCTTGTTGTTTCGTTATAGCGCCGTTGAAGATTATTTACAATACCTTCGAAATCAGTCAGATATGTTCCGGACCCGTAAGAATTGATACGGGTCATCTTTATTTTTTTCCCTTTTGTTCCGTAAAGAATTATATCTAACTGTTCTTTTGTAAAATCTTTAATCGGAGTATCGAGACTGAATCCGTACTCTTCCGCCAACGCCGAATAATACATCTGAGCAATGGTACCGCTGTCTGCTTTTGACCATCCGGAAGCGTTGATTGCACCCTGATTTATAGATAAATTCTTGTCGGGAATAACAAGATCGGGATTTATACTCAAAAATGTACCTAAGCCCATACATTTCGGGCAGGAGCCGTATGGATTGTTAAAAGAAAATGTTCTCGGTGCCATTTCTTCAATACAGGTTCCGTGCTCGGTACAGGCAAACTTTTGAGAAAATACCATTTCTTCTTTTCCGACAACATCCACGATGACGGTTCCGTCGGCAAGATTGCAGGCTGTATCAACCGAATCAGCTAATCTGCTTCTTATGGAATCGTTAATAACAAGTCTGTCAACAATAACTTCTATGCTGTGTTTAATATTTTTATCGAGTTTGATTTCTTCGGACAAATCGTAAATATTCCCGTCAACACGAACTCGGACATATCCTGACTTTCTGACGGAATCGAGAAGTTTAATATGCTCGCCTTTTTTTCCACGGACAATCGGCGCAAGTATCTGTATTTTTTCTCCTTCGTCAAGTCCGAGGACTTTATCAACGATTACATCAACAGTCTGCATTGAGATTTCACGGTTACAAATCGGGCAGTGCGGAGTTCCGATTTTCGAATAAATCAAACGCAGATAGTCGTATATTTCCGTAACCGTACCGACAGTCGAACGAGGATTTTTAGAAGTCGTTTTTTGGTCGATTGAAATAGCCGGCGAAAGTCCCTCGATATACTCAACATCGGGCTTATCCATCTGGCCTAAAAATTGGCGTGCATATGAAGAAAGAGACTCAATATATCTTCTTTGCCCTTCGGCGTAAATTGTGTCAAAAGCCAAAGAGGATTTTCCGGAACCGGATAACCCCGTAAAAACAACAAGTTTATCACGGGGAATTTCTATATCAACATTTTTAAGATTATTCGCTTTTGCGCCTTTTACAACAATTTTATTTTGCAAAATTATTTTCCTTCCTTGAGTTTTGCGATTTTATCACGCAATGCAGCTGCGTGCTCGAATTCAAGTATTTTTGCCGCTGCTTTCATTTCGTTAGTAAGTTCGATAATAAGTTTTTCTCTCTCCGCTTTGCTTAAGCGCTTACCTGTTTCATCACGGTGTGTTGCGGAAATTTCGAGAACATCACGAACACCTTTTTTTATCGTTTTCGGGATAATATTATGCTCGGCGTTATATTTCATCTGAATTTCACGGCGTCTGTATGTTTCGCTTATGGCTTTTTCCATTGAAGGCGTAACGCTGTCTGCATACATAATAACCTGGCCTTCGGAATTCCTTGCGGCTCTTCCGATTGTTTGAATAAGTGCGGTTTCCGAGCGTAAAAAGCCCTCTTTATCAGCATCCAAAATTGCAACCAACGATACTTCGGGGATATCTAATCCTTCACGCAAAAGGTTGATGCCGACAAGAACATCATATTCACCCAAACGCAAATCACGGATAAGTTCCATTCGCTCGATTGTATCAATATCATAATGCATATATTTTACTTTTATACCGTTAGAATCAAGGAACTCCGTCAAACTTTCAGCCATTTTTTTAGTAAGTGTTGTAACAAGCACTCTTTCTTTTCTTTCGACTCTCAAGTTTATTTCCGAAATTAAATCTTCGATTTGATCTTCGGTCGGTCGCACGGAAATTTCCGGATCAAGCAATCCCGTAGGTCTTATAAGTTGTTCGACAATTTGAGAACTCTTATCTTTTTCCAAATCACCGGGAGTTGCGCTGACAAAAATCTTTTGACCCACACGAGTATAAAATTCATCAAAAGTTAAAGGTCTGTTGTCAAAGGCGGAAGGCAATCTGAAGCCGTAATTAACCAAAGATTCTTTTCTTGAACGGTCTCCCCCGTACATTCCTCTGACCTGCGGTAAAGTTACATGGGATTCATCTACAAAAAGAACGAAATCATCGGGAAAATAGTTTAACAGCGTAAACGGAGCCGAACCCTCTTCTCTTCCCGACATAACCCGTGAATAGTTTTCGATTCCTTTGCAAAATCCTGTTTCTCTCAGCATTTCCATATCGTATTCTGTACGCTGTCTTATTCGCTGAGCTTCGAGAAGTTTTCCTTCTTTTTCAAATGCTTTAACTTGATTTTCCATTTCATCGAGTATATTTTCAATTGCTTTTTCGAGTTTATCCGGCGCCACGACATAATGCGATGCGGGATAAATCGCAATGTGCGAAACAACATTTTTAACCTGACCGGTTAATGCGTTTATCTCTGAAATACGGTCGATTTCATCTCCGAAAAATTCAACACGGATTGCATTTTCACTTGAATAAACAGGAAAAATTTCAACGGTATCACCACGAACTCTGAATTTGTTTCTCGTGAAATTTATATCGTTTCTTTCATACTGAATACTTACAAGTTTTTTTATCAAATCGTCTCTGCTTTTTTGCATACCCTGACGAAGAGAAATTACCATATTTCTGTAATCAATCGGATCTCCGAGAGTGTATATGCAAGAAACACTTGCAACAATAATCACATCACGCCTTTCTGAAAGCGCCGATGTTGCCGAATGGCGTAATTTATCAATTTCGTCGTTTATTGACGAATCTTTTTCAATATAGGTATCGGTAGTGGGAATATAGGCTTCCGGTTGATAATAATCGTAATATGATACAAAGTATTCAACGGCATTTTCGGGGAAAAATTCTTTGAATTCGGAACAAAGCTGAGCTGCCAAAGTTTTGTTGTGCGCAAGAACGAGCGTCGGTCTGTTAATTTGCGCAATAACATTAGCCATTGTAAAAGTTTTACCGGAACCCGTAACACCGAGTAAAGTTTGTTCTTTATATCCGCTGTTAATTCCGTTGACGAGTTTCTTTATCGCTGATGGCTGATCGCCGGTCGGTTTATACTCTGATACCAACTTAAACTTGTCCATATTTTCCCCTTTCCGCATTTTTTATTTATTTAATTATTATCCGGAATAAAAGTATCCATATATCTTAACTTAAATAAATTTGTTCTGTGCTTATAATCAATTTTAGCCTTTTTTTCAAGATCTTCGATTTCACCCGTTCTGATATATCTATCGAGTTCCTCATAAGTAAAACCGAGATTTTCCTCATCGGTTTTACCGCAAAGACCGTCAATCGGAACTTTATTAACCAGAATATCGGGAAGACCGAGAACTTTTCCGATTTGTTTCATTTCCGTAACGGTAATATTTGCACAAGGGCTGAAATCACCTGCCGCATCGCCGTACCTTGTTGAATACCCTACCCAATCTTCCGATAAATTACAGGTGTTTGCAACTCTTCCGTTATGACTTTGAGCAATCGAATAAAGAACGGTCATTCTTATTCTCGGAGGTATATTTGTTTTTGACTGTTCAGAAAGAGTAAACGGCAAACTTCCGTTTAACGCTTCAACTGTATCTTTAATATTTACCGTATAATGCTTAATATCAAGATGGTCAACCAAAAGCTGTGCCATATCTATATCGTGTTGAACTCCGCAAGGCATTAAAACACCGATTACCCGTTCTTTTCCCAACGCTTCGACACATAAAGCGGCAACAATAGAACTGTCTTTTCCGCCTGAAATTCCGACAATGGCATTACAGTCTTTTCCGTTCTCATCGAAAAATTTTCTGATCCACTGAACACATTCGTTTTTAGTTTTTACTGCATCAAACATTTGTTATTCTCCTTATCAATAATCGAATAAATATGCAAACTTGGTGTGAGCTGCCATTGAATAAGCATTATTATCTGAAACAATAACGCTGTCAACCAATACCAAATCAAGATTTTTGAAAATCTTTTTCATTTCTCTGACAACTTCTATATCCGCCGATGACGGAGCCGCAACTCCCTGAGGATGATTATGTGCGATAATTACCGATGTTGCGTTTAAGTTCATAGCGACATTAGCGATTTTTCTTATATCAACCGGAGTGTTTTTATGTCCGCCTTCGGAGACTATAATCGTTTTCTTGTGTCTGCACTGATTGTCAATAAAGGTTGCCATAAGTACCTCGTGCTGATAACCGATAAATTTAGAAATAAAGTATTCGTTTACTTTTTCCGGTGAATCAAGAACAAGTTTTCTGCTCTCGGTTTTACTAGAAAGATACTTCGCATAAACTTCCGGTATCATTTTTATTAAAACCGCTGAGTTTTTACCCATACCCTTTACGGCTTCAAGAGACTCTATCGGCGCATCGAATACACCTGCAAGAGAGCCGAATTCATCTATAAGCAAATGAGCCAAATCGTTTGTATCACGCTGCGGTATCGCATAAAACAAAAGCATTTCCAATACCTGATGGTCTTGAAAATTACGCATACCTTCGTTTTCAAAGCGCTCTTTGACTCTTGATCTGTGTCCTGAATGTAAATGCTCGGTTTTCTTTTCAGACATAAATCACATCCACCGTCCCATATTCACATAATACAGTTTTTTATATTTTATCATATATTTTTTCCTTTGAAAAGAGAACAGACGCATTTAGCGTCTGTCAAAATCTGAATATTCTCTTAAAAATTTTTCTCCATTTCAAAAAGTATAGCTGTATAAGATTTGACATTGCAAAATCATACAGCAGGAAAATTACATTGCCTGCCGCTAAAAGTCCCCAAGCGGCGACCGAACCGTACTCTTCCATTTCGTCAAAAGGTATCATAAAGACATAAGTTGTAATAAAAAAAGCACAAATTACGCCGACATTAAACACGGCAAATTTAAGCAGCCATAATAAAACAGACTTAAACTTCTTTTCGAAAACCGCTTTAAGAATCGGATAATATCCGAAAAAGAAAATATACATCAATGCCGCTTCTTTATCTGCAACAAGCAATATCGAAAGGATACTGACTGCGGCATAAACACCGACCGCCCATTTTTTATCAATTTCGATAACAACAAGTGTTATTAAAAATCCCGCTGCCGCAGGAAGAGCATAAGTTAAAGTCGGGATGACCGAAGTCATAAACATTAAAACCACGGACAAAGCGGTAATTATACCGCCGAGTGCGGTTTTTGCGGATTTTTTTACTGATGAGCGTTTCATATCAACAACAGGGTATCAAATCTCCGCCTAAAGATTCACAGCAACAGTCGGCACACAAAAGTCCGGAACATATATCGCATGACGAACATTCATTAGGCGAATTACGGTAAGTTTGCCTGTATCCTCCGTTAGAATTATTTTTTAACGCATTAAAAGCATTTGAATATTCAATATTATTAGGATCTTTTTGACAAGCGGTTGCATAATTTTTATACGCTTCGTCAAACCAACCTCTTCTTTGCTGAATTTGACCCTTAAAATAATACCATTCGGCATTTCTCATATCCTTAGGAATTCCGTCAAGGATAGTTTCCGCATCATCTATGCGTCCGGTATTTATCTTTTCCCTGACATCGTAAAACTGTGAATTTCCGTAATATGAATTACCGTTACGGTTAGCATAATTCTGATTTTGATTTCGGTTTGAGGAATAATATCCACCGCTTCTCTGTGCCATAATTTCATCATAAGCGGTATCGAGTTCACGCATTTTTTCGAGCGCAACATCATAAAGCGGACTTGAAGCATAGTTTTCCGCCTGATATTTTCTTGCGAGAAGTCTGTATGCATTTTTAATTTCATCGTCGCTCGAATTCGGATTTACCCCTAATACATCATACGGATTATTCATTTCAAATCGCCTCTTTTCTTATTTATTATTTTCACAAGTTCGTTTTCCATACCGTCAAATATTATATTCTCGATTAACGGTATATAACAGTTCTTTTTAAGCAGTTCAAGTGCAAGCCCCGTTTCATTGGCTGTCATTCTTACCGATGATATTATTTCCTCTTCGATTGAATAATTTTTTTCTTTCAAATAGGATTTATCCAAATTATATTTAATAATATACGGATTAAACGAGTTGTTCTTTATATCATCTTCCAAATCGTCAAACGCATCAATTAAATAGACCCATCTGCCCAAACAGTAACCTAATCTTTTAATGACTTTACTTTGATTTTCGTCTTTGATTCCCAAAGAGAAAATCTTTTCAAGCGCTGTAGCCGAAGCGTGAGCCGAAAGGTCCAAACTCGCTTGCAAATCAGATTCCGTATTCGACTGAAACATCATAGTTTCTTTTATTATAGCGTTAAATTCGGAAAATTTTTTTAACGCTTTGTTAAACTTAAGTTTTATATACGGAAATATGAAAAAAGATAATACTTTTTTGAAGAAACCGCCGTCGGAAATATTATCTTTAATCTTGTAATAAAACATAATTACGCTTAATGCCGCCGCTTGAGAAAGATAAGTGTCTTGATTGATATAATTGCACTTTTTAAGCGGATTGAATTTACATACTCCGCCGTATGCACAGTCGGAATTATTCTGAAAAACCGTTTTTCTTATCAAAATATAAAAAACAGCATCATAGGTTAAGAGATTTCTCGCAATTAAACCGTATTCTTTTCCCAAAGTTTTACACAAAGAACAGTATATCGCCTTATAGGTTTCGTAATCTTTAATTTTAAGTTCCGGTTTATTCGGTTTAACATAGCCGAACAAAAAATCACTCCTTAAAGAATTGAAGAAAGATTGTTCAGTATAGCCTGTGCAACTTCCGGTTTATTCATCGTGTAAATATGAATTCCGTTTACGCCGTTTGAAATCAAATCAATGATTTGTTCGGTTGCATACGCTATACCCGCTTGTTTAAGCGATTCGGGATCGTCGGAAAACTTATCAAGCATAATTCTGAACCGTGAAGGTAAAGTTGCACCGGAAAGCGCACAGCTTCTTTTAATTTGCTTAGAATTCATAACCGGCATAACGCCCGCAACGACCGGAACATCAATTCCGGCTTTTAAGGCTCTGTAAAGAAAACTGTAAAGTGCGGAATTGTCGAAAAACATTTGTGTAACAAGGAACTGTGCACCGCACTCAACTTTTTCTTTAAGGTGAATTAAATCTTCATTGGAGTTTTTAGCTTCAATATGTCCTTCGGGATAACATGCCGCACCGATTGAAAATCCGCCGAATTCGACAATTCTTTCAATTAGTTGCGAAGCATATCTGTAATAGTTGTTGTCTTCCGGATTGTAATCTTCCGGCAAATCACCTCGCAAAGCGAGAATATTATGAATACCTTTGTTTTTAAGTTCTTGCAAAACAGAGTCGATTTGCGTTTTTGTCGACGATGCACAGGTTAAATGTGCAAGTGCGGGTATATTCAAATCGTTTTGAATATACGATGCTATTTTCGGTGTGTTTTGCGATGTTCCGCCGCCCGCACCGTATGTTACGCTTATATAATCGGGCTTTAACTTAGAAAGACTTTCTACCGCATTTACAACAGGTTCAAAAGGAGCGTTGTTTTTCGGAGGAAAAACTTCAAGCGATGTTGTAACTTCTCCGTTTTTTAATATTTCGTTTATATACATTGTCCCACCTCATTCAATATATATTACCACAAAAAACAAGCAAAGAACAACAGTTCTTTGCTTGTTTTCCGATTTTTTTACATTTTGTTTACATTTTTTATCGTTTGCAAAATTACACATCGCCTTTAACACAAGTATAAACAAACTCGATTTTTTCTCCGCCGTAAAGTTTATAACTTTTACATGAAACGGACGGCAAAACTCCGTCAACCTTGTAAAGCCAACCGCTTGTCTCTCCGCAATCGAATTCCGAAAGACCGTTTATCGTTCTTACATAGCCGCTTGAAGTAATACTGTATGTGATGTGATTTTCTTTAAGAGTTCTTTTCAACACAGACATTACGCTTTCGCCTTCACTGATTTGCGTTTGTGTCGCAGTGAGAATAATTCCGTCCGCCGACAGAACCTGCGAAAACGAACCTACGGATAAAATTCCGTAGTTAATTGCGTTTTTACAATCAACTGAAACGGTAACGGTTTGCGTTTTATTATTTACGGTTTCGTTCTGTACGAATTCCGAAGAATTGCCGATATTATCTATACTGTTATCCGACTTCTGTGTTTCGGGAGACACAGAAGCGGAAGTTGAATGGGTTTGTGTAGTTTTTACATTAGACTGTTCTTCATTTATCTGAGAAACAGTCGAATTATCATCGCTTAACTCGTTTATTTGGGTTGTTATGAGCGTTGAGTCGACATCGGACAATAAATCTGAAGATTCGACATTCGAACAGCCCGCAAATAAAAACGCAACAGCAATAAACAGTGCTAAAAGTTTAGTCTTCATATTTTTTTCTCATGCAGTAAAATGCACCTGCACCCATAACCGTTAAAGCGCAGAAAGAACATACAAACGATTTTCCGCCTGTCTTCGGAATATCGACTTTATTGCCGTTAGATGTTGTAATTTCGGCATCAACGCTATTTTCTTCGGTAGTATTTTCTTTACCGTCGATAATTTCCGTTGTGTTTTCTTCGCTAGTTGTTTCTTCAACCGACTGTTGATATTTATATATTCCTTTTCCGCCGTTTGCAACATCCTTAGCATCAGTCAATGCCAATAATGTTTGGTAAGAAGTCATTGTATTGTCATTTCCCAAATAATCTTTTGCGGCTCCGGTCGAAGTATTGATATATGTTTTCAGTGCCGATACGGAATCGTCGCATTCAAGTCCGAGAGCAAGTTTGGCGATTATTGCCTGAGCGGTCGACTCTGCAGAAGGTGAATTATAGGCAACATATCCGTATGAGCCGTCGCTGAATTTCTGAGTTTCAATATATTCCAAAGCGTTGTCGATAACAGCCTTAATTTCCGGAATATCTTTATAATCCGCAAGGGACTGAACAACAAAAGATGTTGTATCGACATCCGATGAAATTCCCCATCCCATATCTACCGTACAGTACGGGAAACCGCCGTCTGATTGCTGTGCGGAAATAATTGTATCTACAATTGTTTTTCTTATTCCGCTGTATTCGGGAGTTTCTTTGTAATTAAATGCAATAAGCGGATAATAAAGATTGCTCAAATAAGTTTGTGAAGAATAATCGGTTTGCGTAAGTTTTTCGAAAATATCGCAACCGCCGATATTTTCACAATCAAGTCCGTATGCCTGTGCCGTGATGTAAATAAGCGCAAAATTTGCGGCATACATTGACGCATTGTTTTCGCTGACAACGGAATTGATATAATTTTCAAATTGCGCATAAGCATCGGTTTTACCGCTTTTTGAAAGTGCTAAAACCGTCCAGCAAATATCCGTGTCAAGATAAGATGTATCGGTGAAATCAAATTCCGTGTTTTCTATATCGGAAAGCCACTCGGTAAGTGAGTTGATTTCACTGTCAACATCCAATGCGAAAGAGTGTATTGACCCTAATGCCAAAAGCATTGTCAATACAAGAATAACCGATAGTACTTTGTTGATTTTCTTTTTCATTTTTACCTCCGTTTTTTCTTTCAACAAAAAAGAAGCGAACCGACAGCGGTTCGCTCAAAGTACAAATAAAGATAACTTTATATGCACATCCTGCTTTCCCACCGAAAGAGATTTGCTGTTCAAAGGCAGGTCTCCTGACTCGGACATACACATTTGCCGCCTTCCCGTTTTCACAGTGGCATATTAACAAATGCTGTTCCATACAGTAGCGGGGGCTGTTACGGCTTTTAACCGTATTCCCTTTTAATTCGAAAGCCCATGCTTTCGAAACCTGAGAACAAAATTAACATAATCGGTCCCGACACCGATTAACATAGATATTTTATCACAAAATCCTGTTTTTTCAATAAGTTTACAAAATTTTATCATCGACACAATAAAAAAAGATGGTATAATATAACCGAGGTGTAAAGATGACAGAATATATAACGGAACTTCACACGCACACCGCCGAAACAAGTAACTGCGGTGTTGCAAGTGCCAAAGAACTTATTGACTCGTATATTGCCAAAGGATACAGTACAGTTGTAATTACCGACCATTTAAGTACACATACATATTTCAAATACGATTACGGCAGTTTATCCTGGGAAGAAAAAATTAACATATTTCTTCGTGGATACAATACAGCCCGTGATTATGCTAAAAACAGAATAAATGTTTTACTCGGTATGGAAATTCGCTTTGATAACGACAGCGCAAACGATTATCTTGTTTTCGGCACAGATGAAAAGTTTTTGAGAAACAACGAAAATCTTATTGATATGAACATTGAAAGTTTTTCTTCTCTCGCTCACAAAAACGGTTTACTTGTTTATCAGGCGCATCCTTTTCGAGACGGGCTTACCCGTGCGGATGTAAAACATCTTGACGGAGCCGAAGTTTACAACGGATGTATAAGACATAATTCCCGTAATCCTTTAGCGCTTGAATGGGCAACTAAAAACGGATTAAAAAAAATATCGGGATCCGATTTTCATAAAACGGAAGATGTTGCGCACGGCGGAATAATAACCGCATCCGAAATCAAAAACAATTCGGATTTGCTGAAAATTCTTAAAAGCGAAAAATATAAACTTATACAAGAAAAGCGATGACTTAAAAAGTCATCGCTTTTAATTATGTTATCTTGCCGCTCCGCAGAAGAACAAAGCTACAGTTCCCGTACCGGTATGCGATCCGATTACGGTTCCGACATCGAATATCTTAATTTTACCTTTAAGTTTCGGAAATCTTTTTTCGATTTCATCGGCAAGTATTTGTGCGTCTTCAAAACATCCCGAATTCGAAATGAAACATTTTCCGTCATAATCCGTTCCGTTTTCCGCAAGAGACACCATTTTTTCAATTGCAGTTGATACAGCCTTATTTTTTCCACGACATTTTTCAATCGGTATAAGTTTTCCCGAATCGTCAACACGAAGCAATGGACAAATATGTAAAAGAGTGCCAAACCAACCTGCCGCTGCTGAAATACGGCCTCCTCTGATATAACTTGTTAAATCCATTGAATAAAACCAATGGTGGATATTATGTTTATACCGTTCAACAAACTCAACTGTATCTTCGAAAGAGTCTCCCGCATCTCTTTTTTCAGCCGCAAGAGAAACCAACATTCCGTATCCCGATGATGCCGAAATAGAATCAACAATCGCAATTTCCGCATCGGGATATTCTTCTAAAAGTTGCTGCTTTGCAAGTAAAGCAGAATTATAAGTTCCCGAAATACCCGAAGAAAGCGTTATATGAAGAATTTTCTTTCCGTCTTTGATAAACTTCGTGAAAAAATCAACATATTCACCGACACTGACCTGAGAAGTTGTAGGTTCGCTACCCTCTCTGATTTTTTGATAAAAGTCGGAAATAGGCATTGTTACTCCCAAATCATCAAGGTAATCTTTACCGTCAAGATGATAGTGGAAACAGATATATTCGACATCTATCTGTTTAAGATATTCAATTGATAAGTCTGCCGTCGAACAGCAGGTTATTACAAAATCGCTCATAGTCTTCCTCCGTTTAAGCGTTTATTAAAATTTCGGTTCTTTACTTTTTCTTTTTTCGCTTATTGCGTATTCCTTACCGTCTGCACCGAGATGATATGAAACGGCTTTATTAAAGTCAAAGTGTCTTTTTTCCAAACGGGAATAATTTATATTTCTTTTTTTCATAAACACCTTGAACCAATTGAGCCTTTTATAAAAATCTTTATAATTTCTGTTTTCGAGTTTTGTCCATGCCACTTCGGCAAAAGCAACCGTTCTCGGAAAAGCGGAAAATTCAAGAGCCTCTTTTGAATCAATCCATTCAGTCCAAAGTTCACATTCATATCCGCTGTTCTTTTGCTGCGAACTTGTAAATCCGACTTTAACTTTATTAAAATTATATACTTTTTTCAAAGGAATTTTTGAATATTTTATGTCGAAATAAAAATAATTGCAAGGTGAAATAATCACATTTCTTTCTTTTGATACTTTCCTGACTTTTGCCATTGCATTAGGACGCCAAAACTGACATTCGATACTTTTGTCAAGGCTATCGCTCATACAGTCATCCCATGCAACAGCCGTTTTTCCGTGCTTTTTCAGAATTTCGGCAACTTTATTCATAAACCAAACTTGTAAATCTTTTGAATTTTCAATGTTAAGCTGTTTTGCCAACTCTTTACATTTATCACATTGTTCCCAAATTTTATATCCTCTGAAAGCCTCATCACCGCCGATATGGAATTTATCCGACGGGAAAAGAGGACAAATTTCGGAAAATAAGTTTTCCAAGAATTCAAAAGTCTTTTCATTTCCCGCACAAAGTATTCCGTCGCTTACACCGTTTACTGTAAGCACATTCGCCTGTTTCGAATTGCATGAAAGTTCCGGCAAAGAAGCTATTATTGCGGTAGTGTGCCCCGGAAGATCAATTTCCGGAATGATTTCGATATTTCGCTCAAAGGCAAATTTTACAATATCTTTAATTTCTTCCTGAGTGTAAAAAGAAAAATCTTCGACATTATCGTTATCTAATCCGAATCCTTTTAAGTGCCGTGATGTGCGCTTTGATCCGATAGAATTGAGTTGAGGATAAATTTTACTTTCTATTCTGAATCCTTGATCGTCAGAAAGATGCCAATGAAACTTATTAAGTTTAAGCATCGACATATTTTCGAGCAAATCTTTGATTTCATCAACCGAGAAAAAATGTCGGCTTACATCAAGCATTAAACCACGGTACTCGTTGTCGGGTTTGTCCTTTATGATTAAGGTGTTGACTTTGGCTTTCCCATTGGATTTATCAGCCTGCATAAGTATTGTTTTGAGCGTTACGGCACCGTAAAAAGCGCCGCCGAAATCACTTGCTTTTATTATTATGCCGTCTGTTGTAATATGAAGTTCGTATTCTTCGTTTGATAAGCCTTCGATTTTTTGAATTTTAATTGTACCTTCGCCTTCGACGGCTTTTGTTCTCAGATACTGTGTCAGATAATTTCCAACAGGTAAAAACGCTTCGTTACAAAGCACAGCCGTTGAAGAAGAAACGGTATATGTACTGTTTCCTTTGTTATAATAATTCGGTTTAGGTATTATATTATAACTTACACTACTCATAAAAACACCAAAATTCCTTTATGCTTAATAAAATAATTATATCAAACATAAAGGAATTATAAAAGTGTATTTTTAATAATTTTTTATGAATTTTTCGTAGAGTTCGACTATCTTAAATCTCGGCTCGTATTTCGGATTGCTTTTGACAATTCCGATTTCGCTGTCTGTCAAAACATCTTCGATTTCGACTTCGCTTTCGGCGGCAGGCAAGCACATCGGCGGAAACATCACACACCACCAATTATGCCCTTCTCCCTCACCGATTACAACATTTACCGCCAAATATTCACCTGCCGGCAAAGTAACATCGTCATAAGTTTTCGTAGGAAAAAATGTGTTTTCGATTTTAATATCGACACTGTAATCATATCCGTTTTCTCTTATTACATCTTCGGCAATCTTTTTAAGTTCGGATTTTTCCGGAACAAGTTTTTCGAGCGCCTGATCAAGTGTCGAACTTGAATCGAAACATTCTTTTCCGGCTTCAAGAACGGCATCTCTGACTTTCAGTTTTAATTGCTGATCTTCTTCGGAATCGGAATTAGCGATAATGTGCATTCTTAAAACACTTTCTCTTATATCGCCGCAAGTATGTGCAAATGAAACCGTACTTAAAAAACAAGTTACGCTAAAAGCAATCAAAAGCGAAATTTCAATTATACGGATTTTTCTTTTTTTATTATTCATTTATGTTCATTCCTTTCTTTAATTTGATGTTTGGAAAGAACATAAAAAAATATTCATTTTTTTTCGATAAGTCTGATTTCTTCTTCGGTAAGAAAGCGTGCCTGTCCCGATTCAAGCGAATTATCAAGGCAGACATTGCCCATCTTGATTCGTTTAAGATCAATAACAGTACACCCTACCGCCTTGAACATTCTTTTAACTTGATGATATTTACCCTCATAAATCGTTATTGTTATTTTATCGTGTTTGTCGTCCGCATATTCAACTTCCGCAGGCTTAAAAACAGTGGAGTCTTTTAAGACGATTCCGTTTTCGAGAATTTTTTTTGAATTATCGTCAAGCGGTTTGTCTAATGAAGCGATATATGTTTTTTTGATATGATTTTTCGGAGAAAGTATTCTGTGAGCGTAATCACCGTCATCAGTTATTAAAACAAAACCAGTTGTGTCTTTATCAAGTCTGCCTGCGGGGAACAACCCTTTTCGTTTCATATTTTCCGGTAAAATATCAACAACAGTTATTTCTCCTTTGCCTTCGCTTGCCGAAACAACACCCTTGGGTTTGTTAAGCATTATATAAATATGCTCAACAGTATCAATCTTTTCACCGCATACAAAAACCGATGCCGTATCGGATTCAACCTTTTCGGAAGAGTCCGATGCTTTAATTCCGTTTACGGTAATTTCACCTGATCTGATAAGTTTTTTTATTTGACTGCGTGTATATTTTCCGCTTTTGCAAATCAATTTATCCAATCTTTCAACTGCCATATTATCTCCGTTACCGAGTATTATTTTCAGGATAAACAAAGCCGTGCATAAATCCGTCAAGTTCAACCGAACAAACATCACCGCCGATTACATTTCCGTCTTTAACCAATAAAGTCGCTCTAATGCAATCGCTGTTTTCGTAATTCGGATAGTTACTTACTTTATATGTCCACTTTTTGACTCTTTGAGAACAATACTGTGATAAGTCAAAACCTTGTTCCTTTTGTATATTATTGTAATTTTCGTAAACTTCGTCAAATTCGGCGGGTATTATTATTTCTTTAACTTCTATCGGTTCTTCATCAACGCTCCAACCGAACTGAGAAAAATATGCTATTCGTTCTTCCTGAGTGCCGGCTTTCAAATTAAGCTGCGAAGTGTTGGCAACGCTTAAGCTGTCTTTTGTCAAAACTGCCAAAACAATTGCCATTGCGGCTAAACATAATATAATTCCGAAAAACTTTATTTGACGCTTATTTACCGAATAAACAAACATATAAATTCACCTCGTACACAATATATATGCGACGAGGTGTGATTTAATGCTTATATCAGTCTTCTCTTGCCTGAGCGGCATTTCTTAACGACATTCTTGCTTTTCTTATTTCGTTTACCGAAGTTGTTAAAGCTTCATCGGCGGTCGCAACAATGTTTTCAACATATTCACCGGCACTTGTTCGAAGATCGGTTGCCCATTTCTGAGCCTGCTGTGTCATATCCGAAGCAGTTGCACGGGCCTGCTCGATTATTTCTGTTGCCTGAGTGCGAGCCTGCTGAAGAATTTCCGATGCATTCTCCTGTGCTGATTTGGTTATTTCATGCTCGGAAACAATTACTTTCGCTTTCATTCTCGCATCATTGATAATATCCTCGGAAGTTGCCTGAGCGGCATCGAGAATTTCTTTTCTTTCGGAAGCGATTTTTCTTGCTTTCATCAATTCATCGGGCATATTAAGTCTTATGTCTTCGATGATAGTTTTGATTTCATCTCCGTCAACAGATATTTTCGAAGAAAAAGGAACATTTTTACTGTTTTCCAGTACCTCTTCGATATTATCGAGCAACATTTCTATACTCATTTCAAATCATCCTTTCTGATTCTTTCAATAATAGCATCACAGATTTCCGACGGCACAAAGGTTGAAATATCTCCGCCTAAACTGCAAATATGCTTAACAACACTTGAGCTTAAATACATATTTTCCGCTCTTGTTGTAATGAAAACCGTCTCAACTTCATTGTTAAGTTCTTTATTGATAAGCGCTTGTTGAAATTCATACTCAAAATCCGAAACCGCCCTCAATCCTTTTACGATTGCAACAGCACCGCTTTGTCTTGCATATTCCGCAAGCAGACCGTCATAACTGTCAACTTCGACATTTTCAAGTCCGGCAGTACATCTTCTTATCATTTCAACTCGCTCTTCGGAAGAAAATGAATAACTGTTTTTCTTTTTATAGTTAGTCATTACAAGAACAATTACTTTATCGAATATCTTTGAACTTCTTCTTATAATATCAAGATGACCGAGAGTAACAGGATCGAAACTTCCCGGACAAATTACCGTTTTCACTGAAAATCACCCGCTTATTGCTTATGCTTATAGGTTGTAATTTTTGTTTTTGAATATTTATATTCTCTGAACTTTTCGAATTCTCCCGCAGTTTCGGGAAGATCTTCACCGAAATCGGTTTCGCAAACGATTGTCGCATTGTCATTACAACAATCGGCAACATTTTCGAGAACTTCATCAATTAACATTTTATTGTAAGGAGGATCCAATAAAACAATGTCAAATTTATTTTTGGAGTTTTTAATAAAACTTACACTGTCGGCGTTTAATACGGTTGCTTTTTGAAAAAGTCCGGTTGTTTTGAGGTTTTCTTTTATAATTTCAACCGCCTGTGCACTTTTATCAATAAAAACCGCATTTGCGGCTCCCCTGCTCAGCGCTTCGATTCCCAACTGACCCGAACCCGCAAACAAGTCAAGAACTTTCGCATCTTCCAAATCAAATTGAATAATACTGAAAATCGCTTCTTTTACTCGGTCTGTTGTCGGTCTGACAATTTCATCGCCTTCAAGGGTTTTAAGTTTCCTGCCTCTTGCAGAACCCGTAATTACTCTCATAAAGAATACTCCATAATTCAAATACTTTTTTATTTTCTCTGTTTTTGACAAAAAAGTCAATAGTTTTTAATCAAATAACAACTTATTGCAAAGTTCCTCGGAATTACTTACAGTTGTCTTTACACCGATTTTTTCAAGTTGTTCTCTGTCTCTGAATCCCCAAAGAACACCGATGCAGTCCATCTGCGCATTATTTGCGGTTGCAATATCAACTTCGCTGTCTCCGACAAAAACCGCCTCGCTTTTATCAACACCGAGTTTATCCAATGCGTAAAGCAATCCGTCCGGTGCCGGTTTATTAGGTCTTATACCGTCGCTGCCGACTACGGTTTTAACATAATCTCCGAAAAGATTTCCGCAAAGTTCCTGAGCGGCAAAGTCAATTTTATTTGTTACAATTGCAAGTTTCTTTCCGCTGTCATAAAGAGCTTTTAACATATCGTCAATTCCGTCATACGCTCTTGTTTTATTAGCCATATTGTGTTTGTAATGCTCACAAAAATCCGCATACGCTTTGTCGAATTGACTTTCGCTGACATTTTCGGGTAACGCTCTTTGCATAAGTTTTATATTTCCGTTACCGACAAACCGTCTTATTTCTTCAAGAGTTCTTTTATTAAATCCGTTTTTTTCAAGTGCATAGTTTGTGCTGTCGGCAAGGTCCTCAAGAGTATTGAGCAAAGTGCCGTCCAAATCAAAAATTACCGCTTTATACATTTTCTACTCCTTAATATTTGCGTTTACTTAATTATAAAACTTTCTTATATTTTCCGCAAGTTCTTTGTTAATTCCTTTTACTTGCATAAGTTCTTCCGCCGTTGCATTCTTTATAGCGGATATTGTTTTGAAGTGCTTAAGCAGTGCTTTAGCTTTCGCCTGACCGATTCCGTTGATTTTTGTAAGAGAAAGCGACATTCCGTTTTTCTGATGTTTCTTATGATGATACTCAATTGAAAAACGGTGAACCTCGTTTTGTATATCGGATATCAAGGTAAACACCTGTCTTTTCGAGTTTATTTCTATCTCTCCGCCGTCATAGGCAATCGCTCTTGTACGGTGTTTGCCGTCTTTTACCATACCGAAAACGGATATATCCAATCCAAACTCTTTCAAAACGGGCAAAACAGCATTAACCTGACCCTGACCGCCGTCAAGTAAAATCAAATCCGGAAGTTTACCGAATCCTTCTTCTTGATCTTTATGAAGAAAATACTCGTTGAAACGCCTTGTTAAAACCTCGTTCATTGAGCCGTAATCATCATTTGAAAAAGATTTTATCGCAAAATGTCTATATGCTTTTTTATACGGCTTTCCGTCCTTGAAAACAACCATTCCTCCTACCGCATCGGAACCGGCAGTATGTGAAATATCATAAGATTCAATATATTCGGGTGTTTTTTTCAACCCGAGTAAATTTTGAAGTTCTTCTAAAACCGCAACTGTTTTTCCGCTTTTACCTTGATGAAGGGCAAGTTTTTCGATTGCGTTTTCTTTACACATTTTAACAATTTCGGCTTGTATACCGTTTCTTGAAGGAACAAATATTTCAACTTTTTGTCCCTTCTTTTCGCTTAGCCATTTTTCGAGAAGTTCACTGTCCTCGACTTCACCTTCAAGTGTTATACGCTTGGGGATATTATCTCTTATACCGTAAAACGATGTTATATACTCTGTTCTTTGCAATTCTTCCGATTCATCGGAACTTTCAAAGAAAAAATGCTCGCTGTCATAGAGTTTATTATCGTTAAAACGAAGCACCTCAAGACAGGTTGTGCCGTTATTTTCGGCGCTTGCAAATACATCCTGTTGACGAATATTTCCGAATACAACCTTTTGCTTATCTTTCATTTTATTTATCGCATTGATTTTATCTCTGAATTTTGCCGCATTTTCAAAATCGAGATTTTCGGAAGCCGCTGTCATCTTCTCGGAAAGTTCGTTTATGACATCCTGTGTATCTCCCCTCAAGAATTTAAGAGCCTGATTAAAACTTTCGGAATATTCTTTTTCCGAAACCTTTCCCGTACAAACTCCGCAGCACTGAGAAATATAATAATTCAAACACGGCCTCGATTTTCGGAAATCTCTCGGAAAGGATTTGTTGCACTGATAAAGCTTGAATATTTTATTTGCCGTATCAACGCTTTGCTTAACCGAATATGAACTTGTAAAAGGCCCGATATACTCAACACCGCTTTTGTTACTTTTTTGCAGAACTGCCGATATTTTTTTATATTTATCTCCGCTGATTTCAATATAACTGTATCCTTTATCGTCTTTAAGCAAAATATTGTATTTCGGAGTATGCTGTTTAATTAAACTGCATTCAAGCACAAGCGCTTCAAATTCACTGTCGGTAACGATATAATCAAAATCGTTAACATTTTCAACCATTTTTCTGACTTTTATGCTATGGTTATTTTGTGAGCCGAAATACTGACTTACTCGGTTTTTCAATTTTTTCGCTTTACCGATATAAATGATTTCATTTTTTGAATTTTTCATTATATAAACACCCGGCAACAGCGGTAAACTCATTGCTTTTTTTCTGAGCAAAGGTAACTTTTCGTTCATATTTCACCTCCGAAAACAAAAATATGTTATAACAAAAAGACACACCGATTAAAACCGATGCGTCTTAAAATTTGATTATTAAAATCAATCTTCCGAAAAACCGGATTCAACAAGTTTTACCAACTCTTCAACAGCTTGCTCCTCATCGGAACCGCCTGCGATTATACGAATTTCCGTTCCGCCCATAATTCCAAGAGAAAGAACACCGAGAAGGCTCTTTGCATTGACTCTTCTTTCTTCTTTTTCAACCCAAATCGAAGATTTGAACTCGTTTGCTTTCTGAATAAAGAAAGTAGCGGGTCTTGCGTGCAAACCTACCTGATTCTGAACAAGAACATCTTTTGTATACATATTCATACTCCCCATATCATATTTAACTAAACTGAAAATTCTTTTTTCGTTATCATATTATATCACAAAACTTGTCCCCGTCAACATTTTTAGCACGATATATGGTGCTTTTTGAAATAATTCGGTGGTAATCCCAAAGCATAGAGAACAAAAAAGTTAATGTTTGTGCAATTTGACTATCGACAAATTAAAATAATATATAATATATACAAAAATATCAGTTATTCACCTTGTGATGCACGGGAACGGTGCTTTGAGTGATAATATCGAATGCATATCCGCAGCTGTTATAAAACTCGATTATTTCGGGTAATGCTTCGACGGTTGTTTGTTTGGCACCGGTATCGTGCATAAGAACAATAACATTTTTTGCCGACGGAACCTTCTTACAATTAGCAACGATATCATCTTTAGGCAAACTGTTAGACGAAGCGTCTCCGGATGAACAGTTCCAATCAAAATATAAATATCCTTTTTCGGTAACGCCTTGAGTAAGCCTCGTCATTATACCCGTTTCGGTATTGTATTTTTTACTCACGGTATTACTGCTTCCGCCGGGAAAACGCATAATATTGCTTCGCACTCCGGTTTCGAAAAAAACGAGATCCGATATGTTTTGCAAATCATTGTAAAACGCCTCATCGGAAGTATAAATTGTTTTATAATCGTGCGAATATGTATGTAAAGCAATTGCATTTCCGCTATTGACAATGTTTTTCATATACGAATTGTATTGCGGATTGTTTTTAACAAAAAATGTCGCTTTAATATTATATGAATTCAAAACATCTATGATTTTAAGTGTGTTGGGCGAAGGTCCGTCATCAAAGGTTAAATAAACGGTTTTAGAATCAGCCGCAGGCTTCATATCGGATACGGCGGAGCCGTAATTTACAGTTTCGGAAGTTGATTGATATTTTTTTATTTTTCCGTTTAAGTCATCAATTTTTTTATTTAATTCGGATTTTTCACTTTCATAAACCGATTTTTGTTCATCTAAACTGCTCGAAAAAAACTCAATCTGCGAATTTTTTTCCGAAATCTCATTTTGATATGACGATAACTGCTCTTGAACTTGTTTATATGAATTTTCAAGTCCGTCAAAATCATCGGACGAATTAGCAATATGTATAAAATAAACCAATAAAGCGGATAAAATAACTATCATCGCAGAAAGCAAAATAATTATTAAACTGAGTTTTTTCCTGTCTTTCATAATTCGTTTCACCCCATACACATATTATATGAGAGCGTATACAAATAAGTCAATAAATTATGTAAAAAAAGCAGTCCGATTAGTTAATAATCGGACTGTAAAATCAAACGCCTAAAATCAATCCCGCAATTTCAAAATAAATCAAAAGAGAAATAGCATCGACGATTGTCGTTATAAAAGGACTTGCCATAACAGCGGGGTCAAACCCGATTTTTTTAGCAAGAATAGGCAAAGTCGAACCTACAAACTTTGCAAAAACGATTGTCAAAAGCATTGTAAAGCATACGGTTACCGAAACTCCGAAACCGACTTTATCCAAAAGCATAAGTTTTCCGAAACTGACAATTGCAAGTGTAATTCCGCACAAAAGAGATACTCGGAACTCTTTCCAGATAACCTTAAAAACATCTTTGAAATCAACATCTCCGAGTGAAAGGCTTCTTATAATCGTAACAGACGACTGACCGCCGCAGTTACCGCCGGTATCCATAAGCATCGGTATAAATGATGTTAAGACAATCTGTGCTTGCAAAGCGCTTTCAAAAGCCGTAATGATTTTTCCGGTAAAAGTTGCCGAAACCATCAAAAGAAGCAACCAAGGAATACGGTTTTTCCATGTTTCAAACACAGTCATTTTAAGATACGGTTTATCCGTAGGCGTAATAGCCGCCATCTTTTCGATATCCTCGGTGTTTTCATCCTGCAAAACATCCATCGCATCGTCGAAAGTTACAATTCCGACTAATCTTTCTTCCTGATCGACAACAGGTATTGCCATAAGGTCGTATTTTTGGAATTTTTCCGCAACGACTTCTTTATCTTCAAGTGTTGTTACCGAAATAACATTTGTTTCCATTATTTCAAACATTTTTTTGCTTTTTTCGGACAAAAGCAAATCTTTTACAGTAACAAGTCCGAGAAGTTTTCTGTTATCGTCTGTAACATAACAAATATAAATCGTTTCTTTGTCGACACCCGTGCGTCTTATTCTTGTAAAAGCGTCATCAACCGACATATATTTTTTCAAATCGACATATTCGATTGTCATCAAACTTCCGGCAGAATCTTCCGGATATTTAAGAATTTCATTGATACTTTTTCTGATTTCCGGATCGGTATGCATAAGAATTCTTTTAACAACCGTTGCCGGCATCTCCTCGATTATATCGACGGCATCATCGACATAAAGTTCATCAAGAACTTCACGAAGTTCGGTATCACTGAACGCTCTGATAAGAATTTCCTGAGCGTCCGACTCCATATTAACAAAAACATCCGCCGCAAGTTCTTTAGGAAGAATTCTGTAAACCAAAGGAAGCATTTCTTCCGGCAACTCGGTTAATACCGACGCAATATCCGCTTCATTCATTTCGGCAAGTATGCCTTTTAATTCATGATATTTTTTTTCGTTTAATAATTCAATTACTTTTTCGTACATAACTGTTCCCTCCGAAATCAAATGTAAAATAGGAAACAAAGTACATATCGTTTATTCCGAAAACCCGAACGCATTAAGCATATCGGTGTTCACGATACTTCGTGGAATAGGATCTGTACTTCTCACGCCTCCTGCGTCCATTGTTTTCACCTCACAAATAAAAAATCTCATACCAAAATAAAATTCGGTATGAGAAATATAACTGTATAACTCCGTTCAAGCTTTAGCATCAAAGGGCAATGAAACTGCGTTAAATTACACCTTGAATTCGATGTAACCTGTTGACCTGCTTACAGTGTCTCCACTTTTCACGGCAGCAGTCCGTATCCATTATATCTGCAAAAAACAAAAATGCAAATTGCGGATAACTTATCCCTTTGGTAGCCTTACCTACCGATTTTATTTTGCTTATATATTATGAATTTTTAATCGCATTTTGTCAACAGAAAAATCGAAAAAACTAAAATATTTTTGCCTTATGCTTGTGATGAGTTGTCTTGTTTTGCGCAATAACGATTTTTACACATTCGTCAATTGCTTTTCCGACTCCGGAAAATGTTGAAACAAAGAGTTTTTTCGCTGTCTCATCTACATTATCCCAGCTGTTTTTTGCACCTTTTACAGAAGTGATTAAATTTTTGGAAAAATTGGTTATGTTTATCTGCCCCGTTCCTCTGATGACTTGCGCTAAAACTTCGTCAAAATTCAAACTGTGCTCATCATCAATACCGTAAAGAACCTTTTTCAAAACAAGATCAACGACTTTTGCCAAAAAAGTCAATTCATCTCTTGTCAAAAACTGTGTTCCTTTAATTCTCCAAGTTGCCGGATCATGTTGCATCATGCCGAAAAGTTTAGTGCTTTTAACGGGAATATAATCATCGTCATGAACCAAAAGCATACCTACAAACGAACTGTCGGGCACAAAATGGCGGTATTTCGGCTTGATTTCGTTATAAGGTTTCGATTCAAGATAGTTATAACTGTAAAATCCGGGGCCGTCATTATTATAAACTTTCACAATTCTTTTTCTGACATTTTCACTGCAATACAATGCACTGTGAAGCGCAATATGTCCGCCTTTCGAATGTCCGCAAATTATAATATCGCCGTCGGGAAGTTCCTTTGCAACCCGTTCAAGATAATCAACGCAGAGTTTATGAGAAGGTATACCCTTTTTGGTAAATATCTGAAGATCCTCACGCCAACCAACCCATGAATCATCGGTTCCACGGAAAACGACCACATTTTTTCCGTTGGGCAAAATAAATGTTACGGCTCCGAACTGAACCGCAGGATCGATTGCGAATACGGTTTCGCAGGCATATATACGAACATCTTTATAACGCTTTGTATCGGCAAGCGCAAGCATTTTTCCGCTTATACCGTTATTCATTAAAAAGCCGGGAGAAATATGTTTATATCCGTTATATGCAAAAACTTTTCTGCAAGCATCTGAAAACAAAATCGGTTTTGCTTCAAATCCGCAGCGTATCGCTTTTTCGAAAGGCATATAGAAAATTTCACAAAGAATTAAATTTTCAACATCGGTAAAATCAAGTTCATCAAAAGTCGTATTTGAATATTTCTTTATAAATTCAATAGAAGTTGCCATATTTTCCCTCCTGTGTCATTATATAATTTCATTTTAGCACTTAAAGGAAAAATGTCAACAAATTAAAATTCCGATAAATCAAAACGATTTATCGGAATAAATATATACCGTTTTAATCGGATAAGGAAAACGGCTGAGGAAGTAATTCTTTTAACGAGTATTCCGTATAACCGTCTGCGCTGTTAACAATCAAAATTTTGAAATCACCGTCGCAAAATTCCGATAACACTTGAAGACATATTCCGCAAGGAAGCGCTCCGTTATCTGTTTTTCCGTCTTTTCGACCGGCAAGCGCAATTACGGAAAAATCTGTTTCCCCTTCGCTGATTGCCTTAAACAGTGCTGTTCTTTCGGCACAAACAGTTGCCGAATATGAAGCGTTTTCTATATTACAGCCTGTATATATTTTACCGCTTTTGCTCATCAATGCAGCACCGACACGGTATTTAGAATAAGGTGAATACGAATTTTTGCAAGCCTTAACGGCAATATCGCAAAGTTCTTTATTTGTCATATTATTCTCCTTCTTTTAATATACAGTTTAAGAAACTTGTTCCGGCACCCGAATAAGTTATTCCGAAATAATCCGCAACCGTTGCGGCAATATCGCCGTAAGTATTTCTGATTCCTAAATTATACGGCTTAATTCTTTCTCCGTAAACAATCAAAGGTATATACTCTCTTGTATGATCGGTGCTTTCATCTCCCGGATCGCATCCGTGATCAGCCGTTATTATTAAAATATCGTCTTTATTCATTTTTTTCGTGAACGAAGGCAGCCACAAGTCAAATTTGCTAAATGCATTTGCATATCCGTCAATATCCTGACGGTGTCCGTAAAGCATATCGAAATCAACAAGATTTGTAAAACATAAACCTTCAAATTCTTTACCTAACGCCTCATAGGTTAATTTCATACCTTCTTCGTTAGAATGAGTGTAAACAAATTCGGTAATACCCTCCGAAGCGAAAATATCGTTGATTTTTCCTATCGCATAGACATCTTTTCCGTTTTCGCACAGCATATCCAGAAGTGTTTTCTTAGGGGGAGTCAATGAAAAATCACGACGGTTTGCCGTTCTGACAAACTCTCCGTTTTTCTTAATAAAAGGTCTTGCTATAACTCTGCCTACCGAGTGTTCACCCGTAAGAATTTGTCTTGCCGTTTGACAGTATTCATACAGCTGATCAATCGGTACGGTGTTTTCGTCAGCCGCAATTTGAAACACACTGTCTGCTGATGTATAAACAATCAAATCGCCTGTTTTGATATGTTCGTCTCCGTAATCTTTAATTACTTCCGTACCGGAATACACTTTGTTACATATAACATTTCTTCCTATAAGGCGGGAAAAACAGCTGATAATCTCATTTGGAAATCCGTTAGGATAAGTCGGCATCGGTTTTTCGGAAATAATTCCGGCAATTTCCCAATGTCCGATTGTCGTATCTTTACCCATAGACATTTCTTTGCATTTTCCGTATGCCGCAACGGGATTTTTGTCTTTTTTCAAATATTCGCAGCCTTCAATGTTTCCCAAACCCATCTTAATCATATTTTCGGCCGAAAACATTTTAGAAGAAGAAATCCGTTTCAATGTGTTGCAGTTTTTATCTCCGAATTCAGCCGCATCGGGTAATTGACCTATACCGCACGAATCAAGAACAATTAAAAAAACTCTTTTAGACATATATCAAACACCTTTAACCGTTTTTACGATCTTACTCGTTCCGAGTCTTGATGCCCCGAGATCTAAAAATTCCTGCGCATCTTCAAGCGAAGAAATACCTCCGGCAGCCTTTATTTTCAAATTTCCGCTTATATTTTCGGAAAAAAGTTTAATATCTTCTCTTGTTGCGCCGTTAGTTGAAAATCCCGTTGATGTTTTAATATAATCTGCATTTGACTCGGAAATTATTTTGCACATTTTAATTTTTTCTTCTTCGGTCAAAAGGCAGGTTTCTATTATTACTTTTAACACCTTGCCTGCACAGGAACTTTTTACGGAATTTATTTCATTCAAAACATCGTCATACCGCTTTGATTTTAACCATCCGATATTTATTACCATATCAATTTCATCAGCCCCGTTTTCAACCGCCTCGGAAGTTTCAAAGCATTTTGAAGCAGTTGTCGAATTTCCGTTCGGAAATCCGATTACCGTACAGATTTTCAATTTATCTTCTACATATTCTTTTGCGCTTTTAACATAGCACGGCGGTATACAAACAGTTGCCGTTCTGTATTTTATCGCATCATCGCACAGTGATTTAATTTCTTCAAATGTTGCTGTCTGTGATAAAAGCGTATGATCGCATTTTGACAAAATTTCATTTACATCCATAATTATCCTCCTAAATAAAATCGACAAAACTCTAATGAGCTTTGTCGATTATTGGCGTGCCCGACAGGAGTCGAACCTGCGGCCTTCAGAGTCGGAGTCTGACGCTCTATCCAACTGAGCTACGGGCACCGATAAACAAATTATCAAACATTAAATCTGAAAAGAACAATATCGCCGTCTTGCATTATATATTCTTTTCCTTCCGAACGGATTTTACCGTTCTCTTTTGCTGCCTGCATAGATCCGAGCGAAATAAGATCATCATAAGACACTATTTCGGCACGGATAAATCCTCTCTCTATATCGGAATGGATCTTTCCTGCGGCTTTGGGAGCTTTTGTACCTTTTTTTATTGTCCATGCTCTGACTTCGGGCTTTCCGGCTGTAAGGAAAGACATGAGTCCGAGCAAATCGTATGAACGCTGAATCAAAAGATCAAGACCGCCTTTGTCGACACCGATGTCCGAAAGGAACATTTCTTTTTCTTCTTTATCAAGTGAAGAAATTTCAGCCTCAAGTTCGGCACAAATCGGAAGAACCTGCGCTCCCTCTTTTGAAGCGAGTTCTTTTACGGCATTATATCCGGAATTTGTTTCAATGTTATTTCTGAAATCATCTTCGCTCATATTACAAGCATAAATAACGGGCTTAGCTGAAAGCAAACCGATTCCCGAAAGGATTTCAGCTTCTTCATCGTCGGTTTCAACCGCTCTTGCATTAACGCCGTTGTCAAGTTCGTTTTTCAAGCGGTGGAGAAAGTCAACTTCTTTTTGAAGCGACTTATCACCTTTTAATTCTTTTTCAGCCTTGATAATTCTTCGATCGAGAATTTCGGCATCGGATAAAAGCAATTCAAGGTTGATTGTATCAATATCTCTTGCCGGATCAATAGAACCTTCAACATGGATTATATCATCATTTTCAAAACATCTTACAACATGTATGATAGCATCGACTTCTCTGATATGAGAAAGGAATTTATTTCCGAGTCCCTCACCTTTTGAAGCACCTTTTACCAGACCGGCTATATCGACAAATTCAATGGAAGCCGGCGTAACCTTGTCGGGAGAATACATTTTCGCAAGTTCGTCAAGGCGGTAATCCGGTACATCGACAACCCCGACATTCGGTTCTATTGTGCAAAACGCATAGTTTGCCGACTGAGCACCTGCATTGGTAATTGCATTAAAAAGCGTGCTTTTACCTACATTGGGCAAACCTACGATACCTAATTTCATTTATTTCATTCCTTCGATTTCATTTAGCCATAGTATTATACACTATCGAATTTAATTTTTCAATGCAATTTATGTATAAATAATCCGCTGAGAAGTTTAGGCTCGAACCAAGTCGATTTCGGCGGCATAGTCATTCCCGCATCGGCAATTGCCATAAGTTCGTCGAGTGTTGTCGGATACATTGAAAAAGCGAGTTTCATATCGCTGTTTGCTCTTTTTTCAAGTTCTCCGAGTCCTCTTATTCCGCCGACAAAATCAATGCGTTTATCTGTTCTCGGATCGTTAATATTCAAAACGGGCGATATAAGATTATTTTGTAAAATCGAAACATCAAGGCTTAAAACGGGATCCTTGCAATCAAATGTCCCCTCTTTTGCGCTCAGGCAATACCACTCTGAATCGAGATACATTCCGAAAGTATGTGCTTTTTCGGGTTTGTAAGCTTCGCTTCCGACTTTTTCGACATTAAATTTATCGGAAATTTTTTCGATAAATTCTTCTTTGGTATTTCCGTTCAAATCTGCGATTACTCTGTTATAATCCATAATCGCAAGATCGTCGGCACAGAATACAACGCTTAAGAAATAATTGAATTCTTCGCATCCGGTATAATCGGGATTGCTCTCTCTTCTTTTAAGGCCGACTTTTACCGCAGATGCTGCTCTGTGGTGTCCGTCTGCAATATACAATGACGGTATTTTATCAAACTCCGATGCGATTTCGGAAATAACGGCATCGTCATCAATTACCCACACTGTCTGTTTTACGCCGTCCGACTCAAAATCATATTCGGCACCGTGAGAATCTTTCCACGAAGCGAGTATATTTTTAAGAGTTTCGTTTTTTCTGTATGCAAGGAAAATAGGACCTGTGTTTGCATCAAGCGTATCAACATGGTGAATTCTGTCCGCTTCCTTGTCCGCACGGGTTAATTCGTGTTTTTTTATTACATTGTTTATATAATCGTCAATTGATGCACAGCCGACAATACCCGTCTGAACTTTTCCCTGCCTTACTTGTTCGTAAATATAAAAGCAAGGTTTATCTTCTTTGGCAAGTACACCGTTATCAATAAGTTTATTAAGGTTTTCATTTGCTTTTTGATAAACTTCTTCACTGTATATATATGTTGATTCGGGAAGATCAATTTCCGCTTTGTCAACATGAAGAAAAGACAAATCGTTCCCGAGAGTCATTTCTCTGGCTTCTGCGGAATTCATAACATCGTAAGGCAACGCCGCTACCTTACTTGCGTATTCTTTCTTTGGTCTGATTGCTTCAAAAGGTCTTAAAACTGACATAATTTACCTCGCTTATTACAGTATTTTTTATATAATAAATAAATTATTGATAAAATTATCAGGCATATTCCGGCACCGCAGGAATCAATTAGTAGATCTTTCAACTGACACGCTCTGCCTTCGACAAACATCTGATGAAATTCATCTGTAAGAGCATACAAAACGGTTGTAAAAAAAGAAATAATCGGTAAAAATTTATTTTCGGTAACCGAAAAAGCAAAATTCAACAGTAAACACAACCCGAAAAATTCCGTTGCGTGAGCTGTTTTTCTTATAAAATGTGAACTGACTCTAATTGAAAAAATATTATACAGCCATTCAATACAATTATCGCTCGACTTACTTGAAATACTTGCCGGCTGATCGGATAACACAAAAATCAGCCCCATACAAAAAATTACCGATAACCAAGAAATAAGTATTAAAGTTTTTCTGTGTTTTCTCATAACTTACCGTTTAACCGCATTGATAAAATACATTATATCTCCCGACGGATAAAAATAAATTCCGTCAACATCGTCGACCGTAATGAAATAACTGTAATCATAGATTACCGGAATCATAACAGCATCTTCGATTAAAATTTGTTCAGCTTTTACACATTGTTCATAAAGCGATGAAAAATCATTCGATGATAAGCGCATATTTTCAATTGCCTGAATATAACTGTCGGAACTGTAAGAGAATTTACCGTTTTGCGCAAACATCTCAAGAAAATCATCTGCCGCCGAAGTGTTTGCCGTAATCGGATAAAAGATTACCGAATAATTGCCCGAAGTTAATATCGAATCAAGTTCTCCGCTTTCAACAACATAAACCGAAACGGAAAATTTAACACCGAGTGTTTTTTGCCATACCTGAACAAGATATTTAACAAATGTTTCGTATTCGTCAGTACACTTTATTTCAATTTCAACATTAGAAGATCCGACTTCAAGAAGTCCTTGTTGGAAATAATCTTTTGCCGATTGTGAATCGTATTTGTAAACATAATCTCCGTTATCTGAATTAACATATGCCATATTTCCGACTTTACAGTTTGGCGGAACAAAACTTGAGGCGGGTTTTACTGTATCCGAAATTGACTCGGCAAGAGATAAATCGGATGCATACGCTAATGCAAGCCGAATATTTTTATTTGAAAGATACTTGTCGGTTTGATTAAAAACAAATGAACAAACCGTATTTTCGATGCTTACCGTATTAAAATCATCTTTATCGGTTATGCGTGAATAGTTAATAGTATTAAGGTAAGCAACATCGTAAGTTTCGTTATTCATTTTATCGGCAACTTTTTCCTTACTTGTGTTTATGTAAAAAGTAACCGAAGCCGGCATAACCTCATTTTCTCCGCAATATTCGTTGTTTTTGTCAATTCTGATTGATGTTCCTTCAATCCATTTACCGACATTAAACGGCCCGTTACAAAGAGAGTATTTAGCATCAAGTCCGTATTTTCCGGAAGTCAGTTCGTAAAATTCTCTGTCGCACGGAACAGCACCCGCACAAGTAAGGTTATATAATAAATTATCGTCTTTTTCGGAAAGAACGATTTCGAAAGTAAATTTATCTAAAGCACGGTAAGATGATATAGAAGAAAATATCTGTGCATAAGGCGAATTTATCTGCGGATCGAAAATTCTATCGAATGCAAACTCAAAATCTTCTGCATAAACGCTTGTATCGAATGTTTCCGCATAGTTTTCACCGAGAACATTTTTATGGCCTGAAAACATTGCCCAATGTGCATCGGTTCGAAGATAAAATGTATAAACAAGCCCGTCGGAAGATACGGTATAACTTTGTGCGACACCGTTTTCGATATTTCCTTCTTTATTTATTCTTAAAAGTCCTTCGTAACAGTTAAGAACAATCATTTTTTCGCCGTCGGAGTCGGCTATCTGAGGATCCAAACTTGTAGGTTCGCTGATTATCGGCACAGCAAAAGATTCGCCTGCTTTACCTTTGCCGAAACAACTGCACAAAGAAAGCATAACGATACATAAAATCATAATTACCGATAGCGATTTTTTCATCATAAATAAGCCTCTGATGGATATTTTTATACATTATACACTAATTTTAATTTCAATGCAATTAGGTCTTGATTTTTTTCAATCTTTCGTTTATAATATGTCAAGTGATACGGAGAGTTGTCCGAGCTGGTCGAAGGAGCACGATTGGAAATCGTGTAAACCGCCAAAACGGTTTCGAGGGTTCGAATCCCTTGCTCTCCGCCAGAAAAAGCACTTGCAAAAGCAAGTGCTTTTTCATATTTGTTAAAGTTCTTTTTTATTCAAGCAAATATAAAACAACCGCTGAAATTACAAAACTTTCAGCGGTTTATTTTTTTATTAAATTATGCTGTTATTTTCAAAAAGCCAATTTATTTATCGCTTTACCCACACCGTCATTTTCGTTCGAATCGGTTATATAATCGGCAATTTCAAGAACCGGTTTCTGAGCATTTTTCATTGCAACTCCGATACCGGCTTCTTCGATTAACACAACATCGTTGTATCCGTCTCCGCAAGCCATAATTTCCTCGTTTTTTATTCCGAGATATTTTCCGAGTTCGTTTACGGCAACCCCTTTATTAACATTAGACGGAGCGATTTCCAAGAAAAAAGGTTCCGATCTGAATACGGTTACACCTTTAAGCGATTGAGAAAGATGAATTTCCGCCTGTTCGATTTTTTCGGGATCACCGGTAATCAAAAACTTAGGAACGGGATATTTCAATTCTTCTCTGAGACTTTCGACACGGATCACATCAAGAGAGTTTATACCGATTTCAAGTTCAAAATATTTGTCGTCTGCAATTTGAGTTATCGCTACTCCGTCTTTATAAGTTGTAAGCGGAACTCCGATTTTTTCCGTTTCGTTTATTATATCTTCCATTTGATCGGGATTGATATTGTTTTGATAAATAATTTTACCCGTTTTCAATTCTGTAATTCTCGAACCGTTATATGAAATGACATATCCGCCTTTATTTTTCAAATCAAGTTCGTCAATATATTTTTGTATTCCCTTTGTGGGCCTTCCCGATGCAATTGCAAAAATTCCGCCGCAATCAATGAATTTATTTATAGCTTGCTTTGTTTCGGGAAGAAGTTCTTTTTTTGAATTTACAAGTGTTCCGTCAATGTCGGTAATTATAAGTTTAACATTCATTTTATCACCGTTAATATTTTATCATACGGTACATTTTTTTCAATTCGGGAATAGCACGATAATCCGCCGAAAATTTTGATTTTTTTATTATCTTTGACATATCATTTACCGCCTTTTTCCTTTTCGAGCAATTCATCGAGTTTTCTATGAAGGTTTTCAAGAATTATTTCACATTTGAGGTTAACTTTGAAATCGTTTTCCGCTCTTTCCCTATCTTTCTGCTCCTGTCTTTTTTGACTCATCATAATAAGCGGAGCCTGAATAGCCGCAATGCAGGATAAAACAAGATTGAGCATTATAAACGGATATTCGTCAAAGGGATTTTTCAAAAAGAAAATATTCAGTAAAACCCAAAGTATCAAAAAAAGCGAAAACGATATAATAAATGTCCAACTTCCCGCAAAATCCGCAAGTTTATCCGATGCTTTCTGCCCGAAAGTGATTTTTTCTTCATTTGAAAAAGAAATTTTATTTTCAATCAGCATCTCAATCAGTTCTTCATCCGACATATCTTCACGGACATCCTTAAGTATTTTACCTAAAAGTTCATAATGAGTCATAATATTCTCCTACCGATTTTATATTTATTATAAACAGCGATTAGGAAAACATACAAAAAAAGCGTTGGTAACCCAACGCTTTTTTATTATCTTTCTTCTCTGAAATATGAAAGTCCGAGACTTGCAGGCGGTTGATTTTCCTTTTTCTGACGAATACTGATAAGAATAAGAACAATAATCGTAACAAGATAAGGAAGCATTTTAATAAGTTCTTTCGCGCTGCTTGAAAGACCGGGAATGTAAACGCATATAATATAAAGTCCGCCGAAAAGGAAGGAACTTAAAATTGCGGATTTCGGTTTCCAAATCGCAAATATTACGATTGCAACCGCAAGCCATCCTCTGTCTCCGAAGCCGTTGTTGGTCCAAGCACCGCTTGTATAATCCATAACGAAATACAAACCGCCTAAACCGGCGATCGCTCCGCCGATACAAGTAGCGAGATATTTATATTTTGTAACATCAATTCCGGCTGCATCTGCTGTTGCGGGATTTTCTCCGACAGCACGAAGATTAAGACCGACTCTTGTTTTATTAAGCACAAATGACGAAATAAGAGCGATTATAATCGCAAGATACGCCAAAAATCCGAAAGATAAAAATGTCTCTCCGAAAAGTCCGAGTTTATTTGCAAAAGGAAGTGTAGCCTTAAAACAAAGACCGGTTTTAATAAGAGAAATAGAACCTGTTTCTCCGAAAAGGCTCAAAAGAGATCCGCCGAAGAAATTTCCGATACCGATACCGAAGGTGGTAAGAGCAAGACCGGTAACATTCTGATTAGCTCTTAAAGTAATTGTAAGGAAACTGTATATAAGTGCTAAAAGCGCAGAACCCAACAAAGAAGATAACAAAGGAATTAATACGAGTAAAAACGAATTAGGATTATCGGTCGAATGTTCGTAAATATATCCGCCGATTATTCCGGAAATTCCGCCCATATACATTATTCCCGGAATTCCGAGGTTTAAGTTACCGCTTTTTTCGGTAATTATTTCACCGACAGAACCGTAAAGCAAAGGAATACTTTGAATAATAGCCGCATTTATGAATGTTAAAACCGTTGTAAGCATTATTTAACCTCCTTTTGCTTTGTTCTGAAATTGATTTTATAATTTATGAAAAATTCGCTGCCGATAATAAAGAAAATAATAATTCCCGTTAAAATGTCGGATACGCTTTCATTAAGTCGGCAAACCGTTGCGATTTCCCCTGCTCCTTTTTGAAGGAATACAATAAGGAACGATGTCAAAACCATTACAGCCGGATTAAATTTAGCAAGCCAAGATACCATTACGGCTGTAAAGCCCATACCGCCTGCAAGTTCTTTGGTTACTGTGTGGTTTGTACCGGAAACAAGCAAAAATCCCGTAAGTCCGCAAAGAGCACCGGAAATAGCCATAGTACGAATAATAACTTTTTTAACATTTATTCCGATATATCTTGCTGTGTTTTCACTTTCACCGACAACGGTTATTTCATATCCGTGTTTGCTGTATTTAAGATAAATAAACATAAATACGGTTAACAGCGCAACAATAAGTATGTTAATAAGGTATTTCTGTCCGAAAAGGTTCGGAAGCCATCCTGCCTGAGAACTTGCGTTTATAACGCCCATGACAGACGAACCGCTCGGAACCCAAAGCATTATAAAGAACGAAACGAGCTGAATTGCAACATAGTTCATCATAAGCGTGAACAGAGTTTCGTTAGCATTCCATTTCGCCTTGAAATATGCGGGAATAAGTCCCCAAATAACACCTGCCAAAACACTTGTTACAAACATAATAAGTATAAGAACGGCATTAGGCAATGCGTCTTTTATGTAAAACATACAAGCTGCCGAAGCAAGACCGCCTACAAGAACCTGTCCCTCGGCACCGAGGTTCCAGAATTTCATCTTAAATGCCGGTGTTACGGCAAGTGAAATACATAAAAGCATTGCAATATTTTGGAAAAGCGATCTGATTTTTGTCATCGAACCGAAGTTTCCGGTAATCATTGCTTTGAAAACTCTTATCGGATCATAATTAGTAAGCAAAACGATTACAACCGCCGAAACAAGTAAAGAAATAAGAATCGCCGTTAAACGAATCGCCCAAGCTTTCCCTTCGGAAATTGCTCCTCTTTTTGTAATATGAATTAAAGGTTCATGAGTTTTTTTAGATGAATTACTCATTTGATTCACCCCCGTTTGCCTGAGTCATAAGATAACCTATCTCTTCTTTCTTTGCGGTTCTTCCGTCAACAATTCCTGTAACTTTACCGGAACCGATAACAAGTATTCTGTCGCAAAGTTCGATAAGAACATCAAGATCTTCACCGACAAAAATAACAGCAACACCGTTATCTTTTTGTTGGTTTAACAAATTGTAAATTGTATAAGAAGAGTTAATATCAAGACCTCTGACGGGATATGCAGCCATAAGAACTGTCGGAGCAGCCGCAATTTCACGGCCGACAAGAACTTTTTGAACATTACCGCCCGAAAGCCTTCTTACCGGAGTATTAGCACTCGGCGTAACAACTTCAAGTTGTTCGATTATTTCATCGGCAAGATTTTTAGGCTCTTTTCTCTGCAAGAAGAAAGACTTTCCTTTTTTGTAACTCCTCAGCATCATATTGTCGACAATATCCATATTACCGACAAGTCCCATACCGAGTCTGTCCTCCGGTACAAACGAAAGACGCACGCCCAAAGAACGAATTTGAAGAGGCGTTTTGTCTCTGAGATTTTCGGTTACATCGCTATCGGGAGCTTTATATAAAATTTCGCCTTGAGAAACATGCTGAAGTCCCGCTATCGCTTCAAGTAATTCACGCTGTCCGGAACCCGCTATACCCGCAATACCGAGTATTTCACCGGAACGGGCTGTAAAGGAAACATTATCAAGAACTTTTACACCGTCCCTGTTATTGCAGTTAAGATTCTTAACAATAAGTCTGTCCTGCATATTTTTAGGCTCACTGCGATTGATATTAAGGCTGATTTTTTTGCCGACCATCATTTCGGTAAGTTCATTTTCGTTTGTTTCGGAAGTTTTTACGGTTCCGATATACTCACCTTTTCTCAAAACGGAAACTCTGTCGGATAAAGCCATAACCTCATGAAGTTTATGTGTAATAATAATTATCGTTTTACCGTCATTTTTCATATTGCGTAAAACCGCAAAAAGTTTCTTTGTTTCCTGTGGTGTGAGAACGGCGGTAGGCTCGTCCAAAATAAGAATATCGGCGCCTCTGTAAAGAACTTTAATTATCTCTACTGTTTGCTTCTCGGAAACCGACATTTCATGAATTTTTTTATTCGGATCAATTTCAAAACCGTATTTTTCAGCGATTTCGGCAACACGCTTTGTTGCTTTTTTTATGTTATATCCGCCTTTTTCGTCCAATCCGAGAACAATATTTTCTGCGGCACTGAAAATATCTACCAACTTAAAATGCTGATGAATCATTCCGATCTTATACTCAAAAGCATCTCTCGGAGAACTGATTACAACCTCTTTACCGTTGATAAAAATTTGACCTTCATCGGGATAATAAATTCCCGAGATCATATTCATCAAAGTGGTTTTACCGCTTCCGTTTTCACCGAGAAGCGAAAGAATTTCACCGCTGTATGCACAAAGATTTACATTATTATTCGCAACAACCGAACCGAATCTTTTAGTAATACCCTTTAATTCCAAAGCAGCGTTACTCATACGATACATTTCCCTTTCCTTTTTTAATCTTGAAAACAAAAAAGCCGTAGTAATATGCGGCCGTTCTCTTTTCAAAATTAATTTTATAAAACAAGCTCAGGCGGAGCTTATACCCCGCCTGAACGAATAAAATTACATTTCTGTAATGCCGTCGATAAGGATATCGAAATAAGGAGCAGAACGGTGTTCTGACTCATGGAAGTAACCGTCAGCAATAGCTTCTGTATCCGGTGTGAAATCAGCATCGGTATTTACATCTGCCATATATGTGCTGAGAGTTTTGCCGTCAACGGTAAACTTGGAAGTATCGAATACTTTCAATGTGCCTGCTTCAAGTTCAGCTTTAACAGCATCAAGTTTTTCCTGTGTGCCCTGAGCGGCAACGGTTGTATTGAGTTCTGTAAGTTGAACCATTCCGTCTTTAAGAGAACCGCAGTAATCAGTGCTGATTGCAGTTCCGTTTACAGCAGCTTCATACATCATCTTGAAGTAAGGAGCCCAGTAAATCTTCGAAGAGATAAGAGCTGTGTTCGGTCCCATTGAAATTGTGCTTATGTTGTAAGCAACATTGGGAACACCCTTTTCTTCACAAGCCTTGGGAGCGCCTTCAGAGTCAGCGTGCTGGCTGATAAGAGCGCAACCGTCATTGATAAGTTTAAGAGCAGCTTCACGCTCAAGAGCAATATCAAACCAAGAGTTTGTATATGTAACCTTCATTGTAGCGCTTTCGCATACCGAACGAGCACCGAGGAAGAAGGATGTATATCCCGATTTAACCTCAGCATAAGGGAATGCGCCTACATAACCGATAACTGCCTGATCAGCGGTGATTTTACCTGCTTCGATCATTTCGTTGAGTTTCAAACCTGCCGCAACACCTGCAAGGTAACGGCCTTCGTAAATGCTTGCGAAAGCATTGTGGAAGTTTGCAAGGTTTTCGGTATGAGCCATTGTACCTGTTGCATGATAGAACTGAACATCGGTGTATTCTTTAGCAGCCTGAAGAACATAAGTTTCATGACCGAAAGAATCAGCGAAAATTGCAGTACAACCTGCTTCTACAAGTTCGGATGCCGCTGTGTAGCAAGCGTCTGACTCAGAGATGTTTGTTTTGATAAGAACCTGCTCGTCGGAAAGACCGAGTTCTTTCTGAACATCCTTGAGTGCATTGATGAAGTTCGCATCATAAGTCGAGTTTTCATCGTGGAGACAGATAAGACCGATTTTTACTGTCTTGTCGTCATTTGTTTTGTCGCCGCCGCATGCTGCAAAAGCAAAAATCATTACAGCTACAAGAACAAGCGCCATAACTTTGGTGAACTTTTTCATTTTTTGACCTCCAAAAAATATTTTAACGGGACTTCCCCGTTTAATAACAACCTTAATGTCTGAAAACGATTTCCCCTGTTTCATCGTTCATAGACTCAACAATAGCAAGAGATTCGACACGGATTCCCTGCTTTCTTAAATTCTCTCCTCCGGGCTGGAAGCCTTTTTCGATCGCAATTCCCGCACCTACCACGGTTGCACCTGCCTGACGGATTATTTTAATAAGTCCTTCAAGCGCTTTTCCGTTAGCGAGAAAATCGTCGATAATAAGAATTCTGTCTTCGGGGTTTATAAAGTTTTTCGAAACAACGATTTCATACTCTCTTCCGTGAGTAAAAGAAACAACCTTGCTTGAATAAACATCATCGGAAAGATTACTTGTTTTGTTTTTCTTTGCGAAAACAACCGGTACATTATTAAAAGACTGTGCAGTTACACACGCAATACCGATGCCGGACGCTTCGATAGTGAGAATTTTAGTAACATTACAGTCTTTGTAAAGTCTGCCGAATTCGGCACCCATTTCGGAATATAAAGATACATCAATTTGATGGTTAAGAAAACTGTCAACTTTCAAAACATTACCTTTTTTAACAATACCGTCTTGTAAAATTCTCTGTTCAAGCAATTCCATATTTTCCGCTCCAAAACATATAAATTGATATATTGATATATTACTATATTCGACATTATTTTTCAAGTAGAAATATTCTTTTTAATGAAAAATCGGCGGACTCAACAAGGAGTCCGCCGAAAATCATATACCGATTGTTAATATTTCAAACGGTTTATACTCAAGAGAGTCGGTTTCACCGATTTCGTCTTCGAGCATATTAAGTATTTTAACCTTTTGAGGCAATTTAAGAGTTCCTCTTTTTCCGTCCTGTTCGGAAAGTCTGACGATTATATGCTTTCCGTCTTCGGAACGCTTCATTGTCTGAAGATAAAGTCCGTCGAAAGTATTCGAGCATGAAACATCGGCTTTGGTAATCGGCACATTGTATTCAAATGCTTTTTTATTTATTTGAGCCGATACGAAATCATCACTGTGCGGCAAAATCATATAACAGAAATCATGCTTTCCTATGTCGCTTTCGATATCGGGACGGACGGTTCCACGAAGCAAACTTAACGACATAGAATTTTCGTTAAAACTTACACCGTACTTACATTCGTTGATAAGTGCTATGCCGCCGCCCTGTTCGGCAAGATCGCACCATTTGTGATGGCAAACTTCAAAGCGTGCTTTTTGCCATGAAGTGTTTTTATGCGTATCTCTTTTAATATATCCCGCACTTGTATCACAAACGGCTTCTCTTGTAAGAACATTACAGCAGTATTCCGCTTTAACAAGTCTGTGTCGTTCCGACCAATCGACAATGTTTTCGATTTCAATCCCTCTTGAACGGCGGAAAAGACGAATAATTCTCGTCCAATTACTCTTGCCGATTGTTTCGGTAACGGAAAACTCGGCAACTTCGCTGTTAGATGATATAAGGTGAAGTTTTTCGGTGAGAACAGTTTCAACCCTCTTATCTTTATAATCGGGAAGAATATCCCAAGCATCATAAACACCGGGATTGTCTTGATAAACTTTTAATTTATTAAAGTCTCCGTCAACCCACTCTCTTTGATTATCCTTATCATAAAGACTTTCAAAGCTTCCGTCATCATTAAATTTGATAGAATAATACGGAGTTTCGACTTTTTCGCCGACTGTTATCCAATCTGCCGTATCCTGAGTCGGATCGTAAATTTCATTGCAGGTAAGCGCTTCCAGTTCGGGAACAGTCCAAAATCCTCTTTTACCGTGTCTTAAATTAGATCCGAGTTCATTTTCGATAAATGTTAATGAGTCTCTTTTGAAGTTAAGCGAATTAAAGTATTTCTTTCCCGTACCGATTATTTCGTCAAGACGGCTGTCAATCCATTTGTAATCTTCAATTGCATCTTTATATACGGGATTTATATGACTTCCCGGAATTATATCGTGGAACTGATTTATCAAAAGTTTCTTATAACACTGCTTAAGTGTTTCATAAGGATATTCACTGCCGCCGGCACATCTTAAAACGGAAATAATCTCCGCTTCACGCAATTTGTATTCAAGGCGTCTGTTATATTGCTTAAGCACGGATTTCGTCGTAAATGTGCCACGGTGCATTTCGAGATAAAGTTCTCCGTCCCATTTTTCGAGATTGGGATTATCCTTAAGATTTTTATCCAAAAATTCCTGTCCGGATATATGCTCGGTTTTAGGCATAACGGAAATCTTATCGAAACGCTTCATCATCTCGATCATCTCTTCGGTTGCACCGCTTCCCCCGTCTCCGTAACCGAACATCGACATTGTCTGTCCGCCGCTGTTTTTATCTTGATATGCTTCCCAGTTTTCCTGAATCTGAGACGGCATATTCCATGTTATAAAATGTGTCGGCGGTACACAGGCATAGACTTCACTTGCATCAATGCCTTTCCAAATAAAGTTATTATGCGGGAAACGGTTTGTGTCGTTCCAAGTTGACATTTTATTCGATACAAAATAATCAATTCCGCTTTTTTTAAGTATTTGAGGTAATATCCAACTGTTTCCGAAAACATCGGGAAGCCAGCAATTGTTGACTGTTTTTCCGAATTTTTCACGGAAATAGTGCTGACCGTAAAGACACTGTCTGATGAGGCTTTCGGCGGTGGGAATATTACAGTCCGGTTCAACATACATTCCGCCTACAATCTCAAACTGACCGTTGGCGACCTTCTCTTTGAGTTCTTCGAAAACATCCGGATAATATTTTTCAAGCGTTTCATAAGTGTATGCCTGAGTATGCGTATACTTAAACTGCGGATACCTGTCCATCAACCTTAACTGAATAAGAATTGTTCTCAAATTCTTCTGAACGGTATGTATTCTTCTCCAATAATATGCAAGATCAAGATGTGAATGAGCGATAAGCGCTACATCGCCGTTTCCGTTATAATCAGTGTTTGCATAAATAACATTTTCAATATATTCTTTGGCTTTATCAATTCCCAACGGCTTTTCTTCGCTGTCGAAATCAATTAAATTCATTGCATTGTTGAGTTCACGGTTAAGGAAATTTCTATAATCCTCGTTAAAGTAATTGCAGTTTGCAATATCAAGCAACACTTCGAAATCGTAAACCAAATCAAGTATATCATGATCAACGGTTGCAAGATAAGCCCCTTCGAATATTTGACGGCAGCCTCTTACGGAAAGCGATTCGGGGTTTCTTTCATCGTCGGGCTTCGAACGGTTGTAACCCTGCATTTCAAAATGCAGGTCATCGCCCTCAACATATCCGGAAAGTAAAACACGGTCTCTGTTCGGATCAACACCTCCGACATATTTTCCGTTAACCTTTATTATTATTTCCGCAGCGGTTTTGAGCGTCAGCCATAATTCTTTGCCCTTAAGTGTTTCGGGAACTTTAACATCGCCTTTAATAAAAGCGGTTCCGTCCGGAGTAAAATACATATCGCCTTTGGAAAGCGGTCTGTAGGAATCGGAATAATATTCATATTCCATCTCCGACACTTGACGGGCATCTCTTATTTGCAAAGTTTTTATTTCGTATTTATCTGTAACGACATATCTTTTCAGCCAGCCGAAACGCAACTGAGTCCACTCTTCAGGGCGCATACTTCTTCTGACAACTTTTATATGAGCCATTTAATTCTCCTTTATTTATCCCAAAAATACGGTTTTTTTCTTATCACTTTAATCTTTATCTTTTCGCCTAAATCTTTTTCGACTTCGCTTTCAATCCAATCGACACAGCGTTCGAGAATAAGGCATTTGGAACATTCTCCACGAAAAACAAGTTCTGCGATTCCGTCTTTACAGTTTATAAATTCAACATCTCCGCCGTCGCCTTGGATTTTCGGTCTGATTACCGTTTCTATGTATTTTTTCATTATTTTTCAACTGTCTCCCTGAGTTTTAATCTAAGCATATCAAGCGTTTTTTCGGCTTGTGCTTTATCGTTTTCACAAACAGAATAATATATTTTAAGTTTCGGTTCCGTTCCCGAAGGTCTTACGGCAAACCATGTTCCGTTTTCAAACACGAATTTCAAAACATTTTCTTTAGGTAAATCATCTATTCCGGTTGAATAGTCTATAACCTTTTCGATTTTCGGAAACATTTTCGCTCCGTCATTTCTGAAATATGTCATTATCTCTTTGATACGACGCACCCCTTCGATTCCCTTGAGAACGAACGAATCCAAAGCATCAATGAAATATCCGTATTTTTCATACAAATTATTCAAGGCATCAATCAGTGTTCTGCCGTTGTTTTTATGATAAGCCGCCATTTCACAAATAAGCATTGAAGCGACAACCGCATCCTTATCTCTTGCATGAGTTCCGACAAGATATCCGTAACTTTCCTCATAACCGATTACAAACTCATGCTCACCGCTTTTTTCATATCGGTTAATTCTGTCTCCGATATACTTAAATCCCGTAAGCGTTTCAACAATGTTCAAGCCGTAATCTCTGCCTATATTTGCCCCAAGATCGTTTGTTACAATTGTTTTAACAAGAGTTGATTTCGGATTAAGTGTTCCTTTTTTATGAGAAAGCACAAAATCAATAAGCAACGCACCCATTTGGTTTCCGGAGACCAAAACATATTCCCCGTTATGTAAGACGGCTGTTCCGACTCTGTCGCAATCGGGATCGGTACCGAGTACCAAATCGGCATTAACGGTTTTTGCTGTTTTTATTCCGAGTGTAAGAGCATCTTTTTCTTCCGGATTAGGTGAACGCACGGTAGAAAAATTGCCATCGGGCAATTCCTGTTCGGCAACTGTTATTACATTGAAATCTTCGAGTATTTTTCTGACGGGGATATTTCCCGTTCCGTGTAAAGCGGTGTAGACAATCTTCAAATCAGAATTTTCACGGTACAATGACTGTGTTTCAACCGCTTTAAGAAACGAAGCGAGAACATCTTCTCCGACATATTCAAACAAGCCTTTCTCTTTTGCTTTTTCAAGAGAGAGATGCTTAACATTTTGAATATCCGAAACGGCATTTACATATTCAATTACTTTATTCGCAACATTCGGAACGAGCTGACAGCCGTTAGCATCGTAAATTTTATAACCGTTATATTCCTTAGGATTATGGCTTGCCGTTATAACAATACCGGCAGTACAGTTAAGATACTTTACTGAAAAAGACAGTACCGGAGTCGGCATAAGTGTATCGAAAACAAACACCTTAATATTTTCGTTTGTTAACACCTCGGCGGCATAATGCGCAAACTCTTTGGAATTATTCCTTGAATCGTATGCGATTACGACACTTTTTTCTCCGTTAAATTCAGCGTTTATATAATCGGCAAGACCTTTTGTTGCCTTACATACGGTATATTTGTTCATTCTGTTGGCACCTGCGCCCATAATTCCACGCAAACCGCCTGTTCCGAATTCAAGTTCTTTATAAAATCTGTCTTCGATTTCTTTTTCGTCTTTTATATTTTCAAGTTCGGCTCTTGTTTCACTGTCAAACCCGAGCCATTTTTCATACTCTTTTTTATAATCCATTTATACTTCACGCCTTTCGCCGTAAATTTTATCACATAGTTATTTTTCAGTCAACAAAACTGTTGATTTCGTTAAAAAAGTTGTTATAATAAAGAAAAAAGCTCCGGAGGATTATATGGAAAAATTCAAATTAAGTGTTGAATATAAAGCGGGCAACACTGTTTACAAAACAAACCTTTTCGAAACTTCCGATTTCAAAATCGGTTATAAAGCTTCAAAACAGAGAATCACTCTTGATTTGAAAACAAAGGTTCCGCTTGAAATTACTAAATTATATATTACAATCCCTTATACATTCGGTAAAAACGACAGAGTTTTCCCCAACGGCTATCAGTCTTGGACCGACTGCCGTGAAATGTTCGTCGATGAAACGCCGCAATATACCCATTTGCCTATGACAATAGCATACAGACACACTCTTTTAGGCGCTTCGGGTTCATACAATATGACTGAAAACGACCGCAAAGTCGGTGTATTTACGGCATTTTCATATCTTTATGTCAGAAACGGTGAAACATTTGACCTTTTCGCTTCTCTGAGTGAACGAAACGGTTATACGATTATTAAAACAGACACTCAAAAAGGCGAAATCAATATTTATAAAGACCTTGAAGGTGTTGTATATAACGGTGAATACAATATATTGGATGTCGTTAATCTTACAGGTACGGAAGATGAAGTATTTGACAAATGGTTTGCTCTTATGAACATCGAAAAACCTAAAGCAACTGTCAAAAACGGATATACAACTTGGTATAACTATTATCCGAATATAAGTGAAAAAATCGTTTCCGACGATCTTGAAGCACTTTCCGGTGTCAATGCCGATATCGACATTTTCCAAATTGACGACGGCTATCAAACCGCTACAGGTGATTGGCTCTCAATCGACTTCAAAAAATTCCCGAACGGAATGAAAGCACAGGCAGATAAAATCCATGAAAAAAATATGCTTGCGGGTCTTTGGATTGCTCCGTTCGGTGCGCAATTCACTTCTAAAATCCTCAATGAACATCCGGATTGGTTCATTAAAAATAAAAACGGCAAACTTGTAAAATGCGGTCCCAACTGGGGCGGTTTTTGCGCCCTTGATATTGAAATTCCCGAAGTGCGTGAACATATAAAGCACTTCTTTGATGTTGTTCTTAACGATTGGGGATTTGACCTTGTTAAACTTGATTTTCTTTATGCAGCCGCTCAAATACCCAATCACAACAAAACAAGAGGTCAGCTAATGTGCGAAGCAATGGACTTTTTGAGAGAATGTGTCGGCAACAAAGAAATTTTGGGATGCGGTGTTCCGCTTATGCCCTCTTTCGGAAAAGTCGATTATTGCAGAATCGGTGCGGATATGGATTTGCGTTGGAATAAACCGACATTTAACCACAGAGAGTTTGTTTCAACCGTCAATACGCTCGGAAATTCGGTTTTCCGCCGTCAGTTAAATAACAGAGCATTCCTTAACGATCCCGATGTTTTCCTGCTTCGTGAAAACAATATGAAATGTACTTTCGAACAAAGAAAAATTATCGCAACCGTTAATAAACTTTTCGGAAGTGTACTTTTCACTTCGGATAATGTCGGAGATTACAGAGAGGAACAACTCAACGAACTTTTGAAAGTATTCTCGAAAGACGACATCAAAATTCTCCGTGCCGAATTCCTTTCGGATGCACGCAGAGTAATTGACATTGATTATCTGATTAACGGAAAGTTTAACAACTTCAGATTCGATTTAAGCAACGGTAAAATTTTATAAGATAAAAAGTGAGGTTCAAATCGAACCTCACTTTTTTAATGTTCTCAAATATATTTTTTGTTCATCGGTAACTCTGAAACTTTCAATTGCTTTCTGCACGGTTTTGTTATGAGTCCAAACATCGAGTTCTTCGTTTTCAAGTACTTTTACCGCACTGTTCCACTGTTTTGCGAGCGCAGTTGCGAAGTACCATGCCTTCATCATTTTGACATAGTATTCTTCGTTTTTAACTTTTAATACTTTATTAAAATAATCTTCTTCAAACCGATCATCGAGAAAATAGGTCATTAACATCTCAATGGCAAATCGTACTGTAAATGAATGTGATGAGGCAAGCCATCTGTCAATATCGGATCGGAGCAATTCTCTGTTTTTCTTAAAGGTTTTAGGTTTTATCATATCGCAAGTCGCCCAATTATCAACAAAAGGTAAGAACAAATTAAGATACTCTGCCGTTTTTTCATAATCGTTGAATTCGCAAACAATAGCAGCGTGTATATTATTTTCTTCGTAATATTTATGGGGCAAATCTTTCAGAAATAAATCAATATCCTTATTTTCGGAAAAACTTTTTGCAATTTTTCTGACTTCGGGCATACGAACACCGATTATTTTTGATTTGTCGTAATCGGGCATAAGTTTTGAGTGAAAATCACGGTATTTCAAATCCCTGTTTTCAAAAAGGACTTTTTCTATATCGTCGGTTATCATTTTATCACCGCTTTCTTAATGTTAATTATACATTTTATATAAAAGCGGTCAAGCGGATATTTTTTTAATTTCCGACTGTCTTTTTTCCATTTTTCTCCAGTTAATATATCCGTAAATATCATTGAAAAAGAACATTACAAAACAAACGGTAACAGAAATATATGATTTGTTTTCAAAACTTGCAAGTGTCCACAAAGCAATCAGTACAATATCGTTTGCCGCATATCCGAGTGCATATAACGGACTTCTTTTATATGTAAGATAAACCGCCGCAAAACTCGTTGTAACAGATACAGTGCTTAACAATAAATTAGTTGTATTAAAATATTTCAAAACGAAATAGAAAAACAAAGTGATTATGCAAGCGGAAACTGTCATAATAATCCAATCTCTGTTTTTCAGTTTATCGACTTTAACTTCGCTTTTTTTATTTTCAAAAGGATGTTTAATCCACGAAATAAGAGCCGCTGCCGCCATCGGAGCCGTCATTCCGACATAAGTTATCATTTCCCCGTAATAATTAAAAGTGAGTGAAATATATCCGTAAATAAGACTGAAAACAATCATAAGCGCCTGCCCTATCGGATTACCTTTAGCATTAAAAATCAAAGATGTTACTCCGATTAAAGATGCCGATAAAGTTAAGTAATCGTTTGATTCGAACACAACAAAAGATATTAAAATAACACTTACCGATATTAACCACAACAATTTTTCCTTAACAGTAAAATAATTTAATGCTTTTTTGATTTTTTTCATTTTTTCCTCCTAAAAAAAATAAGCACCCGACCTCACATCTTCAAAGACCTAACGATGTGAAATCGAATGCATAACATTCGCTACCCGGTGGCAGTTTATTAACATTTACAGATATTATATATACTTTTATAAAAAAGTCAACTCTTTTTTATCCCTTACCGTTTTTTGAAAAATATTCGGTAAGAATTTTTATGCTTTCTTCACGCATAACATTTGCAATAACTTCCGGTTTTCTGAAAGAATTTTCGAAAACAAGACCCGAACTGCTCCCCGCTTCATTTCCGAGAATACGCTCAAGGTCCGAATTTCCCGCCGCATAAACCAATTTGCCGAGATTTAGCCAAACCATTGCTCCGCTGCACATAAAACAGGGTTCACAGCTTGAATATAAAGTATATCCGCTTAAATCCGTAATGCCCGTTTCTTTGCAAAATCTGTTAAACAATCCCATTTCCGCATGAAAAGTAGGGTCGTTTTGAGTATAAATTTGATTTTCATTTTCAAAAACAATTTCTCCGTTTTTAACCAATACCGCTCCGAACGGCTCGTTTCCGTGTTCGACGGCAAGTTTTGAGAGTTCAATTGCTCGTTCCATAAAAACATAATCGTTCATATTCTTCTTACTCCGAGTTTTTTTATAAATTATACGGAAATATTACTTAACAGTCAATAAAAGCGTGAGCATAAACAATACTCACGCTTTCGAATTACTTAGTTAAAAAATTAAATCCCATAATAGCAACGCCGAGAACAACCAATATAATTCCGGTAGCACGGTTGAGCGTTTTCGGTGTCGCTTTATTTGCGAATATCGCCGCAATTCTTGCCCAAACGAAAGTAAACACAACACATAAAGCGAAAACCGTCCAATCCGGTGCTCCTCCGATTGAGAAATGCGATACAGCACCCGTCAAAGCTGTAAATGTCATGATAAACACGCTTGTTCCGACCGCTGTTTTAAGTTCATATCCGAGAACAGTTGTAAGGATAAGCAACATCATCATTCCGCCGCCGGCTCCGACAAATCCGCAAATAAATCCGATTAACATACCGCAAACAATCGACTGTATCGCTCTTTTTTTCTTAGATACGCCGAGCATAGCCTCTTTTGTGGTCATAACCGGTTTAACAATAAACTTAATACCGAGGAAAAATGTCATAAGTACGGAAAATCCGCCCATTGTCGAAGAAGGAACAAGACTTGCGACATAACTTCCGACTACCGTAAATGCTAAAACGGAAGCCATCATAATCAAGCCGTTTCTAATATCGAGATTTTTATGTTTTCCGTAAGTATACGCCGAAATCGCACTTGCCAACACATCGCTCGAAAGTGCAATTCCGACCGCCATGTAGGGATCCATCCCCAAAAATGTAATAAGCATCGGACTGATAACAGCCGCCGCACTCATTCCCGCAAATCCCGTTCCGAGACCTGCTCCCATTCCGGCAAAAAATGTAACAACAACAGTTATAAATGTTTCCATTATTTTTTCTCCTTTAATATGCTGTCAATATTAACCGTCATAATATCGGTGATTTTCAGAAAAGCCAAACGCATTTCTTCATCGACATTTTCAAAAAGTTTTTCGAAAAAGTTTTTTTGAAGTTCTCTTCCTTTTTCGATTATCGGCTTTGAAAGTTCGGTACAGACAAGTTCGGTTTTTCTCCTGTCCGACTCAACCGCCACACGAAGTAAATATCCGTCTTTAACTAATTTGTCAACATTTACCGAAACTAAATTTGCTTTGATTTTTCTGTATTCTACAATATCTCCCGCCGTTTTATACTGGGGATTGTTAGCAAGAAACATTAAAATATCAAAAGCCGTTTGCGGTATCTTCAGTTGCTGACATAAAGGCTTACACATTTGAGTATAAGCAGATGTCAGTTTCCTTGAAAACTCAATACTCGGAATCATAAACATACCTCATCATTCAAATTTGAATATTTCAATTTTGAAGTATTTTATCACATAGATATGTATTTGTCAATAAAAAAGGGACTCGCTTTCAGCAAGTCCCGATTTAATTAAAAAGTTAGGCTTTCCAAAGTCCGTGAAGATTGCAGTAAGCATAAACCGAAACAACTTCATCACCGTCGCAAAGCGAAAAACACACTTTCGGTTCACTGTCGGGTGTGAGATATTTAATTTCATATCCTGTCTTTGTTTCAACTGCTATCCATTCGATTAAATGTTCTGCCGACATAGGATGAGTAACACTTCCGACATCGACCGTTACTTTTCCGCCGTCAACCGAAACGACCGGAATATGCTTTTCTTTAGCCGCATCTGTTGTTCCCGCAATTATTTCTTTCATTTTTGTTCCGCAGCACATAACGGGAACTCCGTTATCTTTAACATAGGAAATTATATTTCCGCAATGTTCACATTCGTAAAATTTCAAACTCATTTTCAATTCTCCTTTTTAATTATATTTTCATATTTTTATAAAAATATTCTTCTTTGATTATAACAGTGTAAAAAAACAGTGTCAATCAAAATCAACTTTCGGAAAAACTTCTTTTTCGGCATCTCTTAAAGATGCTTTATATTTTTTATAATCCGGCATAACACTTGCAACCGACTCCCAAAAGGATTTTGAATGATTCATATATTTCAAATGACACAGTTCGTGAACAATTACATAGTCTATCAGGGTTTCATCGGTCAACATTAAAAGGCAGTTAAAATTAAGATTTCCTTTAGAAGAGCAACTCCCCCACCGTGTTTTTTGAAATTTGAAAAAAATTCTATTGTAATTAACGCCGATTTTTTCAGCCCAAAAACCAACTCTGTCGGGAATATAATTTTCTGCTTTCATTTTTAATATTTTTAATTCATCGGCAGAAAATTTCGGCAATTGACAGTTATTGCTTTTCTTTATTTGATGAAGATTTCTTTCAATCCACTCTTTGTGAGAAATAATAAAACTGTCGGTTTCTTCCTTTCGGGCAAAATCGGGCGCACGGCAAATAACCCTGCCATCCTGTTTAATTTCAAGGGAAAATGTTTTCCTTTTTGATTTTATTATCTCGATATTATTCATAGTAAACTCCGTTTTTTTATATTTTAACATACAGATACGATTTTTTACCGATTTTTTCTCAAATTGGTAATTTGATACAAAAAGTATAAAAAAATATCGAAAAATCTATTGTTTTTTTCTCAAAAAATGATATAATTGATTTTGAAGTGATTGTTAAAGTATTGTCAATCTTTTTCTCAATCCTTTATCACTTTTTCAACATTATCAATTTATATATTTTCAGGAGGTAAAAAACTATGGCAAGATTCACTCTCCCCAGAGACCTTTATCACGGCAAAGGTTCTTTGGAAGCACTTAAAGACTTCAAAGGAAAAAAAGCAATAATTTGTGTCGGCGGCGGCTCAATGAAGCGTTTCGGATTTCTTGACAAAGCTAAAAGTTATCTTGAACAGGCAGGTATGGAAGTTAAAATATTCGACGGTATCGAGCCGGATCCTTCTGTTGAAACGGTTATGCACGGTGCTGAAGTAATGCTTGAATTCGAACCCGATTGGATCGTTGCAATCGGCGGCGGTTCTCCGATTGATGCCGCAAAAGCAATGTGGATAAAATATGAATATCCCGATTGTACATTTGAAGATATGTGTAAAGTTTTCGGAATTCCCGAATTGAGAAAAAAAGCTCATTTCTGCGCAGTTTCTTCAACTTCGGGAACAGCAACCGAAGTTACCGCTTTTTCGATTATTACCGATTACTCAAAAGGTATTAAATATCCTATTGCCGATTTCGAAATTACACCCGATGTTGCAATTGTAGATCCCGAACTTGCGGAAACCATGCCGAAAAAACTTGTTGCACACACCGGTATGGATGCAATGACACACGCTGTTGAGGCTTATGTATCAACCGCAAACAGCGATTATTCAGATCCTCTCGCAATTCATGCTATCGAAATGATTATGAACGATCTTGTTGCATCATATAACGAAGATATGGACGCAAGAGACCGTATGCACAACGCCCAGTGCCTTGCCGGTATGGCTTTCTCAAACGCTTTGCTCGGTATTGTTCACTCAATGGCTCATAAAACCGGTGCGGCTTTTGCGGATTACGGAGCACATATTATTCACGGTGCCGCAAACGCAATGTATCTCCCGAAAGTTATTAAATTCAACGCCAAAGACGAAACCGCTAAAAAGCGTTACGGCGTAATCGTTGATTATATGGGAATTTGTGATAAGTCGGCTTCAGACGATGAAAAAGTTGACGCTTTAATCACTTATTTGCGCAAGATGAACGATGATCTTAATATTCCGCATTGCATTAAGAATTACGGAGCAGACAGTTATCCCACCGATAACGGTTTTGTTCCCGAAGAAGTTTTCCTTGAAAGACTTCACGATATTGCCGTAAACGCTATTGCGGATGCTTGCACAGGCTCAAATCCCCGTCAGCCTTCAGTAGAAGAAATGGAAAAACTTCTTAAATGCTGCTACTATGATACCGAAGTAGATTTCTGATATATTTCCTCTTTCGGACTCGGTTGTTTATGCAACCGAGTCTTTTTTTGTATAAAAATTTCCTTAACGCATATAATAAAAAAGCTTATTGACAAATACCCCCACGGAGTATATTATTAAATTAAACAATAAAGCAAAGGAAATTATTATGAGTTGTAACAAACAATGCTCCGCCTGTCAAAAGAATACAGTTCGGAAAGACGAAGAAAAGAAAAAACTTATAAACCGACTCAGCCGTATCGAAGGTCAGGTAAGAGGAATTAAAGGCATGATAGAAAAAGACTGTTACTGTGCCGATATTCTTATGCAGTCCGCTGCGGTAAATGCGGCTGTAAAATCATTTAACAAAGATCTTTTATCACAGCATATTCATTCTTGTGTCGTGCGTGATATAAAAAACGGCGATGAAGAAGTTATTGACGAATTACTTGATCTTTTTTCAAAGCTGTCAAAATAAAGGAAAGGATTTATTTATGGAAAAATTTTCGGTTACGGGAATGAGTTGTGCGGCGTGCAGTGCAAGAGTCGAAAAGGCTGTCAGTAAAGTTAGCGGTATAACATCTTGCAGTGTAAATTTGCTGACAAATTCAATGACTGTCGACGGAACCGCAAGCAACGAAGAAATTATTTCGGCAGTTGAAAAAGCAGGATACGGCGCTTTTTCAACTGATAAAGACAGGAAAAACACTTCTGCCGATAATAAAGGCTCCGAAAACAAACAAATGTCGCAGTTAATAAAAAGACTGATTGCCTCATCGGTATTTTTACTTGTTTTAATGTACTTTTCAATGGGAAATATGATGTTCGGCTTCCCCGTTCCCTCTTTCTTCGAGGGAAATCATATTGCAATGGGTCTTCTTCAGTTATTACTGACTGTGATTATTATGGTAATAAATCAGCGCTTCTTTATAAGCGGTTATAAGGCTTTGTTTAAGCGCAGTGCGAATATGGATACGCTTGTCGCTTTAGGTTCAAGTGCGGCTTTCATATACAGCACCTATGCCCTTTTCGCTATGACAAAAGCGCAGGTGTCGGGAAATTTTGCCGCTGTCGAAAATTATATGTCGGAATTCTATTTTGAAAGTGCGGCGATGATATTAACCCTTATAACCGTCGGTAAAACTCTTGAAGCAAGAGCAAAAGGCAAAACAACCGATGCATTAAAATCGCTTATTAAACTTTCTCCCACAACCGCAACCCTCATAATTGACGGTAAGCAAGTTCCCGTTAAAATCGAAGATGTTAAAAAAGGCGATATTTTCGCTGTTAAACCCGGTGAAAACATTCCTACAGATGCAACTGTCATTAAAGGTCAAAGCGCTGTTAACGAATCCGCATTAACCGGAGAAAGCCTTCCCGTTGACAAATCGCTCGGAAGTAAAGTTTATGCCGGAACCGTAAACACTTCGGGTTATCTCGAATGTGCCGCCGATAAAGTCGGTGAAGATACAACTCTTTCTCAAATAATCAAAACCGTGAGCGATGCAGCCGCAGGAAAGGCACCGATTGCCAAAATCGCAGACAAAGTTTCCGGTGTCTTTGTTCCTACAGTAATGATTATTGCTTTTATAACAACTGTAATATGGCTTATCATAAGCGGAAACTTCGGCTATGCTCTCGCAAGAGGAATTTCGGTTCTCGTAATAAGCTGTCCGTGTGCTTTGGGACTTGCCACTCCTGTTGCGATTATGGTCGGAAACGGAGTCGGAGCCAAAAACAGCATACTTTTCAAAAACGCCGTAAGTCTTGAAAACACGGGAAAAGTTAAAACCGTTGTTTTTGACAAAACCGGTACAATTACTCAGGGAAAGCCCGAAACTACGGATATTTTACCTTACAAAATATCCGAAAACGCTTTAATCGAATATGCGGCGGCTCTCGAAAGCAAAAGCGAACATCCGCTTGCATTGGCAATCATAAAAAAAGCAAATGAACTCGGTATTTCTCAAAAAGAAATTTCTGATTTTACAGCAATTTCCGGCAACGGACTTCAAGCGGAGTTTAACGGAAAAATATTAGCCGGCGGTAACCTAAAATATATTTCTTCGCTCTGCGTAATTCCCGATGAAATAAAAACTTCGGCAGAAGAACTTGCTCTTGAGGGAAAAACTCCGTTATATTTTGCTTACGGCGGAAGTTTTATAGGAATAATTGCCGTTGCAGATATAATTAAACCTGACACTTTTGAAGCGGTAAAAGAACTTCAAAATATGGGAATCCATGTTATAATGCTTACAGGCGATAATGAAAACACCGCAAAAGCAATAGGCAAAAAAGCAGGTGTAGACGAAGTAATAGCAGATGTATTACCTAACGGCAAAGACAGCGTTATACAGTCTCTTCAAAAAGACGGAAAAGTCGCAATGGTCGGAGACGGAATCAACGATGCTCCGGCACTTACCCGTGCCGATATAGGAATTGCGATTTCTGCGGGAACCGATATTGCCATCGACAGTGCCGATATTGTTCTTATGAGAAATTCTCCGAAAGATGTTCCCGCCGCAATACGCTTAAGCAGAGCAACATTAAAAAATATCCGCCAAAATCTTTTCTGGGCGTTTTTCTACAATTCAATCGGTATTCCAATTGCCGCAGGTTTATTTACCGGAATCGGACTTACACTTGATCCGATGTTTGCGGCTGCTGCAATGAGTTTGTCGAGTTTTTGTGTTGTAACTAATGCTTTGCGACTGAATACGGTAAAAATCCACAGTTCAAAGCATGATTATAAAATCAAACGAAACCGTTTGAAAAAGGAGCAAAAAGAAATGGAAATCAAAGTAAAAATCAACGGTATGATGTGCCCTCACTGTGAAAATCATGTCAAAACGGCACTCGAAAGTATTGACGGTATAACAGAAGTTACCGCTGACCACAAAACAGCCTGCGCAACCGTAAAATCAGCAAAAGCCGTCGACAGCGCTCAAATTAAAGCCGCTGTTGAAAATGCGGGATATGAATTTATCGGAATAGAATAAAATGGAAATAATAAAAACAAATGATATATCGTCCTGTCTTGAGATAAGAAAAAAGGTTTTTGTCAACGAACAAAAAGTTCCGATCGAACTTGAAATCGACGAATACGATAATCCGAAATCGAACTGCGATCATTATTTGATTATTGAAAATGGATGCAATATAGGAACTTTCAGGTGTGTTTATCTGTCCGATGATACAGTTCTCATACAAAGATTTTGTGTAATAAAAGAAATGAGATCAAAAGGATACGGATACTCTGCAATGGATTTTATTAAGCGTCATTATAAAAATCTCGGAGTAAGAAAACTCACTCTTAACGCACAGTGCCATGCTATCCCCTTTTATGAAAGCTGTTCGTTCAAAACCGTATCGGCTATATTCTCGGATGCGGGAATTGAACATAGAAAAATGGAACAGGATATATAAAAAATACCGCAACCTTCTTTGAGGTTGCGGTATTTTCAATTTTCGAATTTTTACTGTTTTGCACCGGTATCAAACATTTCAAGAGCCTTAACCGATGCCGCAAAACAATTTGCCAATCCTTTGGCATTCATATTATCGTAAGTATCACGCCTTGTATGATAATAATTTTCAAGTTTATGATTCAATCCGGTAACACCTGTTGCACGGAATCCCGCTTGAGCAAAAGCCGCAGAATCGGTTGCTCCGCCAAGCGGCGGCACCCATCCTTTTTTACACGGAACGCCGACTGCCTCAGCCGCTTCCATATATAAGTCGGATACATCTTTATCGGCTTTAACGGTTCCGTTCAAATCACGGTAATTCGTCATAAGATACTTAGGATCAAAAATCGTATCGTAAGAAATAATAAAGGTCGGCACATCGTCGAATTCGCCTTTATGCGCTTCGCACCATGCTTTCGAACCACGAAGTCCCGCCTCTTCCGAACCGGTAAGAATGACACCGAGTTCGGTATTTTCAAGTTCGATACCTTCATCTTTAAGCGCTTTAAGAATAGCAATTCCCATATAGCAACCGGAAAGGTTATCGTTTGCTCCGTCTACGATTCTGTGTCTGTTCCACATCCAGTAAAGACCTACAAGGAACGGTACAAAAAGCAATCCCCAAAGTGCGAATTTCGTCCAAGTGTCAGTCATTTCGGCAAGTCCGAAAAATCTTCCGTTTACACATGAAATAATCGAAATAACAAGATAATAAACCGCACCTATTCCGCAGATTACGGCGTGTCCCTCAAATCCGACTCCGCCAAGTGCATAGTTAACGGGCCATTCCCAGCAAGCATCGGGATGTCCGTTGAACATAATACGGCGCTTAACCTCGCCCGTCGGTTTTTTAATTGCGGTAACATTATGTCCGGTTTTTTCGGGGAAAAATCTGTCGATAAATTTTTTATAAAATCCAAATTGCATTAATAGAATTACAAGTCCCGCCACAATAAGAACAGCGGAAATAACCGGTGCAACAAAGAAAAGCGCAATTGCTATAAGTACAAATGTAATCGTAAAGAAAATCCATCCGAAAAACGATCCGGGATTTTCCTTGAACGATTCGATTTCGGCACTGTCGCATCCGCAGTCTTTTTTAAGAACTTCAGCCATATATTCGCAAGCCTGAAGTTCACCTTTTGAGCCGGGGTCTCTTTTTTCGAAGTTTTTGCAAATATGAGTAATCTCGTCAATCATATATTGCGCTGCTTCGTCTTTTTTTGCAATAACTTTAGATAAATCCATAACCTTTCCTCCAAACATTAAGTTTATATACATACTTTATCACATCATATTAACGATTTCAATAAAAATTTCACCGCAGATTTATATCTTTTCACAGTTGATAAACACGCAAATTTTATATATACTTATATTATATAATTTAACCAACAAAGGAAGAACACACATAAATGAATATTACTCCTCAGGCACTTGACTTTCTCTTTGAAAACAGACTTAAAGACAGCAAAGAATGGTACAGAGAACATAAAGATATACATAAAAAACTTGTAGTTGAGCCGTTTCGTGAATTCGTAAACGATATGGCGCCATATATTAACGAAATAGATCCGAAAATTGTATGCAATCCGAAGCGTATTTCGAGAATTTACCGAGATACACGCTTTACAAAAGATAAATCAATCTTTCGTGATAATCAATGGTACTGTTTTATGAACGGAAGCGAAATGTATGAAGGCTATCCCGCTTTGTTTTTTGACTTCTCCCCGAGAGGTTTTATTTACGGATGCGGATATTATAAAGCGTCAAAAGGTACTGTTGATGCGATAAGAGAACTTGTTATAAAAAAAGACGAATCATTTATAAAAGCAAAAAATCTTATTGAATCCGATGAAAAATATTTTTTCGAATCTAATCCGTACAAGAAAAATCATTTTCCGGATGCGGACAAAGATGACTTGAAATGGCTGAACATACGAAATTTCTGCGTTATTGTGGAAAGTCAAGATTTCGATTTACTTTTCAGCGACCGTCTTGCAGATGAAATGGGAAAAGAATTTTTGAAATTAAAGCCCGTATATGATTTTCTTATGAAGGCAGAATCCGTAAACACGGCAAGAGAGACAAAATGATGAAAAGTGCTAATTTGAAAAAAACAGTATGTTTTATTGCGGCAACGATTGATTTTATCCTCTTTGCCGTAAAACTGTATATGGCGGTTTCCACTAACAGCATCAGTCTGTATGTTGATTCGCTTAACTCGCTTGCAGACACTTTTGTATGTATATTCGCTTTTATCGGATTTATAATCAGTTGCATAAACCCCAACGAAAAATACCCTTTCGGATACGGAAAATCAGAAGAACTGATAAATCTGTTGCTTTCGAGTGTTATTTTAATAACGGGACTGACTTTTGTTTATTCATCTTTGCAAAGACTTATGTATCCGGTACCTGTTTGGTATTCCGAAAAGTATGCGCTTACAATTCTCGTAACTGCGGCGGTTAAACTTGTCATGGGTATAATTTTCAAAAATGTCAACAAAAACGAAAATTCCGAAATAATAAAAAATCTGAGCACAGACAGTTATCTTGACTTTTTTATGTCTTTTTGTATATTCATTTCATTTACGCTGACTTCAAAATTCGGATATGCAATCGACTCAGTGGCTGGACTTATTGCTTCCGCAGTGATTATTACAAGCGGAATACACTCTTTTATTAAGTGCTCACGCACAATAATCGGAGAAAAAGATACATTCGCCTGTGAACAGGTTAAAAGCATTATCGAACGAGAAAACATTCGTATTTTAAGTATTCACTGCCATTCATACGGCCCCCGTAAAATTATCGTTGCGGAAGTTACTTTAGAGGATAGCCTCTTAAACGAAGCGCTTAAAACAATTAATTCGTTAAAAGATAAAATTAAAAATCAATTCGGTTATGACTTATTTTTAACCGTAGGAGGAGTTTATAATGAATACAAAAACTAAAGGTAAACACAAGAAAAGATTTATTAAATTTTTATGCATTTTCCTTCCCATTGTACTCGTTTATTTGATTGTTACAACGGCTTTAACCGTTATCGGACTTAAAGCAAACTCAAACAAAATCAAACAACTTTCTAAAATCGAATACGAAAATCAAATCATACCCGAAAACTATGCAAACGGATGCTGGAACTTACATACCGACAAAGAAATTAAGGTTGTACAGCTTACCGATGTTCATATCGGCGGAGGTTATCTTTCTATAAACAAAGACTCTATGGCTATAAATGCGGTTGCCGCCATGCTTACAGCCGAAAAACCTGACCTTGTTATCGTAACCGGAGACATTTCTTATCCTGTCCCCTTCCAAGCGGGAACAGCAAACAATAAATCAGCAGCTAAACTTTTTGCCGAACTTATGGAAACACTCGGCGTCTATTGGACTGTGTGTTACGGAAATCACGACACCGAAGCATACAGTTACTATTCAAGAGAAGCCTTAACCGAATTTTATTCAAGCGATGATTATCCTCACTGTCTTCTTCAAAAAGGTCCGGAAGAAGTAGACGGATACGGAAACCAAGTTATAAACATCGTAAATTCCGATTCGGTAATTACACGCTCCCTTATTCTCTTTGACTCGCATTCTTATATTGACGGGGATATTTTCGGCATAGCGTGGAAATATGATAATATACACGACAACCAGATTGAATGGTACAAAAACACGGTTTTGTCATTATCCGAAAAGAACACCGAAACAATTAAAAATCTTAATGGTGAAAAAGCGGATATATATTCATCGCTTAACACTGTCAAAAGTTCCGTATTTATGCACATTCCGCTTACCGAATACAGAACCGCTTGGAACGAATATGTTGACAACGGCTATAAAGATACCGAAGATGTAAAATACATTTCGGGAACAGCCGGCGAAAGCGGAAAAGTCGTTTATTGCGGAATAAACGATGATATGCTTTTCGAAACAATGCTTGAACTTAATTCAACCGATTCCGTATTTTGCGGACACGACCATTTGAATAACTTCTCAATCAACTACAAATCCATAAATCTTAACTACGGTATGAGCGTTGACTATCTTGCCTATGTCGGAATCTATAAACTCGGTTCGCAAAGAGGCTGCAATGTATTAAATATTTCAGCCGACGGAAATCTCACTTCGGAAAATCAAAGTTACTATCAGGACAAATATTTATCTCAGTTTGCAAAAGAAGATGTAACAATGCAGACACTCAATGAAGATATGCAATGAGGAAGAGTATGCGTATTACGGATATTATCAAAAAGAAGCGAGACGGATATTCGCTGACAAAGGATGAAATCGAATATTTCGTTCACGGTTATGTATCGGACGAAATTCCCGACTATCAGATCTCTGCGTTGCTTATGGCGATTTATTTTAACGATATGAGCGACACCGAAACGCTTTTTTTGACAAACGCAATGTTAAATTCCGGAGAAAAAGTTGATCTTTCATCAATTAAAGGCATTAAAGTTGACAAACACTCTACCGGCGGTGTCGGAGACAAAACCACTTTAATTTGCGCTCCGATTGCTGCGGCTTGCGGAGTTAAAATCGCAAAAATGTCGGGACGGGGTCTCGGACATACAGGCGGAACCGTTGATAAACTCGAAGCAATTCCCGGTTTTAACACCTCGATTGACAGACAGCATTTTTTCGACACCGTAAACAATATCGGAATATGTGTTGTCGGACAGTCGGGTAACCTTTGCCCTGCCGACAAAAAAATCTACGCCCTGAGAGATGTTACGCAAACAGTTGATAAAATATCTCTTATCGCTTCAAGTATTATGAGCAAAAAACTCGCATCGGGATGCGACAGAATATTGCTCGATGTAAAAGTCGGAAACGGCGCTTTTATGAAAGATGAGGAAAGCGCAGAAAAATTAGCCGAAACAATGGTCAAAATCGGCAACAACGCCGGCAAAAAGACGAAAGCGCTGATTACAAATATGAATTCACCTCTCGGAAACGCAGTCGGTAACACTCTCGAAGTAATCGAAGCCATCGAAACCCTTAAAGGAAACGGACCGAACGATTTAACCGAAATATCCGTTGAACTTGCCGCAGAGATGATACATCTCGCAACCGAACAAACATTGCCTGAATGCAGAAAAGCCGCCGTAAATTCGATAAAAAACGGGACAGCGTTAAAGAAATTTGCGGATATGGTTAAATATCAAGGCGGAAACGAAAGTTATATTTATAACACTTCTTTGTTTGATGAAGCCACTTACTCTTTAGAAGTTAAATCCGACACAGATGCATTTATTGAGGAAATCAATGCGGAAAAATGCGGGAATGCCGCTAAACTTCTCGGCGCAGGAAGAGAACACAAAGATGATGCTATTGACTATTCGGCAGGAATTGTTTTCAAAAAGAAAAACGGCGAAAAAATTAAAAAAGACGATGTTCTTGCCGTTTTATATTCAAACAATAAAAATTCATTAAATTCCGCAGCCGCAGAAATAAAAAGCGCTTATAAATTTACGGATTGTCCGACCAAACCGCAGAAATTGATATTAAAAACCGTAGAATAGCGATTTTGAGAGATAAAGCGCAAACAATTTTCGCTTTTTCGATTGACAATTCCGATATTTTATTGTAAATTATAAGAGTATTATTTTGCAAAATTGTTTCAAGATTGAAAGGGGAAAAAACAATGGCAAAAAAGGAAAAGATTCCGTCAACTCCGGAATCACGAGCAAAAAAACTCGCTGACAAACAAGAGGTTGCTAAAGTATTTAAGAAGACATTCTTCCCTGCACTTGCAATTTGTCTTTCGCTTTTACTTATCTACTCTGTTTGTTACATATCTTTCTTTGATCCGCAGAAAACCGTTTCGGACAGCGGCGTAACAGTTAATGCGAACTCTGATTCTTCGAATTCTTCAAGCAGTTCTTCATCGAGCTCTTCAAGTTCATCCGGCAGTTCATCAAGTTCTTCATCCGATTCTTCGGACGCTAATGTTCCGAGCGGAAATGTTACCGAAATTTCAGCATCAAGTTCAACAGCGGATGTTGTTGATTATTTTAACACGGTAATCAATAAAGTTAAGCCCAATGCAAAACAGGTTACACTTAATAAAGAAGTTAACAGTGAAGCAGGCGGAATCGAAGGAAACCTTCCTTCATCGCTTACAAGCATGGCTAACTCATTGATTTCAAGCAATATGGGTGAAAAAGATCTTTCTTCTCTTGATCCCGCTGCCGTAAACGCAACCACCGTTGACGAAAAGAACGCTATGTTCCCTGTTGAAAACGAAAGTTGGTCAAGTAAACTTACCGCTGACGATGTTGAAAGCGCAAGCGTTTCGGACACTGGAAGTGCATATGAAATAACTCTTAAAATCAAAGCTGACGATCCGAGCGAATCAACTGCTCACGGTCAAGGTCATAACGGTAAAGTTTTCTCGGTAATTATGCCGAATATCGTTACAGATAACGCAGGTCCCGCTGCAAGCATTATTAAAAATGTTAAAACAGGACATAAGGACGGCGTTATTAAAGTTACAGTTGATAAAGCAACCGGAAATGTAACACACGCTAATTACTATTATGTTTGGACTCTTTCATTGTCGGCACTCGGAATTGACCTTTCAATTCCCTTCGGTCTTGAAAAAGATTTCACAATCACTTGGTAAACATTTTTAACAAAAAAGCTCTCCGATACGGAGAGCTTTTATTGTATTTTGCTCTTCATTTTATTGACATTGAAACTATATATGGTATAATATTATTGCTATATTAATATTTAATTGAGGTGGAAGATTATGGCAGATAAAAAAACCGTAATGCTCACCGGCGCTTCAGGTAATATGGGCTTTGCCGGCTTCAAAGAGCTTTATGCAAAAAAAGACAAGTTCAACATCACTCTCCTCTTAAGAGGCAGTGAAAAGAACCGCAAAAAATTCGAAGCTTATCTCAACGATCCTTCGGTTAGAATCGTTTGGGGCGACCTTACGAGATACGATGATGTTCTCGATGCCGTAAACGGTGCGGATTATGTTCTTCATGTAGGCGGAATGGTTTCTCCTTCGGCTGACTGGAAACCTTACAGAACTCAGAAAACAAACATCGGTGCTGCCGAAAACATCTGCAACGCAGTAAAGGCTCAGCCTAATCCCGATGCAGTTAAAGTTTGCTACATAGGTACAGTTGCCGAAACCGGAGACAGAAACTATCCTATCCATTGGGGACGCTGCGGCGACCCGCTTAAAGTTTCTATCTACGACCATTATGCAGTTTCAAAGTGCCGTGCGGAAGCGGTATTTGTTGAAAGCGGTCTTAAAAACTGGGTAGTTATGCGTCAGTCCGGTATCCTCTACCCCAATATTCTTAAAAATATGGATCCTATTATGTTCCATGTACCGATTAACGGCGTTCTTGAATGGTGTACTGTCGAAGACTCCGGCCGTTTGCTTGCAAACCTTTGCGATGAAGACGCAAAAGGAAACCTCGGCGGAGATTTCTGGAACCATTTCTTCAACATCGGTTCCGGTAAAGAATACAGAATTTCCAACTACGAATTCGAACAGCTTCTTCTCGGAACACTCGGTCTTGCAGGCCCCGAAAAACTCTTTGATCCTAACTGGTTCATCACTAAGAACTTCCACGGTCAGTTCTATGCAGACGGAGACAAACTTGAAAACTTCCTTCACTTCCGTGAAAATCTTCCTGTTCAGGATTATTTCAACCGCCTTGCAGATCAAGTTGAATTCTACTTCAAAATTCCGAGATACCTTCCGAAGAACCTTGTTGCCGCTTGTGCAAAACCCTTTATGAAGAAAATCGCTTCAACTCCGGATTTCGGAACACTTGACTGGGCTGCTAAAGACAACAAAGTTCGTATGAGCGCTTACTACGGCTCAAAAGAGGAATGGGAAAAACTTCCGACAAAATGGGAAGATTTCGAAATTATTAAATTCGATAAAGACAACAGCGCTGCTGAGCAGTATAAACTCGATCACGGTTATGATGAATCAAAACCCGAATCGGAACTTGATATCAACGATATGAAACAAGCTGCTCAATTCCGTGGCGGTGAATGTCTCTCCGACTCAATGACCAAAGGCGATATGGCAACAAAACTTAAATGGAAATGCGGTCATTGCGGTGCTGAATTCGAAGCAAGCCCCGCACTCATCCTTCTCGGCGGTCATTGGTGCCCCGAATGTTATATTCCTCATAAATCTTGGGATTATGACTCAATCGCAAAAACCAACCCCTTCTTTGCTCAGGTTTGGTACACCAATCACGGTAAAGATGAAAACAATAAATATGATTTCGACGAGTTGTTCCATATCGACGGCGTTGCTTGGGATGATATTAAGAGATAATAATATTTCTCGCAAAATTAAAGGACTTACGAAAGTAAGTCCTTTTCTTATTGTATATGATTTACAAAAATAAAAAAGGTGCGGAAAATCCGCACCTAATTTACGCTAAAATTATTCGCCCTTCATTTCGAGAAGTTTAACCTTACCGTCGAAAGAAGCCTGAGAAACCTTGATTGAATCGGTGATAGCAGCCTTAATATCATCTTCTTCAACACCTAATTCAAGACAGTATTTCTTGTCGATAAACAAATTGTAATCCATAATGTCAGGAAGCTGCATCGGATCCATACCCGATTCAATGCCTCTCTTCTTATAATCTTTTACAATTTTGCCCATGCCCATTCTCATCATCCAAGGAGCAACGGTAACAACTTTTCTTCCGTGCATTCCTCTTGCATCGAATACGATTTCAAGGAATTCGGGCCATGTCATATTATACATACCGATCGGAATTGCTTCAAATCCTGTATGACCTGCTTTGTTTTCAGCGGCACCTGCGATTACCTGACCTACCTGACGGCAAGTAAGCATTGCTGTTCCGCCCTTCGGATACATGGTAAAAGGCCATTTATCCATAAACTCGATTTGTTCGATAAGAACAGTCCAAACAGGCTTTCTGCCGGGCTGTGTACCGAAAATATAAGGAAGTTCAAGAACACAAGCCGAGAAATTCTCATCACAAGCATCTTCGCAAACTTTTTCCTGAATCATTCTTGATTTCATATAGGGGTTTCTTTCCTCAAGTTTCATTTCGGGTCTGATTTTGTTAAGATATGCAAAATAAGAACCGAGTACAACCGCTCTCTTTACACCAGCTTTTTTACAAAGCGGGAAAATTCTCTCAAGCGGAGCAACATTAAACTTATGATAATAATCCATTACGGGATAAGGGAACTCAACTCTTTCGTCAACGCCGGCAGCAAAGATGAAAACATCGGAACCTTCGAGCATTTTTTCGATTTCCTCATCGGATTTCTTGTTAATGTCTCCGAAGATGATTTCCATTTCTTCCGGAATAGGAGCTCCTTCGGGAAGAGGCGGAAGAGCAACACTTGTTACCTGATGGCCTCTCTTGATAAGAGTAGTAGCAGCCTCACAACCGAGAAGGCCTGTACCGCCAATCATAAATACTTTCATAGTAAACCTCCAATAATTTTATAAAACGGGAATTCATCCCAAAATTAACTTAATCTTTGAACACGGGATCAAACAACGGGAGTTTTGAAACTTTCATAACTGTTGAGAAAAGTCTTCCGCCCTGAACGGGAAGAATTCTTCCGAAGTAATTCATAAACGCAGCGTCAAAGCCGTGAACTCCGAGCGGACGCTTGAGTTTAATATCACGCATAATCATATTAACCATTTTATCACAGGGAGTGCTGACCATATTGAGCATCTTAGTACCTTTATCATCGGTTTCGCTCTGATCTCTGAAAATATCGGTTTTTGTAAATCCGGGACATACGATACCTACATAGCATTTACCTCTGAGTTCTTCTCTCAAAGCCTCAGAAAGCGATTTAAGAGCGGCTTTTGATGCCGAATATACCGATGTACCCGCAAGAGTCATAAGAGCTGCGGAAGAATCGACATTTATTATCGCCGGTGAGGATGATTCCAAAAGCAAGGGCAAAAGCGCATGGATTGAATAAACAGCAGAATAGAAATTTATATCCATTGCCTTTTTTATGTAATCAATTGAATAGTTCATAAACTTATCAAACTTCGGAAGAATACCCGCATTGTTGATAAGAATATCGGGATGAATACCGTTTTCTTTAAGATAATCGGCAAAATCAATCCAATTTTGTTCAACGGAAACATCAAAAAGCTGATAAGAGAATTTATCGGAATAAGTTCCGAGTTCCTCAACAACTTTCTTCATCTTTTCTTCGCTTCTTGCAATACCGATAACAGTGCAACCGTGTTCTTTGATAAGACGCAACGCTACGCCCTTACCCATGCCGCCGGAAGCACCGGTGATGATAACGGTTTTGTTATTCATCCAATTAGTATTCATAAGCACACTCCTTGTTGTTAATTTATCTAATATATTTTACAGCATTGCGACATTTTTTTCAATAGCAATACTTAAAAAAATGTTGCAAAAATAATAATTTATGGTATACTATATATGCATAAACAGAACAAATCCGAAAACGCTGTGAAAAAGTTCAGTAGATAAAGCATTTTTACGAATAACAGAGAGGATTCGCAATAGCTGAAAACGAATCTATTCCCGATCTTTATTGAAATTTCACTTTGGAGCGGTACAGCCGAACTTTAAGTAAGTTGTAACGGCAGCCTCCGTTATGGGCAAGGGAGTGTTTGCTCTTTCAATCGGGTGGTTTACGGTATTTTACTCCGTCCCTTTTGGGACGGAGTTTTTGTTTTGTTAATAATCATAATAACATATTGAAAGGATGAGAAAAATGAAAGATCAACTCAGCAAAATCCACGAATCCGCAAAAGCCGAGTTAGAACAGTTATCAAGTATTCAGGAACTTGAAAACTTCCGTGTTCAAATTCTCGGAAAAAAAGGTAAACTTACTGCGATTTTGAAACAAATGGGATCTCTTTCAGCCGAAGAAAGACCCGTTATCGGTCAGCTCGCTAACGAAGTAAGACAAAACATTGAGGAATTACTTAAAGAAAAAACATCTCAGTTAAAAGAAAAGGAACAGCAGGCAAAACTCGCTGCAGAAACAATTGATGTTACTCTTCCCGGCTCGCTCTCTCCCATCGGACATAAACACCCTCTTTCAATCGTTCTTGACGAAGTAAAGGATATTTTTATAGGTATGGGATTTCAAATCGCAACCGGTCCCGAAGTTGAATGGGATTACTATAACTTCGAAGCGCTCAATCTTCCGCCCGATCATCCTGCGAGAGATACACAGGATACTTTTTATATTACGGAAAAAATGCTTTTAAGAACACAAACTTCCCCCGTTCAAATTCGTGTTATGGAAAAGCAGGAACCGCCTATCAGAATAATCGCTCCCGGCAGAGTTTACCGTTCGGATGCGGTTGACGCCACACATTCACCTTACTTCCATCAAATCGAAGGACTCGTTGTTGACGAAGGAATAACAATGGGAGACCTCAAAGGCAATCTTATGCAATTTGCGAAGCGTCTTTACGGCGAAAACACCGAAATCCGCTTAAGACCTCACCATTTCCCCTTCACCGAGCCTTCATGTGAAATGGATGTTACCTGTTTCAAATGCGGCGGTAAAGGCTGTCCTATGTGTAAAGGAGAAGGCTGGGTTGAAATCCTCGGCGGCGGCATGGTTCATCCCAAAGTTCTTCAAAACGGCGGTGTGGATTCGGAAAAATATTCCGGCTATGCGTTCGGAATCGGTCTTGAAAGACTCACAATGTTCAGATTTAATATTGACGATATGCGTTTACTTTTTGAAAACGATATGCGTTTCTTAAGTCAGTTTTAAGGAGGTGCCGAAATGAATTTATCTAAAAAATGGATGAGTGATTATGTTACACTCAATGTCAGCGACCAACAGTTCGCAGACGATATGACAATATCAGGTTCAAAAGTCGAAAGTTTTGAAACCGAAGGCAGCGAAATTAAAAATGTTATTGTCGGAAGAGTAGAATCTCTCGAAAAGCATCCCGACTCCGATCACCTTTGGGTTTGTCAAATAAATGTAGGCGCCGATGAAAACATTCAAATCATTACCGGTGCTCAAAATCTTTCAGCCGGAGATTATGTTCCCGTTGCAATGGATAACAGTTATGTTGCCGGCGGACATCATATAAAAAAAGGAAAACTCAGAGGACTTCCCTCAAACGGAATGCTTTGTTCTTTGGGCGAACTCGGACTTACAGTTCATGACTTCCCTTATGCAATCGAAGACGGTATTTTTGTTTTAGGCGATGACTGTGATTTAACACTCGGAAAAGATATTCACGAAGCCATCGGTCTTAACGATGTTATTACAGAATTCGAAATTACATCAAACAGAGCCGACTGCCTTTCAATTGTCGGACTTGCAAGAGAAGCTGCGGCAACTTTCGGTGCCGAACTTAAAGTTCCCGTACCTGAAATCAAAAAAACTCACGACGATGTTAACTCTTTGCTTTCGGTTGAAATCAAAGAACCTTCTCTGTGTTACAGATATGCAGGCGCAGTTGTTGAAAATGTCCGTATCAAGCCCTCTCCGAGATGGATGAGAGAAAGACTCCGTGCTTGCGGTGTAAGACCGATAAATAACATCGTTGATATTACCAACTATGTAATGCTCGAATTCGGTCAGCCTATGCACGCTTTCGATTTAAGATACCTTGACGGCAACAAAGTTATTGTAAGAAAAGCCGCTAACGGTGAAAAAATCACAACTCTTGATGCAATAGAGAGAGAACTTACTGACGATATGCTTGTTATAGCCGACGAAAACAAACCCGTTGCCGTTGCAGGTGTTATGGGCGGCGAATATTCGGGAATTATGGATGACACAACAACTATCGTTTTCGAATCGGCAATGTTTAACGGTGTTTCCGTTCGCCGCACTGCAAAAGCACTCGGAATGAGAACGGAAGCTTCGGCAAGATATGAAAAAGAACTTGACGCAACAGGTTGCTTGCGTTCACTTATGAGAGCTTTAGAGCTTGTCGAAATGCTTGATGCCGGTGATATTGTAAACGGTGTTGTTGACTGTGATTACAGCGATAAAACTCCCGTAACTCTCCCCTTTAAGCCCGAATGGGTTAATAATTTTATCGGTATTGATCTTTCAGCCGATGAGCAAAAGGAAATTCTCGAAAAAATCGGATTTGAAGTTAAAGACGGCATAATTACCGCCCCCTCTTTCAGAAACGACATTGAACATCAGGCTGACATTTCGGAAGAAATCGCAAGATTTTACGGATACGATAAAATACCGGACAGAGCGCTTTCCGGTGTTGCCGACGGAAGATATACCGACGAACAAATGCTTGAAAACAAAGTAAACAGCACTATGCTTTCGGCAGGATATTCCGAAGTTTGCACATATACTTTCATCAGTCCCAAGGAATTCGATAAAATTTTACTTGATAAAGACAGTCCTATGCGCAACTGCGTTGTTATTTCCAATCCTTTGGGAGAAGATACTTCGGTTATGAGAACCACTGCCGTTCCCTCAATTCTTCAAGTGCTTTCAAAGAATTACAACAACCGTAACGAACAGGCGGCAATTTATGAAATCGGACCTGTTTATAAGTATAACGGAACAGACGAACTTCCCGACGAGCCTCAGTTTGTAACAATCGGTCTTTACGGCGCCGATAAAGATTTCTTCTCGATAAAAGGAATCGTGGAAACACTTATGAAGACAGTCGGAATTAAAGATTACGAAATCGACAGGCTTCAAAACAATCCGACTTTCCATCCCGGAAGATCTGCCGTTATCACTGTTAACGGAAAAGAACTTGCGAAATTCGGTGAAATACATCCGAATGTAAGAAGCAATTATTCTATCGGAACACGCTGCTATGTCGCTGAAATTTCAATGGATGTTCTTTTTGAAAACAGACTTGTTGAAAAAGTTTACACTCCGCTTCCGAAATTCCCCGCTATTACAAGAGACCTTGCATTTGTTTGCGAAAAAGATATACCTGTTGTTTCTCTTGAAAAGATTATATCTTCGGCAATCGGTAAAACTCTCGAAAACATTTCTTTATTTGATGTTTACGAAGGAAGTCAGGTTGAAAGCGGAATGAAGAGCGTTGCGTTCAGTCTTAAACTTCGCTCCGGAGAAAGAACACTTACCGATGAAGATGCGGACGGCTCAGTTAAAAAAGCTGTCAAAGCCCTCGAAAAAATCGGTATAAAACTCAGAAGTTAAATAATTAAAAGGCAGAGTTTTCTCTGCCTTTTTTCCTTTATAAAACAAAAAGCACTTCTTTATGAAGTGCTTTTTATGGTGGACATTAACGGACTCGAACCGCTGACCCTTCGCACGTCAAGCGAATGCTCTACCAACTGAGCTAAATGTCCATTTGCTATATTATACAGTATCTTTTTCAAATATGCAACACCTCATTTGAAAATAATTCCGCAGATAAGCAAAAAAATTACTGACGGTATTCCGCCTATCGAAGAAAGCGTCAAAGTATATGAATTTATACTTGTTTCAACACCTAAAAAAGATCCTACATATTTAACCGCAAACAAGGTTGTTATTCCCTGCAACGCCGTTAATATCAAAACCGCAAAAAAATGTTTGGTTCTCATCATTGAAACCGCTACCGTTAATCCTGCAATCGCAAAAAGACCGTAAATCGCTATGCTCATATTCTACTCTCCTTTTTTGAATTTTATGTTTGATCTCTCATAAAATATAACCGTAATGTCTTAAATATATTTATATTTTTCTTATTTTGGGCTTTTAGTGTTGACCAAAAAGGAAAAATAAAGTAAAATAATATAAATATTGAATTTTTACTTTTTTATATAGATACGGTGTTAAAATGAAAAGAATATTTCCCTTTGAAGTATTTGACATTATACCGAGCCGTAACGGAATTATCCTCTCTCAAAAAGAATTATATAACGGCACGAGTTATAAAGTCAGCTTTCTTGAATACAATGTCCTTAACGGTAAGTTTTCTCCCGTTACAAAGGATTACTATCAACTTAATAAATTCGGTGAAAAATATGTTGAAATAACCGAAGAAATCGGTGATTACATTACCTGTGAAGCGGCGGTTTTCAAAAACAAAACCGTTGCCGTTGTCTATCCTACGGGAGAAACCGGTCTTTTTGACCGAAACGGAAAAAATGTCTGGACGGGAGATTTGATTTACCGTGATTGCCCGATAAACAGTGTTGTAGCCGATGCAAATCAGTTTTGGACTGCCGTTCCGCTTCAAAATTCGATTATCAGTTATTCGCTTACGCAGAAAAAATTCAGTATGCGAATCGGCAGCGAAAACGCACCGACTTTCAGTGAACCCGTTTCATTAAGTCTTTACGGCAACGAACTTTTCGTCTGCAATGCGGGATCTAATAAAATCAGAAAAATTGATCTTAACAATTATCTTGCAAGCGATTATAAACAATTTGAAGAACCGGTATATAAATACATCAGATCCGCACTTAAAGAATTTGTAATTTTAAGTTCAGGTGTTTATGTAATATAATTTAATCATAACCACTAGTAAACTAGTGGTTTGCACAGCCCCTATAAGGGGCGCCTAC
>CAZGPE010000003.1:0-106671 GCA_964527585.1 uncultured Eubacteriales bacterium
GAGCAGCTGATTTGTAATCAGCAGGTCGGGGGTTCGAGTCCGTCCACCAGCTCCAGTTTTCTTTGAAAACAGAATATTTATGTGGGAGTGTTCCCGAGTGGCCAAAGGGGGCAGACTGTAAATCTGTTGTCGACGACTTCGGTGGTTCGAATCCACCCGCTCCCACCAAAAAATCCCGTTCTCGTAAGAGGACGGGATTTTTTCTTGTTTATTATTAACTTTTCACTCTTTAATGAACATCTGCGAACGGGAGTTTAATCAAGAAGTAATCGTAAACAGAAAATTTGGCTTAAGCGATAGATTTCTTTACCAGTCTACCCACTCCATATCCGCTTCTGCTTCCCAAAAAGTTTTGCCGTTCCAAATTTTAGCCTTTTCAAAAGCCGCTAAACAATCGCAAACAGATTTTTCGGTAACAGAAAACACGGTTGTTTCATTAGTTAGATCATATACTTCCAATCTAACACTTTTAATCGCTCCGGAAGTATCTTTTTCTGTTTGACAACCGTTAAAAAAATACTTCTTATTATCAAACAGTACATAATGATCTTCATATGAAAGTTTATCTATAAAATCATTTGCGTTTCCGTCAATCATATCAATTCCTACCTTTCAAATATTTTTTATATTTTTCATAAACCTCATTATTAAGATAAGCAGCTTTAGTTCTATTGAAATTTTTATCATAATAATGTATGTGTAAAACCGGTTTATTATTTCCTGTTAAATTAGTGTATTGTTATATTCATCATAAGTTCAGTTTCGATTTCAAATTCTATTATACCGATCGAAAAATCATCTCCTCGGGTAATATTTGCTGATTGATATTATACTCCGTAATTATAACGCTGTCAACAATATCTGCCATAAAATCAACCTAAAATTTTGACTAAAATACAACTAATTGTGTGATTTTTTGTACTTTATTATACTTTTTTGTGTTTTAACTTGTATAATGGTGTCTTTCAAAATCTTGATTAGTATTACGGTGTTTGAAAACATATTTTTTTTACTGTGATGTGATTGACAAAGCGTTTTATATATGCTAAATATAAGTTGAAATTTGTCGAACGGCGAAGTAAAATAAAAGAGGGGTGGGACAATGAACGAGATGATATATAACCCGTTGGAAGAGTTTGAAGGAAAATATAAAGAGGCTCATTTTCAAAACACCAACGAGTATTTTGAAAATCTTGTGCGGCAATCGGGGATTGACATTGAGAAAAATCGTGAAACCGTAAGGCTGTATAATGAACACAGCAGTGATTTGTCAATCTTGAAAAAGAAACTTAAACGCTTGAGAGTTTTCAGAGTGATAATGTGTATAACGGTGCTGTTGATACCGGTTGTTATTCTTAAAACCACACCCGAAATAAAAGATATAAGAAGTAAAATCGAAGAAGGCGACAAACTTACCGATGACTTGTTGGCTCAAGCGAACAATCAGATGCTCCCTCTGAATCGGCTTTTCAGCGTCAGAGATGCATTGCAAATTATTGAAACCACTATTCCGCTTATTTCGTTTGACGCACATTTTCCCGCCGAAAAAGAAGCGGATATGAAAATCAATTACGATTTTTATGAGTACAGTGAAAACGAACAGTCAACCTTTGATGTTTTATCCGGAAGTTATAATGAAAATCCGTTTTTATTTGAAAACAAGATAATACATACTATGGGGGAGGAAGAATATCACGGTTATAAAACTATTTATTGGACCGAAACATACCGTGATGCCGACGGCGAGTTGATAACGGAGAGGAAAAGCGAAACTCTTGAAGCGACCGTTACAAAGCCCAAACCGTTTTATGATACGCAGGTTGTGTTGAATTACTGTTCGCAGTGCGGACCCGATTTGTCTTTCAGCCGAGATGCTTCTCATCTTGAAAAGAAAAGCGAAAAACAGATTAAACGGATGGTTAAGCACGGCGAAAAGAAACTTAAGAAAAAGACCGATAAAGCGATTCGTTCAAACGCAGATTTCGTAAGTATGTCGAATTCGGAGTTCGAAGTTCTTTTCGATGCACTGAACAGAACGGATGAAATTCAGTTCAGAACGCTTTTCACTCCGTTGGCACAAACGAATATGGTTGCGCTTATACTTTCGAAACTCGGTTTCGGAGATGATTTTTATTTTATAAAAAACAGGCGTACAAACAAAATAATTTCAACGCACAGTCAAAACAGACCGTTGAATTTGCGACCCGAAAAATATATGTCATATTCCTATGATACGGTAAAAGAAAACTTTATCGGTCTTAATGCCGAATTCTTCAAAGCGGTATATTTCGATTTTGCTCCGCTGTGGGCTGTTCCGCTGTATCAGGAGCGCCCCGTAACTTCCTTAAAGCCGATACCGGATAATTCGCAAATGTATTCCGTTAAAGACTATGAGGTGCTTGTAAACTCCGTTGATCGTAAGAATTTGGTACATCCCGAAACGAAAACTCAGGCGATATTAAAGCCGAATTTTGTTTCTTCTAAGGATAAAATCGACGAAATTTTCGTAGATTCCTATTCTTACGATATTAAAAAAAGAGTTGATTTTGTATCCGTGTTCGGAGGGGACGGAAAATTCCACGATGTGCCTGTCGAATGGGATGAATATTTACCGCTTAAGGCGAGAAGCCGTTTTCATATTTCGGCAAAAGAAAACGCAGAAGATAAACCTGTAATAGCATGCCGTAACGGGTTGTGCATATTCAAATAATATAAAAAGGAGAATTTCAAATGGCAAATCAATTAGACGAACTTAACCCCGAAGTAAGAGAAGAAGGCCTTGACACAAATGTCATAATAAAGAAAATTCCGGCACAAGTCGGTATCGGCTCGAAAATTTTCGAGATTGCTTTGTGGATTTGCGGAATTGTTCCGGGCTTGATTTTCCTGTTTATGAAAACAAACGCTCAAAAACATTTCGATCAATTGCAGCAGAAAATCCAGAGAAACGCTTCGCAGATAGATAACTTCCTCGAACAGCGAGTAATGGTTTTGCAGAATTGCGCTCGACTTTTGGATAAAGCAATTGACCTTGATAAAAGCACATTTGAAAACATAGCAAAATTCAGATCCGGCACTTCGCAAGACAGCGATGAAGTTCGTAACGAACTCGGCGGACAGATTGATGCGGTATCAAGGAATATAAATGTCGCAGTTGAAAATTATCCCGATTTGCAAGCCCACCGTGAAATTGCGGATGCGATGCAGCAAAATATGTATTTGCAAAGAGAAATTACCGCAGCGAGAGAACTTTATAACGATACTGTCAATGAATGGAATAAAGATATTTTTTCTTGGCCTACAAAGAAAATCGTTGCCGCTAAAAACGGATATACCACAAGAATTCCTTTTGCCGCATCAAAAGAAATCAAAGATCAGGCAAAATCGGTGTTCTTTTAATATGTAAAATATTTTTCAAAGACCGTCATAATCGACGGTCTTTTGATTTTACTGAATAAACATCCGTTTGTTTTCGTATATTTACGGTTTTTCGCACATATATTTGATCAGGTGATATATATGGATTACGAATTACGGGAATATACGGCGGATAATACTTACTCGACTCGTGAGCGTACACGCCGCAGAAATACAAATACGCAACCCGATCCACCTCGTATAAGCGATTTGCTTACATCGGTGATTATAACTCAGTTTACGGTTTTTCTGCTTATGCTTTTGCTGTTTTTTCTGTTTTATAAAACAGAAAGCAAAATATACATACAGCTTAATTCGTTTTACAATTCGGTAATGCAAAAGGATTTGACTTCCGAAGAAATAGAAGATGCGATAAAGAGCGTAATTTCATATATTTCACAGCCGAAAACGGAAAACAAAACCTCCGATATTGAATTAGATGAAGACGAATTCAACGGTGCCGGCGGAGAAGATTTACTTTATGTCGACGGAACAACGGCATCTTTTTCTCCCGTGTATTTAAGCGTTCCGATGGTTATCCCCGTTGAATATACCCGTGTCAGTTCGTCGTTCGGATACAGAATCAATCCCGTTACTCAGAAATACGGGTTCCATTCGGGGATTGACCTTGCCGCCGAAAGCGGAACTCCGATTAAGGCGGCGTTTGACGGCACTGTGAGTGTTGCTTCTTCGTCTGCTGTGCGGGGAAACTATATTTTTCTTGAGTCGTCCGGCGGAATAACCACTGTATACTGTCATTGTTCGGAACTGATTGCACAGCAGGGTGCAAATGTACGGGCAGGGGAGATAATCGCAAAAGTGGGTTCAACGGGTCAGGCGACCGGTCCGCACCTTCATTTTGAATTGCGCATAAACGGTGTAAGGCACAATCCTCGATGGGTGATAGAGGCGTAATGAAATTTGTTTTTTGTCGAACAACGGTTGAACTTGATTTTTTGTTTTGTGCCGGAGTTACTTTTTTGATGTGTGTAAATACAGGGGATGAAATCCGATACGGAATGATTTTTTCTCTTGTTCACGAAATCGGTCATTTGATTGCGGTATTTTTGTGCGGAGAAACTCCCGAATTGATACGCTTCGGAGCGTTCGGAATGACGATTATAAGGAAAAACGATATAACTCAAAACTACAAAAAAGAGTTCATCACGGCACTCAGCGGTCCGATGATGAACTTTTTGTGTTCGGGAATATTCTGTCTGTTTTATCTCGTTTTCGGAAATTTTTTGTTTTTGCGCCTTTCTATTATAAATATAATAATCGGCGGGTTTAATATGATGCCGATTTTTTTGCTTGACGGCGGAAGAGCATTGGAAAGTTTACTCAAAAGTAAATATTCCGAAGAAAAAAGCGAAAGAATTATAAAATCGGTGTCTTTGATGTTTTTGATTCCGATTATTTTTTTAGGAGTGCTTATTTTAATCGAGAGCAAATATAATTTTACATTTTTGGCAATCGGAATTTATTTGGCGGTTATGCTTTTTGTAAAATGTTAGAAAATAAAAACGGCAAGAATTTCTTGCCGTTTTCGTTTATTCCGATAATTCAAGCCACATAGTTTCTTTTTCTTCGAGTAAGGATTCTTTTTGCCTTATTTCTTCGAGTATTTCACCGAGTTTTTTATAGTCGGTTACGGTTTCTTCGCTTGCCGAAATGACTTTCAAAGCGTTTATTTCGTTTTCGAGAAGTTCGATTTCTTTTGAAAGAGCGTTTATTTTGGCTCTGCGCTTTCGTTCGTCGGCTTTGTTGAGTTTTGAAGAAATATACTGCGATTTTTGTTCGCTGTCTGTTTTCTCTTTTACCTGAGCTTCGGGAAGTTTTCTGTGTTCGAGATAGTAATCGTAGTTTCCGTTGTAAATTTCGAGCCGGTCGGGAAACATCTCGATGATTTTTGTCGGAACACTGTTGAGAAAATATCTGTCATGTGAAACGGTGATAAGTGTTCCGGTAAATTCTTTCAGGGCGTTGTCGAGAGATTCTTTTGCGATATAGTCGAGATGGTTGGTCGGCTCATCTAGGATCAGAACATTAGCACGCTGAAACATTATAATGCAGAACTGAACTTTTGCTCTGTTTGCACCGGAAAGATCACGGACTTTTTTGAAGACGGCTTCATCTTCGATTAAAAGTCTGCCCAGAGCACTTCTGATTTCGTATTCGGTTTTTGTGGGAAATTTTTTGTGCACGGCTTCGATTACAGTGTCGTTAAGATTGAGTTCACGAAGTTCCTGATCGAAATATGCAACTTTGACATTTCCGCCGAAACGCACTGTTCCCGTACAGGATGATTTCTTCATAACCGCCTTGAGAAAGGAAGATTTACCCACACCGTTTCTGCCTACAATTGCGATTTTTTCTCCGCTGAGAACTTCTAAGGAAATATTATCGTACAGTTGCTTTCCGCTGATTTTATCTCCGACATAAACGCCCATATCTTTGACCGTGAGGACGGTTTTATGCGGTTCGAAGTCATATTCGAATTTGAAATGAATATCTTTCGGCTTCGGATTCGGTTTTTGAGCCAACTCCATTTTTTCGAGAGCCTTAACTCTTGAGCCGACGCTGTTTGTACTGCTTGAAGCTGCAAGATTTTTACGAACATAGTCTCTCATTGCAGTGATTTGTTCCTGCTGTTTGTTATATTCTTTTTCGAGCACTCTTATGCGTTCTTCCTTTTGCTTTATGAAAGACGAATATCCGCCTTTGTATTTATAGAGTTTCTTTCCTTCTATTTCGTAAATCGAAGAAACAACGCTGTCAAGAAAATATCTGTCATGGGAAACGATGAGAACCGCACCTTTATATGCTTTGATATATTCTTCAAGCCAGTTTAACATATTAAAATCCAAATGGTTGGTCGGTTCGTCGAGTATAAGCAGTTCGGGATTGCGCAAAAGTATTTTTGCCATGGCGAAGCGCATTTTTTCTCCGCCCGAAAGCGCCGAAGTTTTCATTTTCAGGTCAAAATTCTGAAAACCGAGTCCGGTTAAGACAATATTGATTTTTGTATCGGCGGAATATCCGTCAAGAGCGATATATTCGCTGTTGAGTTTTTCGTATTCCGCTTCAAGCCGAGCGTAATTTTTATTATCGGAAGCCGTTGCGGAAATTTCTTTGGATAAGAATGAAAGTTTATCTCTTATTTCGTATGTACGCTTCAAAGCGAGTTTGATTTCTTCTTCCAAGGTGTTTTCGTCGTTAAGCACCTCGTTTTGATGTAAATAACCGATTTCGAGACAGTTCTTTTTCGCAATTGTTCCTTCGTCGCACGGTATTGTTTGAGTAATAAGATTCAAAAGGGTGGTTTTACCCGCTCCGTTAACACCCATTAAGCCGATTTTTTCGCCTTCGTTAACAGACATATTGACTTTTTCGAGTACGGTTTCTCCGAGAAACCCTTTTGAAACATCGGTAAGTGTAACTAACATATTTTCTCCGTATATATAAGATTATAATACTATACCATATTATATATGACTTTTCAAACAAAACCGATTAAACGCTTTGATATGTCGGTCAAAACCGATAAAAAAACAAATTTTGCCTAAAAATTTTTAATAATCTTATTGCAAAACAAAATCGGTTGTGTTATTATATGAAATGTAATTATGCACCATAAGGGGATTATGCCTTATTAGGTGGCGGAAAATACAATTTTCTTATAAGGAGCTTATGAAAATGAAAAAGATCGTATCGATTGTGCTTACAATGGTTATGCTCATTTCGACTTGCACTGTAGCACTTGTTGCGTTGGCTGCCCGTCCGGGTGGTGGCACCGGCGGAAATAATACACCGTCAACAACAGTTGATGTTGCGGATGTAATTTCCAAAATTAACGCACAGACTAAATTTATAGCTGAAGCTGAAGACGATGAAGGCGAAACTCACATTTTGCCCGGATATGCTTTCGAAAGAACAGTTAATCCGTCGGTTTCCGTTTCAATGCCTTCGGAAACACTTGCTTCGATAATGGCAAGTGCTTATCCCGAATATGCAGAATCACCCTATTGTGTTGACGGCGCATATTCTTACACCGAGATTCTTAAATCTGTTATCGGCGTAAGTGAAAGCCAGGCAAATGTTAAGAAGAATTCCGACGCTATTCTTACTATCGGAAGCGATGCTCTCTTTGCTTACGATTTGAAGGCTGACGATGTTGTATCGGCTAAAGTATCCGGTAAAACTTACACTCTTACATATGCTGATGTTGACATCGTAGCAGACGAAAAAGTAGAAGATTCGATTCTTCCTTCTTTGACAAATTCTTATCCGTCTATTACAGGTCTTGACAACGCTATCGTAAGCAGCGCTAAACAGCACAACACAGGCCTTACATTCGGTGAAAACACTCTTAAAATTACCGACATTAAACTTACTGTTATGTTTGACACTTCTTCAAGAATTGTCGACCTCGGTATTTCTTACAAAGTAACAGGAAATCTTACATTCTCATACATCGGAGATGAAGGTTACAACGCTGTTATTTCCGAAACCGTATCCACATCTTATAAGGCTTTCGATTACTTCGAAGACGGTGATTTCGACTATGCCGAACTTGCCGAAAAAATCAACGACGCTACCGCATATATGACCGAAATGAAAACAGGTTATGATTATGCGAGAAATAATACTTGGAATCAGATTGAAAACTCCGACGGCAGTATGACCGATTATTTGTTCACTGTTTCAACAGAAGGACAGATTTCCGGCAATATGATTCTCTCAATCGTTGTCGGTGCTGTTTTCGGTATCGTTGACCAGATTACAATCGGTATTGATGATGCTTTGGGAACAAACATCTGCACTCAGAAATGGGTATGTAAACTCGGTGAAGACAGCGAAGACGCTTGTTCTGCCGCTCATCCTCACCAGGTTTGGAACTGCACATGTAAAGATGTAGACGGTTGCTGTGATTGTTGCGGAACAACCGGTTGTACTTCAACTCATCCCTGCGACAGAAAAGATGACTGCACAAGCGTTGACTGTGCTTGCGGATATATCGACGATCCGGAATGTAAGTATGTTGACAACACAACAGAAAAGACCGAAAACTTGGACGCAACCGTTAACAGCGCTATGAACACATTAGGTTCTTTGCTTGACAGCACAATCGCTGACAGCGCTAAAGAGCAGTTGGTTCTCGGTGCAACAGCAGGTTCTGTTCCGGTTGCTAACGAAGGTACAGAATTCCTTGACAGCCGTTACGCTGTAAAAGAAACTTCTCTTGATGTATTCGATATTGAGGAAGCTTCTTTCGACGAAGAGACAGGTTCAATCATTTTCACAATGGCTGATCAGGATGCAGCAAGCGGTTATGTTGCTCTTTCACACCTTACAAACGACTTTGTAACAAACGATGATTTTGTAAGCGCTCTTAACCTTTCCGCTTTGGAAGGCGAAACATTCGTTAATTCCGAACTTATTTATTCGGAAATCGTATGCACAGTTAAGTTCAACGGTGCCGATGAAGAAAACATTTACGGCGACGGAACTATCGAAAAGATTAACCTTACTTATAACTGCACGGCAACTTCGGAAGGAATTGTCGGTTATGCATTCTCAACAAATATGAAATCAACAGTTAAGAACATCGAGTATGCTGATTACGAAAAGGGCGATGTTGATATGAGCACAAGAGTTTCCGTTCTTGATGCTAAACTCACTCTCAGAGCAATTGCAGAACTTGAAACTCTTAGCGATTATCAGGCATATCTTGCAGATATGAACGAAGATAACGAAGTTTCAATTGTTGACGCAAAAATGATCCTCGAAAAGATTGTTTCTCAATCGGTTTGATCAGTTCATTCATAAGTTAAAATAAAAGCACCGCTTATGCGGTGCTTTTTTACTTTACATATCTTCGGTTGCCACAATTTCGTTCTCTCTGAAAAGAAGCGAAATACACCACACTGCCGAAAGGGCAACAACGGTATATATTATACGGCTCAGAACAGCATCTTGTCCGCCGCATATCCAACTTACAATGTCAAATTGAAAAAGACCGATTGAGCCCCAGTTAATTCCGCCGATAACAAGAATAATCAAAGCGATTTTATCAAGCATTTTATTCAACTCCTTATTTGCTTTGTAAATAGTATTCTCTTAAAATTTTTATAATATACAAAAAACAGGCGAAAATTTTTCGCCCGTTTTTTTACAAAATTATACAAATAAGTCCGTTGCATCCTTCATTTATAACCCGTTCGAGAGTTTCCTGCATTTTCATTCTCGCTTCGTTAGGCATATGGAACAGCTTATTTCTTAATCCTTCGTTAACAAGATCGTTAAGTGATTTTCCGAATATATTAGACTCCCAAATTTTTGTCGGTTCTTCTTCAAATCCGGCAAGAAGATATTTAACCAATTCTTCCGATTGGCTTTCTGTTCCCACAATCGGCGCAACTTCGGTTTGAATGTTTGCTTTTATCATATGAATTGACGGTGCAGATGCGCTCAGTCTTACACCGTATCGGCCGCCTTGTTTTATAATTTCCGGTTCTTGAAGTTTTAACTGATCAATGTCAGGCATTATAATTCCGTATCCGGTATTTTCGACTTCGTTAAGAGCGTTTTTGATTTTGTCGTATTCTTTTTTTGCCTGACTCAATTCGCACATACATTTCATCAATTCAAATTCGCCGTTAATTTCAATTCCCGTATTTTCGGCTATAATTTTATAAAAAAGATTGCTGCTCATTTTCACTTCGATAAATGCACTTCCTTCACCGAGATTCATTTTTGAAACGAAAGCATCGGTTACATATTCGCTTTCTTTTAATTCATCGGTTAAATAACTGACATCACGAACAAGCGTTAAATTTTGAGTAGCCTTTTCAACCGAAGAATAAACACTTTTGCGAAGCCAATGGTCAGCGCTGAGGGAAATAAGCCAAGGCGGAAGGTCAATACTTATTTCTTTAATAGGAAATTCGAAAAGAACTTGCGTAAGAATTTCTTTTATTTCGTTTTCATCGAGTTCAAGACAGTTAACGGGTAAAACGGGAACTGTATATTTTTCGGTTAATTCACAAGCCATTTTAATTGCGCTTGCGCTTTTCGGATAAGTACAGTTTAATAAAACAATAAACGGTTTGTTAAGTTCTTTAAGTTCGTTTATAACTCTTTCTTCGGAAATTTCGTATTCTTCTCTGGGAATGTCTGAGATACTGCCGTCCGTGGTAATGACAAGACCGATTGTCGAGTGTTCGGTAATAACTTTTTGAGTGCCGATTTCGGCTGCCATATTAAACGGAATTTCATGGTCAAACCAAGGAGTATTGACCATTCTCGGATTTTCTCCTTCAATATATCCGAGAGAACTCGGCACAATGTATCCGACGCAATCTATCATACGAACTTTCAGCGAAGCGTTCTCGGGAAGTGTGATTTCAACTGCGCTTTCGGGAACGAATTTCGGTTCGGTTGTCATTATGGTTCTTCCGGCGGCGGATTGAGGCAGTTCATCTGTCGCACGCTCATGCATCGTCGGGTCCTCTATGTTCGGAATGACGAGAGTATCCATAAATTTTTTGATAAAAGTTGATTTACCTGTTCTTACCGGCCCGACAACACCGATATAAATATCTCCGTTAGTTCTGTTCGCAATATCGGCGTATATGCTTCTCTCTGCCATTAACAGTACCTCCTAAGTTCCTCTGTTTTGAAGATAAATTTGTTTTCGATAGAATTATATTCCTGCCTTGTACTGTTTATGATAAAAAAATACGGACACCTTGAGATGTCCGTATAAGATTTAATTAAATTCAAATGTGTTTATCAATAAAGGCTTTAACCGTATTCCAATACAAATCGGGATGAGCGCATACCGACCGTGCATGAGGTGCATCCGGAACGGAAAGTTTTTCTTTTTCACAGTTTGCCGCTTCATAAACAATATCAAGCATTGAATAGGGTACGAAATCGTCGGTTTCACCGTGAATAAAGAGGACGGGGCGGGTACATTTTTTTAACTGTTCGACACAGGAAGCGTCTTTGAAAGAAAACTTTTCTCTGAGTTTGTTAAGATTATCCGCACTGTAAAGGAAGGGGAAATCCGGAACCTTCATTTGAAGCATTTTATGTTTAAGTACATCCCAAGCGTTTGTATACCCGCAGTCTTCGATAGCGAGTTTAACATTATCGGGAAGTTCTTCACCGAGTGTCATCATTGTTGTTGCTGCGCCCATCGAAACACCGTGAAGAATAATTTTACAATCGGGATGTTCGCTGACTGTACTGTTTATCCAATCGACTACATCAAGTCTGTCTTTCCAACCCATTGAAATGAACTCTTCTTCGCTGTCGGCGTGGCCACGCAAACTCGGAAGAATTACATTATATCCGAATTCACGGAACTGTTTAGCGTAAATGCCCATATTCTTCGGTGCAGAGGAATATCCGTGAATACAGAAAACATAAATATTGCTTTCAACATCGGGTTTTATAAGGTCGGCATGAAGATTTTTACCGTCTCTGTTTTTAATGGTAAGTTTTTCTCTCGGATATTCTTCAAACCATTTTGCGCCGTCATTTAATATGCGTTCGAGATTCGCTCTGTATTCATCGCTATCACGCTTTTTGTTACTTTTTTTAATAACTGCGCTTGCAATCGGGGAGTTGAGACCTTTTCTTGAAATTACATAGTGAAATGCAATTTCACCGGCCACATAAAAAGATAAAGCCGATGCTCCCGCAACGATGGCGGCATATTTTAATGCTCCGTTTTTCTTGTTGTCAGACATAATGCTCACTCCTTAAAATTGATTGATAATATTTTAACACAAATAATTCTTAAAATCAATTTATTTGACAATTATGCACATTTAGGTTGTTTTTAGTTGAGAAATCTGTTAAAATGTATTGTAATTATAAAATGCTATCCTTAGGGGTGTTAATATGGAACAGGAAAAAATAATGAGAACAAGTGTGTTCGGCGGTTTCAAAAAGGAAGATGTTATTACCTATGTCGAACAGCTTAAGCAGGAAATCGAAAATCTTAAATCCGATGTTGCGAAAAAGGATGAAACAATAGGTGAGCTTAACGAAAAAGTTCTTGAACTTACCGATGAATGTGCCCAACTTTCTTCGCTTAAAACCGAAGTCGAAGAAAAGACAGCGGAGATAACTCGGCTTCAGGCTCAAAATAAGGAAATTCTTCAAAAGGTCGACTCGCTTACCGCTGTTGCCGAAGAATATTCTCAGGCAAAAACTTCAATCGAAGAAAACAATAAAAATATTGAAATGGCTCAGGCTCGTTTGGGTGCCGCTTTCCTTGATGCGAGAAAATATTCGGAAAATATAGTTGCAGCCGCAAATGAAAAGGCGCATACCGCATCAAAAAATATATCGGACGATATTTCAAAGCAAGCAGGGGAAATTTCAAAACTTTCTCAGGAAATCGACAGAATTTCCGCATTGTTTACAAAGTCGGTTGACGAACTTCACGCTAATATTTCCGTTCTTGCACAGAGAATGGCGGCTGCGGCGAAAAATCTTTCAATAAGACAGGATGCGGTTTTTGAACCCGATTTTTCGGTTTCTTTCGAAGTTGACAGCGATGCTTCTTCTATTCTTCAGACAGATGACGGAAGCGGACTTACATACATTCAATATCCGCCCCATACTCAGTTTAACGAGGATTTGAACATTAAACCCGATTCCGATTTGAGCAAAAAAGAGGGCTGAGCGTGAGCGAATACAGAATTAACACATCCGAAATAAAAAATGCGGCATCTTATCTTAAAGCCGGTGATACCGTTTATTTAAGCGGTACCGTATATACTTCCCGTGATGCCGCACACAAAAGAATATTCGAACTTAAATCAAAAGGTGAAAAATTACCTTACGAAATCGAAAACGCAACAGTTTATTATGCCGGACCGACGCCGACTCCGGAAGGACTTGCAATCGGATCTTGCGGACCTACGACTTCAAGCCGTATGGATGTTTATGCACCGGAAATGCTTGATATGGGTCTTGCGTCAATGGTCGGAAAAGGCCCCCGTTCAAAAGAAGTGTGTCAGGCGATAGTGCGTAACGGTGCGGTGTATTTTTGTGCAATCGGCGGCGCAGGCGCACTTGCCTCTAAATGTATATCTTCTTGCGAGGTAATAGCGTTTGACGATTTGGGCTGTGAGTCGGTTAAAAAACTTGAATTCGACTCTTTTCCGTTAACGGTTGCGATTGATTCGCACGGCGGAAATCTTTTTATAAAATAATCGGAGATTTTTAATGAATAACAGTGAAGTTTTACTTTTAAGAAAGCAAATAATCGAAAAAGAATTTAACCGAATGAACGATATGCAAAAAGAAGCGGTCTTTAATACAAAAGGACCGCTTTTAATTCTTGCCGGCGCAGGTTCGGGAAAAACAACGGTCGTTGTCAGCAGAATTGCCAATTTGATAAAATACGGCGAAGCTTACAGTTCGGATTGGCTTGAAAGAACACCGGATGAAGCCGATATCGAAAAGATGAAAATGTATCTTGACGGCGATAAAACGGTTTATGAAGATATTAAGGATTTACTCAGCGTTAATGCCGTTAAGCCTTGGCAGATACTTGCGATAACTTTTACAAACAAAGCCGCTAACGAACTTAAAGACAGGCTCTCTTTGATTTTAGGCGATCAGGCAATGGATATTTGGGCAAGTACCTTCCATTCCTCATGCGTCCGTATTCTTCGCAGAGACGGTGAAAAAATCGGTTTTTCAAGCCACTTTACGATTTATGATACCGATGACAGTAAAAGGGTAATTAAAGAGTGTCAGCGCCTTTTGGATATTGACGATAAGTTTTTACCGCATAAGTCGATAATGAACGAAATCAGCCGTGCTAAAGACAGTCTTGTTACTCCGGAACAGTTTATAAATGAAAATTCAGGCGATATAAGACTTGAAAAAATCGGACAGGTTTATAAAAAGTACGAACAGATGCTTCACGATGCCGATGCAATGGATTTTGACGATATTATCGTCAATACGATAAAACTCTTTGAAACCTGTCCCGAAGTGCTTGAATACTATCAAAGAAGATTTAAGCATATAATGGTTGACGAATATCAGGATACTAACTTTGCCCAGTATAAACTTACTTCAATGCTTGCCGACGGATACAAAAATATATGCGTTGTCGGTGATGATGACCAAAGTATTTACCGCTTCAGAGGAGCGACGATAGAAAATATCTTGCAGTTTGAGTCAAGATATTCGGATGCAAAGGTTATCCGTCTTGAGCAAAACTACCGTTCAACGCAAAATATCCTTGATGCCGCAAATGCCGTTATTTCAAACAACAGCGAAAGAAAAGGAAAAAATCTTTGGACCGCAAACGGCAGGGGAGATAAAATCAAATTAAGAAAAACGAACGACGAAACTTCGGAAGCGAAATACATATCCCGTATGATAAGCGAAGAATATGATATGGGAAATAAGCGTAAATTAAGTGATTTTGCCGTTCTTTACCGAATGAATGCAATGTCGGGTCCTATCGAGCAGGAGTTGATGAGAAACTCTATTCCTTACAGAATTATCGGCGGACATAAGTTCTATGACCGAATGGAAATTAAAGATGCAATGGCTTATTTGAGTGTCATCAACAACCCTTCGGATAAAGTCCGTCTTATGCGTATTATTAACACTCCCAAAAGGGGTATAGGAGATACAACGGTAAATAATGCTTCGCAAATTGCCGATACATTGGGAATATCGCTTTATGAAGTGCTTAAAAGTGCTGACCAATATGAACTTCTGAAAAGAAGTGCGGCAAAATTAAAAATGTTTACCGATATGATGGATGGATTTATCGAAAAATCTCAGGATGCCGTACCTTGCGAACTTCTTGCCGAAGTTCTTGAAACTACGGGATACAGGCAGTCTCTTAAAGGCGATCCCGTAAAGTATGAGGAGCGTGTCGAAAACCTTAATCAGTTGGGCGCTAATATGACAAGATATTTTGAAGAGGACAGCGAAAAAACTCTCGGAGATTTTCTTGAAGAAGTCGCCTTGATGACGGATATTGATAATTATAATCAGGATGCCGATGCGGTTGTTCTTATGACGCTTCATTCGGCAAAAGGCCTTGAATTCCCCGTCGTATTTATGCCGGGAATGGAAGAGGGAGTTTTCCCCGGCCGTCAGAGTATGTTTAACGAAACGGAACTTCAGGAAGAACGCAGATTATGTTATGTAGGCATAACCAGAGCGAAAGAAGTGCTGTATCTTACACACTCAAAGCAGAGAATGGTTTTCGGTTCGACGAATTATAATCAGCCATCAAGATTTTTGGAGGAAATTCCCAATGACCTTCTTGAGCGCTCGGGCGATACTTCTTTTGCGACGAATTCGTATTCGTCCTTTGGAAATACATCCCGTGAAGCGTATTCTTCAGCCGGTCGTTCCGATTCGCAGAGAACTTACGCTCAAAATAAAGCACCGTCATATAACAGGGGATTTTCCGCAAAATCAAAACAGAATACATCTTCCGGAGAAATCAATTTCAAACTCGGAGATACCGTAATTCACAGTATTTTCGGAGAAGGTGTAATAACACGGATTGTACCTATGGCAAACGATGCGTTGGTTGAAATTGCTTTCCAAAAAGTCGGAACTAAGAAAGTTATGGCAAGAACAGCGAAAATGACAAAAAAATAAAGCGAAAAATGAATTTTCGCTGAAAATAAAAAAGCAAAGTTTACGCAATGTATCGGTAAACTTTGCTTTTTGTCGTTTATATTTCGTTGAATATTTTCCAAGATACGATTTCTACGCCTTTGTCTTTTGCCCTCTGCTGAAGGTTACCGCTTTTAAGAATTTCGTACTCGTAAACTCTTTTTTGCCATTCTCCCTGTTCACCTTCAATGGCAAGAGCAGGGTGAAGGAACATTTCGGTAACTCCGTCAATGCAATTGTCTATCGCATCGGTGTAATATTTCTCAAGAGCGTCTCGGTTGGGAATTTGTTTGATTGATTGGGGATTTGAAACAAGGTCGTCAAGCATTTTAACGCCTCTTTTTTCACCGAGATGAACAATATGGTCTTGGAATTTTTTTACAACGCCGGGAAGATTTCCGCCCAACTGTCTTTCAAGAAAACCGCTTGTTTTCGGAAAACGGTATGCAAGGGAGTGTTCGCTGCAGAAATCAAACGCATCAATATAAAATCTTCTGCCGTTAATTCCGTACAGTGTAGCACAGTGGTTATCCGCATGGTCAACCGTTCCGCCGTTTCGAGTAATGAAAAGATACTGTTCTTCGAGTTCTTTTCTGACATCTTTTCTTGTCGTTTTGAAAGTTAAGTTTTTCTTATCGTTGGGAAGTCCGTATTTGAAAGACTTCGCATCGGAAATACTGTTCCACAATTTTTGGGGATTGTCGGAGTTGATTGTTAAATGAACTCCGACATCAATTTTTTCTTCTTTTGAAAATGTAACCGCATCACTTGCCGCTTCGGCAACCGACATAAGAGAAGTCGATGAAATAAGACCTGCTTTAAGCAATTCTTTAATTGCGGTGTTTTGTTCTTTGTTGTAACCGAAATCATCGGCATTTATAATAAGATACTTACTCATTTTCTTTCTTTTCCGGCAATTTGAGGAAGAACGAAATTATGCTTGCCAATGCCATAGCGATGAAGGGGAATACGCAAAGAAGAACTTTTGCGGCCAATGCGGGATTATCACCGGGTTCATCACCGCTGACAAATCCGAAACATTCACTTGCTATGTAGAAAGCGAGTGAAGTAAACAGTCCGTTAAGACGGTTCATAACGCCGACAAGGGAGTTGATAATGCCTTCTCTCTTAATGCCGTTTCTCTGATAGTCATCGTCAACGATTTTAGCACCGATGCAGTCCATTGTTGTAAGGCACGCTGCGATTCCGAAGCCCATAGCGGCTGCAATAACGATTGCAACAGGAAGAGTTTTTGCAAAATAAAGCGGAATAAATCCGATTGCCATTACGATGAATCCTGTTCTCCAGATGGTTGTAACGGGAAGCTTGTTTGCGATTTTTGACCAGAAAAGAATTCCGATTACCGCAACTCCGAGAACGATGCCGAGCATAATTGTGGTTGTGCTTCCGCCCAATCCCAATGTGTATTTAACATAGAAGGGGAGAGCCTGTGAAAGAAGTGCGAATGCGGCTGAATAAAACGCACCTGCAAGACCGAACATCCAGAAATGAGGGTTTTTAATCAAAGCGACAATACTGTCGATAAGACCGGGAGTTTCAAGGTCTTCGTAATCGGTGCTTTCGTGGCAGCCTAAGAAACTGTACATCATTACGGCAAGTGCAAGGATACCGTAAATCAAAGCTGTAAGACGGTAACCGATTTTTTCGGTGATCATAGGTGTAAGAGCGATACTGATTGCCATTGCGAACAACTGACAAATCTGACGGATGCCGTTTGTTTTTGCTCTTTCGTCGTCGCTTTGGAAAAGATCGGGGAACAATGCGCCGTAGTTTGCGTTAACGAGTGAATCGAGAGTACCCGTTAAAATATACATTAAGAGCATATAGATAAATAACATACCTTTTTCGCTCTCGATAAACGACGGGACATTGAAGAATAAAATGAAGCACAGAACAAGCAAAGGTGTTCCGATAACGAGCCACGGACGGCGTCTGCCCCATTTTGAACGGGTTCTGTCCGAAAGGAAACCGTAAACGGGATTGTCGATTGCATCAACGAAAGTGTAGATGAAAAGTACAAGAGAATACTTCTTCATATCAAGGCCGAGCATATCGACATAGAAGATTGCCGCAAAGGATTTGAACATATTAATCGGAAGAGAAGTTCCGAACATTCCGAATCCGTAGCGGAAAGGTGTGGTTTTTTTCAGCGGGCTTGTGTTTGTAGTTGTCATTTTGACCTAACCTCCTGTTTGAAATAAATCGGATTTGAAACTGCTGAAAGTTTTTTTCGTATAGATCCTTTATACGCTTTTATATATGCAAATTTGATGCCTTCGGCACTAATTTCTGCCTGAGAATTAACGAGTTTTACTTCTTTTTCGTATTTATCCGTAACAAGAATAACACTCTTACAGTCGGCTTTTATAACAAGCGGTATATCGGGAGTGTATTCGGCTGTGTCTCCCATAATGCTGTCTTTATAAGTCAGACTGAGTTTCGGGCTTTCTTTGTTTTCACAAACAAAACAGTGTCCTTTTTCAATTGCATTGAGAATATCCGAAGCTGAGGGAGAATCGCAGTATACCGCAGTCAGCGGACTTCCGAGTTTAACGAAGCGGTTTTTTCTGTGGAAATCGCTTCCGCCTACGGCGTTGATTTTACGGCCTGATTTAAGAAGTTGAGTCCACCACTGTATTGCATCGGTGTTGCGTTTTGCCATAGGGCCGTTCCAGATTTCCATACAGTCGAACACCGTGTCATCTTCCCACAAGTAAGGGCAAATCGGACATTTCGGATGATTGACGGAAACGAGAGCGCCTTTTTTACGGGCGTTTGAAATAAGCGTTTTCATTTCGGCTTCCGAATTTGCGACGAACGAGTTATCAAACGGATCTTCGACTCCGAAAAGATTCATATGTCCTTTATAATGAGTCCATTCGACAGCCGGAACAAAAGTCAGCGAATCAATATGAGGAAGATTGTAGTTTTCCGAAAAATTGTTGTGGTTTGCGAGGCCTATAAAATCAAGACCTTTTTCTTTTGCCATCATACCGAGTTCGTATGCGCTCATTGCTCCGTCGGAAGCGGTAGAATGGATGTGTAAATCTCCCATTAAAAGACGGGGAGCTTTTTTCTTAAAGGTTATTTTATAAGTAACGGTAACGCCTTCGTCCATTATATGATAGGCGCCGACTATGATTTTCCATTTTCCCGGATTGATTTTTTCGCACAAATATCCGCTTGATGAATCGAATTCACCGACACTGATTGATTTATGGGCGCTTCCGGACCAACCTAAGAAACGGCTTTTTTCATCTTCAAGTCCTATATCCACCGTATTTGACGGCATTAAATCGGACATCATACCTTTATGTTTTGAGAAATAACTGTATTCAACTGTGATTTTTTCAACATTCTCCGGAACATCGAAATCAACAGTGTAATATGTACCTTCTTTTATTTTAGGTATGTGATGAGTTATAATATCAACAATAACATCTTCTGTCATATAATCACCTCTTTGAGTGAATTGTATAAGTTCATTTTAACCCATATATGCTCTTTATTCTTGCTTTTATTTTAAGAGAATATGCGATTTTTTTAATTTTTTTGCGATAAGTTGACAAAAACCGACAGTAAATGATAATATGTTGATATTAAATTACGGAAAACGGCAGGTGTGAAAATTGAACATAAATTCTGAACATAACGGGGATAACTTGGCGGAATTAGTCAATTATCACAACAATAAGTCGCTTGAAAGATACGGAATTGCTTGTCATTGGTGGAATTCGGAAACAACTACTTTGCATTGTCATAATTTTTACGAATTTTTTATCGTTACATCGGGAGAAGCGGTTCATGAGATAAATTCCAAGAAGCAAAATCTCCACAGAGGGATGCTTGTTTTTATAAGGCCGGACGACAGACACAGAATTATTTCTTCTTATTTGAAAAAAAGCGCTCATATAAATATAAGTGTAACCGACAGTAAATTGAGAAACATTTGCCAATCAATCGGTGTGCCTTTTGATGAACTTGTAAATGATTTCGAAAACACGATAAATCTTTCCGTGGACGAACTTGATTCTTTTGTAAGAAAAGCCGAAAAGATAAGTCTTATGTATTTTAATTCGGATGAAAGATACCACATTTTAACTGCGGAAATTCTTGTCGATGCAATTTTTACTCTCTATAAAAGGTCGATTTCTTCGGATTTTGATTTTCCGAATGAGTTCAACGAGATTTTGGAAAAACTTCATTCTCCGGAATATTATGACTGTACGGCGGAAGATGTATATTCTCTTGCCGGATTTTCCGCTCCCGTTGTAATTGAAATGTTCAAAAAATATACCAAAAAGACTGTTGTAGAATATCTTCGGTGTATAAAGATGAATAAGGCTTGCGAACTGTTGGAAAATTCGAATATTTCGATTGTGGAAATTTCCAATATTCTCGGTTATGCGAGTTTGAGCCATTTTAATACGGTTTTCAAAAAATATGCCGGGCTTACACCGGCTGCTTACCGAAAACAAAAGCGAAACAAACCTTTAACTTAACAGGAGATGATATAATGCTCACTCTCAACAGCAGATTTAAGGATGCTAAAAAGGAAGAACTCTCGGCTTATCAACTTTCGAGATACACTTCCGTAAAACAGATTAATAATATTTTTAAGTGGCTTATGCCGTTTAAGTTTAAGACACTTATGAAAATCGCTCCGGCAGGACTTAAAGGAACGCTTTCGGGGATGATGGATTTTCTTAACGGAAAAAATATTTTAATAAATTATTCCGACGAAGGCTGTCTTCCGCTTTGGAACGAAGATGAAATTCCTCTTTACAAAGGCGAAGAAAAACCTTTCCTCGTTCCGTATCTTATTGAGGATAAAAACGCACCCGCCGTGCTGATAATTCCGGGCGGAGCATATTTATATGTTTCTATGAAAGACGAAGGAATAGCAACGGCGAAAAGGTTTAACGAACTCGGATTTCAGGCTTTCATTCTTTCTTACAGAACTTCTCCTTCACGCTATCCGTCAATGCAGCTTGATATGATAAGAGCAATTCAGCTCATAAGAAAGAACTCTGAAGAGTGGGGAGTAGACAGCGAAAAAATAATCGCTTTGGGATATTCTGCCGGCGGACATCTTGCAATGAGTGTTAACGGTTTGTACGATGAACTGAATTCGATGACAGGTGATTTAAGTTATATCGACGGAAGACCTAATGCCATAATAAGCGGTTACGGAATGATGACTCCGAAATGCAAAACATTTAACATAACCTGTGATATGATTATTTTGGGTGATGATTACAGCGAAGAGATGAGTAAAAAGATTTCAATTGAAAATCTTATTGACGAAACTTATCCGCCGGTTTTTATGTTTTCAATGAAAGACGATCCGACGGTACCTCCCGAAATAAACTGTATGAAAGTTTTACCGATTTTGAAAGAAAAGAATATTCCTTGCGAAATGCATATTTACGACGGAAACAGACACGGTTTCGCACTTGCGGAAAATGATCCGCAGGCGAGTAAATGGCCGAGTCAGATGATGGAATTTATGAAAAATAACGGTATACTGTAAAAATAAGGCATCCGAAATAACGGATGCCTTTAATTATTGTTTCAGCCGATTTCTTTTTTCAGTTCATCACGCTTTTTCATCGCTTCGCTGATTGAGACAGCGGTAAAAAAGAAAGAGATAAATCCGAAAATAATTTTTACTGCCTTTTTCATAATATTAAAACTCCTCGTAATATAAATTTTCGTTTGTACTAAAGTTTTTGCAGTTAACGGATAATTTAATTTTTGCAAGAGCGCTTTCGACAGTCATATTATAAAGCGGTTTCGCTGCGTTACCGCAGATGAGTTTTGTTGTTTCATACATAGCTTCGTTTTTCTTTACGGGTGAGAAATAAAACTCAATGCCGAGATTTCGGCATTTTTCAATAAACGGCTCAAGAGCATAAGCGTTTGCTGTTCCCGAATGGTATGAAGTGTGAAGTACGGCTGCCGGCTTTGTCTTTTCGAGATCGTAAACCGAATAATCAATATCCGGATACGGATTTATTAAAAGAACTTTGTTTTTGAGCGTAAGTTCGCAATTGAGAAGTTTTTTCAGCGGTGCGCAAAGCGTTCTGTTTGATATTCCGGTTTTGTCATCATAAAACACAATAGAATTTTTTACAACTTCCGCATAGGGCGTAAATCCGGCACAGGAAAAACTGTCGGTGGCAAAGTCCGCCTGATTTAATCTTGTAGCAAGGTGAATAAGGCATCTGCCGTCAGGATTTCGGTAAGGGACAACAAAACCTTTTCCTCCGCAGGTGATATATCCGACCGCAAGAGTAAAATTATCGAGAGCATTTGAATTTTTATCCGAAAGAATTTTGTTTGCGCTTACGAAACAAACGGGAATATCAATATGCCGCAAAGCCATAGCAACAATGCTTGAGGTGAAAGAAAGTGTGTCGGTTCCGTGCATAATGATAACACCGCTGTATTGCGATAAATCTTTTTTTGCAAGCGTGTTGATTATTTTTTCGTAAAATCCGCTGTTTGCGTTTTCTGAAAGTATGTTTGCGATTATTTCATTATCAAATACATAATCGCCGTCTTTTTCTTTGAATTTTTCGACAACGGGAAAAGAAGTAACCGCTTTTATTACTCCGTTGTCATCAGCACTTGCAATTGTTCCTCCTGTGTGTAATACGAGAATTTTCATATTTGTTTTTCAATTTCCTTTATTGCGTTTTTATAGTCATCGTATGTAAGATACGAATTTATTACTTTAAGCATCGCATTGGCGCTCATTCGTTCCGGAAGAGCAAGTTTTTTGAGAAGCTGTTTTCTTTTTTCTGATGAATTTTCTTTTCCGCAAATTCCGTCCTCGAACAAATCGGTTTTTGTAACTTCGGGTTTTCCGTTGCTTTCGGCGGTTACATTTTCGCTTGTAATTCCTGCTTTTCGGAAGGCTTCGAGGATTATTTCTTTATCTATACCTTCAACGCCCAGTTTTCCTTCTTTTGAAGGTGCCGCTTTTCTTTTTTCTTTTCCGAAAATATCGGGAATATAAACATGGGTTATCTTGTCGGAATCGACAATTCCCGAAAGGAACGAGCGTATAACAAACCCGCCCGAATCGGAGTCGGTTAAGACGATAATTCCTTTTTTTCGAGCAATCATTCTTATGAATTTTTGCTTTTCTTTATCTTTGAAAATGCCGAATCCGTCAGTTTCGATTATTACTGCATCAAGAATTGACGACAGTTTTATTTTATCGTATTTTCCTTCGACTATTACGGCTTGATTTATTTTTATCATATATTTCTCCGTCAGTTGCTTACAGCGTCGTTTAATTCGACAAGCAATGTTTCGAGAACCGTTTTTTCATCGCTTGAACGCAACTTGATTTTTTCATCGGCTTTTTGCAAAAGCATAATACAGCGTTTCAACTGCCGTATGTCGATGTTTCGGCAGTCTCTCTGTGCGTTTCTGAGTTTGAAATCGAGATTTTTATAGTTGTAAAAATCTTTGAGAAAGTCGGCGTTTTTTCCGCCGAGCGCACAAACTTTAACACGGTACATATCAATGAAATTGCTTGAAAGAACACCGAGAATAAGTTCGGGTTTTTCTTTGTCCTGAAGGAGTTTGGTGAGTATCGAGAGGCTTTTTGAAAGGTCTTTGGATAAAAGAGCTTTAGACAGATCGAAAACATTTGCCTCAAGTGATTTAACACAAACGGCGTCTATATCCGCAAATGTTAATTCTCCGCTTTTTTTATAATCCGAGATTTTTTCGACTTCGTTAAGCAAAATGTTCAAATCGTCTCCGACTGTTTGGGTGAGATAGAGAGCGACTTGCTTGTCTGCGGTAATTCCACGCTTTTTCAGTCCGCTTGCAACGGTTTTTGCAAGAGATAATCTGTCCATTTTATCAAGGCATACGCTTTCGCCGTATTTTGAGAAAAGAGAAACAAGATTTTTCCATTTTGAGTTTTTCTTGAGATTGATTTCGGTTGTATCCTGCCAAAAAACAGCCACGGAAGTTTCGGGCATATTCTTTATCCATTCTTCGAATTTATCTTTTTCCGAAGAATACATGGTGTCGAGAGGAAAGTCTTTGATAACGGTACAGGTATATTCCGAAAATACGGGGAGAGTGTCTGTAGCGGTTATAAGTTCGTCAAGCGAAGCGTTGTTTTCGGCATCGAATTTGCGAAGGTTAAAGCCTTCCATATCGGCACTTACACATTTTTTCGCAATTAAATTAACATAATGCTGTTTTAAGTAAGGTTCGTTTCCGTAAATAAGATACGAATTTGAAAAAGCACCTTCTTTAATTTGCGATTTGAGTTCGTTTTCGTCGATTTGAGCCATTTTAATCCTCCGTGTTCTGTTGCGGACTGAGTTTTATTTTTACGGATTGCGATTTATCCGATACGGTAATAACTTTTTTGAAGTTGTTTCGGTGAATACAGTATGAGTTTTCAAGCGGCGAGATAAGAATATCGCTTTTTATTCGGTCGTTTAGAGAATAGTTGTCAAAGCAAATAACGACGCTTGTTGAACCGAATTCAATATTGCAAAAACCGTTTTCCGATTTTACGGTGAGATCGGAAAAACTGCGTAATGTATCATCAAGAGGCGAAACTTCTCCGGTATAATAGATTTCATTCTTTAATGCGGAATTTTCGCTGAGAATTTCCGATGTTTCGTAAGATGAAATCAGTTTTCTTGTTGTGTTTACGGGTGTATACAAAAACAAACAGTCGATTTTGCTTATTGCGTTCTCTTTTATTATACCACAAACATTTCCCGCTGCATAGTATCCGTTATCCGCAAAAATAACCGCACACCGACCGTTGTATTTAACTACTACCGAAAATCCCTCATCACCCGGAACGGTAATTATTTCAGGCGTTGTAAAAGACTGTGCGTAGACAAAAGTTGCACTCAGAACAAATACCAGCGAAAGAATAAGGGCTGTTGTTTTTATGAGTTTCTTACGGTGCTTGAAAAACAGAAAAAGCACTGTAAGAATTATGAGACTTGCCGAAAACACCGCAATAAGTACGGGTGAAGTTACCGGGACAAGTATATTTTTCAAAGAAGATAAAACTTCGGCACATTTAATCAGCGCTTTGGAAACAATACCCGCAAATAAAAGAAGGGGAGTCGATAAGAATTTTATCCCGATAAGAGAAATAAGAGAACCGATGCCGGCGGTTTCCATACATATTTTTCCTAAAAACACCATTATAAAATTTGCCGGAATTAAAACTAAAGATACACTTTTGAGTTTGAAGAAATAAACGGGAAGCGTAAAGGTGTTTACACAGATACAAAGCGCAACGGTTGAAATTATATAAGAGATAAAACTTTTCGCTTTTCCACGGCGCATTCTTACAAACGGCCTGAATAGAAAGGCGTTTGTTTTTGTGTAGCACAGAAGTATGCCGAGCGTTGCGAGTAAACTCAGCCATAGACTTATGCTCAATGCACAGTAGGGATTTGCGAAAAGCATAATTATCAATGAAAATCCGATGGAGTTTACGGAATCCGCTTCCCTGGACAGAAGATTTGAAAAGTAGAGCATTATCATCATAAAGCCGGCTCTGACTACAGGTGGATTTGTTCCTGTGAGTAAAATGAAAATAAGGCAGAATATAATTGAAATAACCGATGAAACTTTATTGCGAAAACCGAATTTTCTCAGAGCGGAGTATACAAGCGATGACCATATACTTATATGAAGTCCCGATACCGCAAAAAGATGAGAAACGCCGCAAAGTGTAAAAGAAGTGCCGACACGATCTGAAAGAGAGGATTTCTCTCCGAGTACCAATCCGAGAATTACGGCGCCGTAATCGTTAGGCATAAGTGAGTTTATCTCATTAAAGAGATTGTATCTCAAAAGCAGTATGTAACTTTCAAGCGAACGGTTAGCGGCTTTTTCGATAAGGTATTCCTCTTCGTAAAACAAAGCCGCTCCGACGGTTAAATCCTTTGATTTATAATACTCTTCGAAACTGTCATCGCCGCTTGAGAGCATAAATGTATTGAGCTTGACCGTGATGGTATCGGTAGGCTCTAAGTCAATGGGAGAAGCAGACGAAATTCTGATGTTTATTTTTTCGGATTGTCCGTCAACTTCCGAAGTTTTTATAACATAGTAATTTTGAGAGTTAACTTTATACGGTAAAGCGGCAAGTGTTCCCTTAACGGTATGTACGCTTTCCGAGTATTTATCGGCGATGTCTTGAGTGCGGACATTTGCCGTTAAAAACAGACATAACGCAATAAAAACGGAAATAAGAACAGTCGGAACGGTCATATTTTTGCGAAGCGGTGTTACTGTAAGCGAGAAAAGCAAAACGGCAAGCGTAACGATTATAGCGCCGCTTGCCGTTTCATGATTATTTACTTTGCAGAAAACGGTTAATGTCATTAACATCGAAAAACCGATTACCGCAAGTGTTCGTTTCATCTTTTATACAAGTCTTGCGCCGAGATTTTCACCGCTTAAAACATGGAAATGAAGATGTTTGACCGTTTGACCTGCTCCTTCACCGCAATTTGTTATAACTCGGTAACTTTCGAGTTGCATCTCACAGGTTAATTCCGATATAACTTCGAATATGTGAGAAACAAGCGAAGAATTATCTTTGTTAATCTGTTTTGCCGATTCGATGTGAGTTTTCGGGATTACGAGGAAATGCACATCCGATTGAGGCTCAATGTCATAAAAAGCATAACACTGATCGTCCTCGTAAATCTTTTTTGAGGGGATTTCTCCCGCTATGATTTTGCAGAAAATACAGTCGTTCATATTTTCACCTCATTTAAGCATTGATTTAACGATTTCTTCAACTGAATTAAGGGCTTCTCCGATTTTGGAAATATCTTTTGCACCGGCCATAGCACTGTCGGGTTTTCCGCCGCCGGAACCACCTGCTATCATTGCAACCTGACGGACGATATTGCCTGCATGAGCGCCGGCAGCGATTGCATCTTTACCTACATAGCAAGCAAAAGAACCTGTTGCTTTTTCATCGTTAATTCCTGCGAAAACGGCAACGGCATTTCCGCTTTGTTCTTTAACTTTATCACATACGGAACGAAGTTCGTTAGCGGTAGCCGAGCCTAAATCGGCAGTTATTATTTTAATTCCGTTAACCTCTTTTGCGTTGTTATAAAATTCCGCAACGGTTAAGGAAGCGAGATGAGCGTTGAGATCGTCGAATTCTTTTTGTACGCTCTTGAGTTCCGCTACTGTTGATTTCGCTTTTGAAACGATGTCCGAGACATTTGCCGTCTTGAGAGCGGCAGCAGTATCGAGAATTACTTTTTCGTTTTTCTCAATGTATTTCAATGTGTTAAATCCGGTAACGGCAACGATTCTTCTTACACCCGAAGCGACAGAAGATTCGGATATGATTTTGAACAGACCGAGATTTCCCGTGTTTTCGGCGTGTGTACCGCCGCAGAGTTCCGTTGAAAATTCACCGGCTTTTACAACCCTTACAATGTCGTCGTATTTTTCTCCGAAAAGAGCCATTGCGCCGAGTTTTTTCGCTTCTTCAATCGGCATTTCTTTTGTTTCGACTTTTGCCGCAGCCATTATCGAAGAGTTGACTTCATCTTCAACAGCCTTGAGTTCTTCTTCGGTTAAAGCGGAGAAATGAGTGAAGTCAAAACGGACTTCATCCGCATTTACAAGCTGTCCGGCCTGTTCGACATGACTGCCGAGAACTTTTCTCAATGCTGCTTGGAGAAGGTGGGCTGCCGTATGGTTTCTCATTGTTGCTTCTCTTACCGCTTTATCTACGCAAGCGGTAACTTTATCGCCGATTTTAAGAGTTTCGCCTTCAATAAGAGAACCGTGGTGAAGAATTACGCCTTCATGATTCTTAGCCGTAGAGGAAACTTCAAAGACGAAATTATCTCCCTTGATAAGTCCGCAGTCTCCGACTTGACCGCCGCTTTCGGCATAAAATGAAGTTTTATCAAGTATTAAGGTTATATCATCATCGGAAGAAGCGTATTCTTTTCTCTGTGCGTCGACAATAATCGCTTTGATCTGTGCCTCGCTTACGAGAGCGGTATAGCCGACAAATTCGGTTTTTTCAATATCTTTTGTCGCATTGCCGCTTCCTTCCCATGCTTCAGCGCCGGCACCTTTATGAGCCGCTCTGGCACGGAGCTTTTGCTCTTTTACAAGTTGAGCCCATTTTTCTTCATCAACCGTAAGACCTTTTTCTTCGAGAAGTTCTTTGGTTAAATCAATGGGGAAGCCGTATGTGTCGGAAAGTTTGAAAGCATCTTCACCGCTTAAAACGGTTCCGTCAAGGTTTTCGACCATCTGATTGAAAATCATGAGACCGGTGTCAATGGTTTTCGCAAAACTTTCTTCTTCGGCTTTAATAACATTTATAATGAAATCGTGCTTTTCAACAAGGTTGGGATATGCGAGTTTGTTTTCGTTGATAACGGTTTCGGCAACTTCGGAAAGGAAGGTTCCTTGGATACCGAGAAGCCGTCCGTGTCTTGCGGCTCTTCTCAAAAGTCTGCGAAGAACATATCCTCTTCCTTCGTTTGAAGGCATTACGCCGTCTCCGATCATCATTGTCGTACTTCTGATGTGGTCGGTGATTACACGGAGGGAAACATCGTTTTTTGCATCTTTGTGATATTCGATGTCTGCGATTTTCATTATGTGTTTCATAATGTTTTGAACGGTATCGACTTCAAAGAGGTTATCGACATCCTGAGAAATGCAGGCAAGCCTTTCAAGACCCATACCGGTATCAATGTTGGGATGAGCGAGTTTTGTGTAATTGTTGTTGCCGTCGTTTTCAAACTGAGTGAAAACGAGATTCCAGAATTCGATATATCTGTCGCATTCGCAACCGACTTTACAGTCGGGCTTGCCGCAACCGTACTTTTCGCCACGGTCATAGTATATTTCCGAACACGGACCGCAAGGGCCTGCGCCGTGTTCCCAGAAGTTATCTTCTTTTCCGAAACGAACCATATGATCGGGAGAAACTCCGATTTTTTCGGTCCAAATACCGTATGCTTCGTCATCGTCTTCATAGACGCTGATATAGAGCTTTTCGGGATCCATTTCCATTACTTTTGTGCAGAATTCCCACGCCCACGGAATAACTTCCTCTTTGAAATAATCTCCGAAAGAGAAGTTGCCGAGCATTTCAAAGAAAGTACCGTGTCTTGCCGTTTTGCCGACATTTTCGATATCGGGTGTACGGATACATTTTTGGCAGGTTGTAACTCTTTTTCTCGGCGGAGTTATTTCACCCGTGAAATACTTCTTCATAGGAGCCATGCCGGAATTTATTAAAAGCAGGCTTTTGTCGTTATTGGGAATAAGAGAAAAACTGTCAAGTCTTAAATGACCTTTTGACTCAAAGAATTCAAGATATTTTTCCCTTAATTCATTAAGTGATGTCCATTCCATTTGTATTATCTCCTTGCGGAAAAGTTTGAAAACACTTTTCCTTTATAATCTTAAAAATTATACCTTTATAATCTTTTGTTGTCAACCGAGATTGAATAAAATGCTTGTTTTATTTAAGATGGTATAGTATAATTACAGTAAATTTAAGCGGGAGCGTGAATAGGATTGAAAACCGTTGCGGATAAAAATAAATTCAAATCCAATATCATGCTTGTTACGATAGTTTTGCTTATCTTTTTAATGATAGTCGGAACTGTCTTTTTTTGCAATTTATATGCGGAAAAGAAGAGCGGCGCTCTTGAACTCGATTCCGCTCATTACGACCTTTCCGAAATTGATTTCGATTCCGACGGCAGTGCATATCTGTCTGGAGAGTGGGAACTTTATTACGGGAAGTTTTTAATTACCGACGGCGAAAAAACAAACGGTGCTCCCGAAAGAATAAATGTTCCGTCGTCTTGGTCCGGGATTGTTGCAACCGGAAGGCACGATGCAGGCGGGTATGCTACATACAGATGTTATGTTTCTTCGGTTAACAGCGAAAGTTATCTCACTGTGTATATTCCGAATGTTGCCTGCGCATATAAAATTTATATTAACGGCACTCCGGTTACGGTAAGCGGTACGCTTAGCAAAACTTACAACAAAACATTTACAAGTGCAAGCCACTATTCTTTGCCTTATAAGTTCGACAGCGGAAAAGAATATGAAATTACGGTTGAGATTTCATCGGATCATTATTCGGGAATTTATATGCCCGTTTTGATGACAAAGTATACTTATGACAATTCGGCTTTGAGTTCGCTGATTGCGTTTAGGTTTGTGCTTTGCGGAATAGTTTTCCTTTGCGGACTTATTTTTATCATCTTCAGAAGGTTTGTCAGCAAAAAACTTTATTCCGTATGGCTTCCCGTTCTCTCGTTCTTTCTTTTGCTGAGAATGTTGATAACGACTGAAGCGTATACGGTAATTCAGCCGTTACTGTTTAATATCGGTTATGAAGAAATAAACATATTTGTTTTCGTTTCGACATTTATTATCAAACTTGTCGCTCTTATATATATTGTCAAAAGTTTGAATATTAAAGCGGCGGACAGTACATTCGTAACTTTCGGAGCGATTTTCCTTACACTTGCAATCGGTATAAACTTTTTGCCGAATTCGATTTTCGATACTTATTATTTTGTAAGTTTGCAAATTTTATCTTCGATAATAGATTTGTACATAATAAATAAACTCTGTATCGAAATCGTAAATAAAACTCAATATGCCGTGCTGTATCTTATTTCCTATCTTTTCTTGGTTTACGGTATATTTATGGATGTAATTTATACGAACGGAATGATAGGTATTAACTGTTCTTCCGTAATGCCGGCGTGCTTCTTCGCTTTTACGGTAATAACGCTTATTATTCACGCTTTGCGAATTAAACAGATGTATAACACCGCTTTGCGTGTACGCAGTCTGGAAGCCGATCTCGAAAGAGCAAATACTGCGGTTATGATTTCTCAAATTCAGCCGCATTTTCTTTATAATGCTCTTAACACCATAAAATCACTGATTAAAAGAGATCCTAAAACTGCGGAAAAAGCGGTAATTGATTTTTCGCTGTATCTAAGAGGGAATATGGACAGCCTTACGCAAAAAGATATGATTTTATTCAGTGAGGAACTCGACCATATCAAATATTATTGCAATATCGAAAAATTGCGTTTTCAGGATAAACTGGAAGTTGTCTATAAAATCGAAACCGACAACTTCTTTGTTCCGACGCTGAGCGTTCAGCCGATTGTCGAAAATGCCATAAAACACGGGGTTACCAAAACCGCAGAAGGCGGAACCGTTATTGTTTCTTCATACGAAGATGACAGCAGTTACTATATTAAAGTCGAAGATAACGGCAAGGGCTTTGATGTTGAAAAAATCGCAGCGGACAGCGGCAGATCCCATATCGGTATTTCCAATATGAAAAAACGATTTGAAACTCTTGCGGGAGCGGATATTTCGATTGAAAGCGAAATAGACAAAGGAACCGTTGTTACGGTTAAACTTCCGAAAAACAGAAATGTCCGAACTTTGCAGGAAAGTCTTCGTTTAAGTGAAGATTACGGTCTTTTCGGGGAGATGAATATATGAGAGTGATTGCGGTAGACGACGAAAAACTCGTGCTTGAAGATATACGGGATATATGCGAAAATATCGAATTTGTCGAAAGCGTCGAACTGTTTTCAAATCCTGCACAGGCTATCGAATACACTGAAAATAACAGAGTCGATGTCGCTTTTCTTGATATTGAGATGCCGATTATGTCGGGACTGGAACTTGCAGAAAAACTTAATGAGATAAACAGTGCCGTCAAAATAATTTTTGTTACAGGATTTAAGAATTATGCTTATGAAGCGTTCGGAGTAAATGCCGTAGGATATGTTCTCAAGCCTTTTTCCGACGATATGATTTTACAGCAACTCGAAAAACTGAAAAGGGACGGTAGATCGGATTGCGAAAAAACGGTTTTTATTAAAACTTTCGGATACTTCGATGTGTTTGTTAACGGAAAATCGGTTGCTTTTTCGTCAACTAAAGCAAAAGAACTTTTGGCTTTGCTTGTTGACCGAAGAGGAGGTTCGGTAAGTACGGAAAATGCCGTGTCTTTGCTTTGGCCGGGCAGGAAATACGACGAAGCGGTTCAAAGCCTTTTCAGAAAGGTTTTAAGAAATCTTCGCAGTGTTCTTTCGCAGGCGGGTATAAGCGAAATCCTCGTTGATGCGAGAAATCAGCGAAGCGTTGATATGTCGAAGTTTGATTGCGATTTGTATTCTCTGATTAAATCCGACACGCAAGCGCTTACGCAGTACACCGGCGAATATATGAACGGCTATGCTTGGGCAGAGCCGACAAAGGAATATATTGATAATTTAATTGGGAGGAATTGAAATGTTGACAGATATTGAAATTGCGCAGAATGCAAAATGTTTACCGATTAAGGAAATCGCAAAAACGCTTGCAATCGAAGAGGATGATCTTGAACTTTACGGAAAATACAAAGCGAAACTTCCTCTTTCTCTTATGGATAAATATTCATCTCGCCCCGACGGAAAACTTATCCTTGTTACCGCTATAAATCCGACTCCGGCAGGCGAAGGAAAAACAACCGTTACAGTCGGCTTGGGCGAAGCTATGAACAAAATCGGAAAGAATACCGTTATTGCACTTCGTGAACCTTCGATGGGTCCCGTTTTCGGTATGAAAGGCGGTGCGGCAGGCGGCGGATATGCTCAGGTTATCCCGATGGAAGACATTAACCTTCATTTTACGGGCGATATGCATGCGATAACAGCTGCCAACAATCTCCTTTGTGCAATTATTGATAACCATATTCAGCAGGGAAACGAACTTGGTATTGATCCGAGAAGAATTCTTTTTAAGCGCTGTCTTGATATGAATGACAGAGTGCTTAGAAATGTGGTTGTCGGTCTCGGCGGAAAAGTTAACGGTATTCCGAGAGAAGACGGATTTATGATTACGGTCGCATCCGAAATAATGGCAATTCTTTGCCTTGCGAGTGATATTGACGATTTGAAAATAAGACTCGGAAAAATTTTAATCGGATATACCTATGACGGCAGAGCGGTTTACGCAAAAGAATTAAAAGCTGTCGGTGCGATGGCCGCTCTTTTGAAAGATGCGATTAAACCCAACCTTATTCAAACTCTCGAAAACACTCCTGCGATTATGCACGGCGGACCTTTTGCAAATATAGCACACGGCTGCAATTCCGTAACCGCAACGAAATTAGGTCTTAAATTAGCGGATTACTGCATTACCGAAGCCGGATTCGGAGCGGATCTCGGTGCCGAAAAATTCCTTGATATTAAATGCAGATATGCCGGAATTGAACCCTCTTGTGTTGTTCTTGTTGCAACAATAAGAGCGCTCAAGTATAACGGCGGAGTCGCAAAAAGCGATTTGAAATACGAAAATACAGTAGCGCTTGAAAAGGGAATCGTAAATCTCGGAACACATATTGAAAATATGAAAAAATTCGGATTGCCCGTTGTTGTGGCAATTAACCGCTTTGTTACGGATACCGATGCCGAAATTAAAATTATCGAAGATTACTGTGCCGAGCACGGAGTTGAAGTTTCGCTTGCCGAAGTTTTCGCAAACGGCGGCGAAGGGGGAATCGACCTTGCGCAAAAAGTCGTTAAGACAATTGAAACTCAGCCTTCGAACTTTAAGCCGATTTACGATACCGAACTTTCAATAAAAGATAAACTTGATAAAATCGCCCGTGAAATATACAGAGCCGACGGCGTTATATATACGGCGGAAGCGGAAAAAATGATTAAGGAAATCGAGTCTTTGGGAAAAGATAAACTTCCGATTTGCGTTGCAAAGACACAGTTCTCTCTTTCGGACGATCCGACAAAACTCGGTAAGCCAGAAAATTTCAAAATTACAGTCAGAGAAGTAAAACTTTCCGCAGGTGCGGGCTTCATAGTTGCTCTTACGGGAAATATAATGACAATGCCCGGACTTCCCAAACAGCCGGCGGCATACAGTATTGATGTCGATACGGCGGGAAACATTCAAGGTTTGTTCTGATAAATAACAATAAAAACAGCGGAGATGAAAATCTCCGCTGTTTTCTTATGTAAGTAATATTTATATTCCCGCTTTTTGACGGAGAATATCTTTTTTGTCGGTTAATTCCCACTTAACACCGAGTTCTTCTCTGCCGAGATGACCGTAAGAAGCGAGATTTCTGTAAATCGGCTTTCTCAAGTCAAGATAGTCGATAATAGCGGCAGGACGAAGATCGAATGTCTCCGTTACGATTTCTTCGAGAACATCGTCGGCAAGAACGCCTGTTCCGAAGGTTTCAACCATTACCGATACGGGATGTGCAACACCGATAGCATAAGCAAGCTGAACTTCGCATTTTTTAGCAAGTCCGGCAGCAACGATGTTTTTGGCAACATATCTTGCCGCATAAGCAGCGGAACGGTCAACTTTTGTCGGGTCTTTTCCGGAGAAACATCCGCCGCCGTGTCTTCCGATTCCGCCGTATGTATCGACGATGATTTTTCTTCCGGTAAGTCCGCTGTCGCCGGCAGGGCCGCCTGTAACGAATCTACCTGTCGGATTGACATAGATTATTGTGTCGTCATCGAAAAGTTCCTGAGGAATAATCGGCTTAATAACATTTTCGAGAATATCGAGTCTGATTTGATCAAGTTCGACATCGGCGCTGTGCTGTGAAGAAATAACAACCGTATCGACACGGATCGGAACATTGTTGTTATCGTATTCGATAGTAACCTGAGTTTTTCCGTCGGCACGAAGATAGGGGAGTGTTCCGTCTTTTCTTACTTTTGTTAACTGCTTTGCGAGTTTATGAGCAAGCGAGATGGGAAGGGGCATAAGTTCGGGTGTTTCATCGCAAGCGTAACCGAACATCATACCTTGGTCTCCCGCACCGTGAAGATTATAGTCTTCTTTCTGACCTTCTTTTAATTCGAAAGATTTATCGACACCCAATGCAATATCGCTTGACTGCTTATCAATAAAAGTAAGCACATTGCAGGTATGACCGTTAAAGCCTTTTTCGTCGCTGTCGTATCCGATTTCGCATACAACATCTCTTGCGATTTTTTCAATGTCGATTTTAGCGGTTGTTGTAATTTCGCCCATTACGGTGATTTGGTTTGTAATACAAGTAGATTCGCAAGCAACTCTGCCGTTGGGATCCTGTTCGAGAATAGCGTCAAGTACGGCATCCGATATATTGTCGCAGATTTTGTCGGGATGGCCTTCGGTAACCGATTCCGATGTAAAAAGATGTTTTGCCATTTTTGGTACTCCTAAAAAAATATTAACATAAAAATAAGCACCCCGAAAGGTGCTTGAAAACACCTTATCTTTCGGTTGAATAAACCGCAGGAATTAGCACCTTGCATAAGCAGGTTGCCGTGGCATCATAGGGCCTGTCCCTCCGCCACTCTCTATAAGGAGATGATTATTTATCTGTCAACTGAGATTTTACTACTATATTGTTGCTTTGTCAACACAATTCAAATTTTGTTTACACATTTTTGCCTTTTATTACAGGTGAAAGCGGTTTGTAAATCAAAAAGCATATAACCGCATCCGCAACACCTTTTAAGAAAGTAAAAGGCAAATTGAAAATACATAAAGCCTTAACGAGAGTATCCGTTCCCGAAAGAATATCGTTATACATACCGATGATTGCTTCAAGAGGCAATCCGTAAATCACAACATAAGCCGGATAAATAATGAAATAGTTAAGCGGAACACAGACAATCGCCATTAAAAGCGCACCGGTAACAGAACCGATAATAGCACCTTTGCGTGTTTTTTTCTTTTGGTAAACGATTCCCGCAGTAAAACAAAAAACCGCACCTAAAAAGAAATTGGAAATTTCACCGACTGCGGCGCTTGACCCGAAAGGAAGGTGAAGAATGTTTTTAATCAGTTCAACCGCAACGCTGTATACGGGCCCGATTGCAAAAGAAGTTATAAGTGCCGGTAAGTCGCTGAAATCAAGTTTCACAAAACTCGGAATGATCGGAATCGAAATTTCAATAAATTGCAGAATGGCTGCAATCGCACTCATAATTGCCGTAACGGTAAGTTTTCTTAAATCCTGTTTTGATGCTTTTTTCATAAAACGGTCTCCTTAATTAAAGTTGCCATAGAAAAACCCCGAAGATAAAACTTCGAGGCGGAAAAACAGAATAATACATCTTCTTCCATCCGGACTTTAACCGTCGGTTTCGGAATTTCACCGAATCAGCAAAACGCTCGCAGACTGTACTGCCGGTGGGGAATTTCGCCCCGCCCCGAAGACAACTTTTTTGATTTTTTTTATTATTATATTCCCGAAATTTATATATGTCAATATAAACAAAACAAAATCTAAAACAATGTAACATATTAACAAAATTTAATTTATATTAAAAAAACATTACAATTAAAATAAATTTATTATTATTAAGATGAAAAACAAAGTAAGAGGTGATTTAAGATGGTTTAATCGGCAGATAAATTTATTTTATTATTATGAGGTGATATTATGATTTTAGTAATGGTAATAATTTTGTTAGCGTATGCATATATAGGTATGTCTGAGTTCGGTTCGTTGCTTTTAGCACCTGTATTTATCTATATGGTATGTATGCTGTTTACTATAAGAGATGATCAAAAACAGCAGATGAAAGAAACCGAAAAAATCAAAAGGATGTTAAAATCTTTAGGCGGTGATGAAAATTACGGCATAAATACACCTTTGAAAACCGATGAAACGGTTGAACAAAACACTTCCGAAATTCACGAAAATGTCGATATCAAACACGACAACAACGGTATAAAATAAAAAATATCCCCGACGGTTTTGTAACTGTCGGGGATTTCTTATATTTGTTTTTGAGATTTCTTTTCGTCTTTTTTCAGAATAATAAGACCGATTAGCAGAACAGTGGGGAAAATACAGCCGAACGAAAGCCCGGATTTTAATGCCTGACCTTCTGTTAACAGAGGATTGTTTGATTTGAAAGCGGTGCTTATAAAACTGATAAGCCAAGGACCTGTTCCGCAGCCGATGTCTCCGAGAAGTGCGAGTATTCCGAAAAGTCCGCCTGCGCCGTTCGGGAATTTCTTTGCGGTAAGTGAGAATGTTCCCGGCCAGAAAAGACTTATCGAAAGACCGGTTAAAGCACATGCCAAAAGCGAAATAATACTGTTTTCGCAAAATGATGCGGTAAGATAACAGATTATGCAAAGCACTGAAAAACAGGACATTATTTTTATAAGATTGATTTTTTCGCCGTAAAGACCGTAAAAAAGCCTTCCGAACCCCATAAACATTCCGAACAGGCAAGGACCTAAAAGATCGCCGGTGAATTTAGATACATTAAGTCCTTCTTCCGCAAAGAAAGATGACCATTGCGACATTGCGAGTTCACTCGCTCCCGCACAGAACATTATTACCATTGCGACAATAAAAGTTTTTGAACGGAGAAGTTTTTTTACCGAAGTGATTTTTTCTTCTTCAACGGGCGGCATAAACGGTACGCTCATAAAGTTGAACATATTTATAAGCGGAATAACAGCCCATATAATCGGAAGAATATTCCAATTATCGCTTCCGCATAATTTTATAAACACTGTCGATAGGGCAACAACTACCATTTGTCCCCAGCAGTAAAACGAATGTAGAAGACTCATATCGGCGGCTTTTTTATCACTCGGAATGGATTCGACAATCGGACTTATCGTAACTTCTATCATACCGCTTCCGATTGCCGAAATAACAAGCGAAAATGCAATCGCAAGAAATTTGTGCGATGTGATTTCCGGTAAAATACCGAGCATAAGCAATCCGATAAAGGCGAACAGATGCGAGCAGACAACGATTTTTTTGAATCCGATTTTGTCTACGATTTTAACCGAAAGCAAATCAACTGCCATTTGAGTGGCGAAATTTATAAGAATAAGACTTCCGATGGTGCCGACACCGATGCTGTATCTTTCCGAAAATATGACAAACAGCAACGGGGCAAGATTATTGATTATCGCCTGAACAAAATATCCGGTGTAGCAGGCGATTTTAGTTGATTTGAATGTTCTTTTTGACATTTTTACCTCTTATACAGTCGTAACTATTATATTTATATTTCCGTCAAATTCGATTTTTCCCGAATTCGCACCTACAAAAAGGCTGTCGCCTTTCTTAATTTCGAGTTCTTCTCCGGAGTTTTTGATTTTACCGTTTCCTTCGGTAACGATAACCGAAACAAAAGAATTTTCATCTGCGAAAAGATCTTCTTTACCGTTGATTTTATATTCGCTTACCGTGAAAAGTTCACATTCGGTCAAAAGTTGCGATGTTCCGGATTTTGTTTGCTTTATTTGACCGATGGGTTCGGTTGAATGTGAAGGCGGTTCGCATTTTGTTACATCAACGGCCTTGTCAATATGTAAGGGGCGGAGATTTCCGTCCTTGTCCTTTCTCGCATAATCGTATACACGGTAGGTTGTGTTTGAGTTTTGCTGAATTTCCGCAAGAAGTATTCCCGAACCTATTGCATGAAGAGTTCCGGCTTGAATAAAGAACATATCTCCCTTATGAACTTTGACTTTATTCACAACATCGAGAAATGTATTGTCGTTAATTCTTTTTTTGAATTCTTCGGAAGAAATTTCTCGATTAAATCCGTAAATCAATTCGGCGTTTTCGTCGCAGTCCAAAATGTACCAACACTCAGTTTTTCCGTATTCGCCTTCAACCCGTAATGCGTATTCGTTGTCGGGATGAACCTGTACCGAAAGATCTTTTTTTGCGTCTATAAGTTTGATCAGTATCGGAAAAAAATCAAATTTTTCGGAGTTGTGTCCGAGAATTTTTTCGGGACACAAGTCAATAACTTCCGAGAGTGTTTTTCCTTTATATTCGCCGTTTTCGATTATGTTTTCTCCGTCTTTATGACAAGAAAGCATCCAGCCTTCCGCAACCTTTTCCATATTGCTTTCGAATCCGAAGTCGGTTTTTAATTTTGTTCCGCCCCACAAGTAGTCTTTAAGAGCGGGTTTAAGTTTAAGAAGCATTGTGTTATCTCCCCGGTTTTATATGATTTTATATCTTAGCAAATTTGAACGATTACTTCAAGCGGATAATAAAATATTGTTGTATAAAAATCAATTATGTGATAAAATACTTTTTGGTGATTTTTCGTGTATTTTATTATTTACGGTATTGTAATATTGATTGCCACTACGCTCGGTGCGTTTGTCGGGCTTGGCGGCGGAGTTATAATTAAGCCTGTTCTCGATGTTATAGATTTTCATTCGTTGAGCCAGGTTGCGTTTTTTTCTTCGTGTGCGGTATTTTCGATGTCCGTAACTTCAACGGTAAAACATATAAGAAATAAAACTTCGATAAATATGAAATTCGTTTTGCTTTTCGCACTCGGTTCGGTTGTCGGCGGTTTTGCGGGTAACAGGATATTTAATCTCGCTTTAAGCAAAAGTTCATCTCCCGATGTTGTAAAAGGCGTGCAATCGCTTCTGCTATTTATTCTTCTTGTTGCTGTTATAGTTTCCGTAAATGTAAAATTAAAGAAATTTAATATTAAAAAGCCGGTTTTTATAACTCTTACCGGACTTTTACTCGGAATGACGGCGGCTTTTTTGGGGATCGGCGGCGGGCCTATAAATGTCGCAGTGCTTACGGTTTTATTTTCCTTTACCATGAGGGATGCGGCGGTGTATTCCGTTGCGATTATTTTCTTTTCGCAGTTGTCCAATCTGATAACGACTTATGTCAATGTCGGTTTTGCTGACTTTGATTTGAAATACTTGCTTGTGATAATACCCGCAGCGATATTTGGCGGATTTATCGGGGCTAAACTTAACAGAAAATGTAACGAAAAAACAATCAGAACCGTTTTTACGGTTGCTGTTTCCGCTGTGGCGGCACTGTCTTTGTATAATGCCGTTACCGCTTTTATAAACTGAAGAAAGAGGTGCAGTTTTGAGACCGAATATTATTTTTTATTTCAGCGACCAACAGCGTTGGGATACAGTCAACGAAACCGCAACGCCGAATCTTATGCAGTTGAGCAGAGAGGGAATTAAGTTTGATAATTCCTACACCTGCCAGCCGGTATGCGGTCCGGCAAGAGCGTGCTTGCAAACGGGACTGTATGCTACGCAAAACAAGTGCTATTGGAACGGAATACCCCTTCCGAGAGATGTTAAGCCCCTTGCCGAATATTTTAACGAAGCGGGATACGAAACCGCTTATGTCGGAAAATGGCACTTGGCATCCGACAGATTGCCTCACGGATTTCACTGTGAAAAAACTGCGGTGCCGGAAGAATTACAGGGCGGATACAAAGACTGGTGGCGTGGTGCCGATGTCCTTGAGTTTACATCACACGGATATGACGGATATGTGTTTGACAAAGCCGGAAATAAAATTGATTTCAAAGGTTACCGTGCGGACTGTATTAACGATTTTGCACTTGAATACCTTGATCAAAAGACTTCGGATAAACCGTTCTTTATGTTTGTTTCGCATATCGAACCTCATCATCAAAATGACCGACACTGTTATGAAGGTCCTAAAGATACGGTTGAAAACTTCAGAGATTATCCTCTTCCCGACGATTTGACCTTTCTTAAAGGCGATTACGAAAAAATGTATCCCGATTATATGGCTGCGATAAACAGCCTTGATAAAAATGTCGGAAAACTTGTAGATAAACTTAAAGAAAAAGGTCTTTATGATAATACCGTAATCATTTATACCAGTGATCACGGATCTCATTTTAAGACGAGAAACCTCGAATATAAGCGTTCTTGCCATGACAGTGCGACACATACGCCTTTGATTATAAAAGGCGGTATGTTTGAAGGCGGAAAATGCGATGACAGACTTGTAAGTTTAATTGACCTTCCGGCGACTTTGCTTGATATTGCGGGAATTGAAATCCCCGAGAGTTATATGGGCCGTTCGCTTGTAAAAGAACTTGAAACCGGCGAAGAAAGAGACTGTGTATTTATTCAAATCAGCGAAAGTCAATGCGGCAGGGCGATCAGAACCAAAAAGTACAAATATTCCGTAAGAGCCTTAACCGCTACGGGTTATGTTATGCACAGTTCACCGGTATATTTTGAAGATTATCTTTACGATCTTGAAAAAGATCCGATTGAAAAGAATAATCTCATTAAATCGCCGGAGTATAAACAAGTCAGAAAAGAACTTAAACAAATGCTTATCAGGGAAATGACGGCTGCGGGGGAGAAAAAGCCTGTTATTTTACCTGCTTTATATGCAAAAAAGAAATAATAAAAAAAGGAAATAGGAGTCTGTAATGGAAAAGAAATACTTAACTCTTAAAGAGAAAGTTACATTTCCGATGGCGTCTTTCGGACGAAGCGGAGTGTATACGATTATGTCGATGTTCCTGCTTATTTTCTACACCGATGCGGCAGGACTTGATCCGATTCATGCCGGAAACATTATTCTTGCGGGAAGAGTTTTCGATGCTTTGAACGATCCCATAATGGGAATGATTGTTGACCGTACACATACGAAATGGGGTAAAATGAGACCTTATCTTCTCTTTTCCCCGATACCGATTGCCGTGTCGACAATTCTTTTGTTTTTCGCACCTCAGTTTTCGTCATATTGGGCAAAGGTAGCCTATGCCGCAGTTACATATATCCTTTGGGGCGTTATGTTTACGATTCAGGATGTTCCTTTCTGGGGATTGAGTTCTGTTATTACCCCGAACGAAGCGGAACGCACAAGATTTATTTCAAACGGAAGACTCGGCAGTACCGCAGGCGGAATTTTACCGACCGTACTTATTCCCGTGCTTGTTGCCGAAAACGCTCTCGGACTGAGAAAAGGATATTTCGTTTCGGCGGTAATATTTGCCGTGATTGCCGCTGTATTTTCTATTCTTCCTTTCTTTACCGCTAAGGAAAGAGTTGTCGAGGAAAGAAAAGATACAAGAACCTTCAAAGAGAATTTCCGTCTCATCGCAAAGAATAAAGTTTTGCTCATCGTTATTATTTCCGCTGTTCTCGGCTCAACAATGGTAATGGCCAATGTTTGCGCAACATATATCCATTATTATTTAATCGGCGTTGACAATTACGGAATAATTCCGGACGGATTTAAGATGACCTCTCTTACGGTGGCTGTCGGTGTGGGTATGGTACCCGCAATGGTAATTATGCCTGCTTTAAGAAAGAGATTTTCTCTTAAAGCCATATATATCGGTTCTTCGGTATTCGGAATAATATCCCACCTTGCGTTTTGGTTCATAGGTTATGATAACATTTATCTCGTATTGCTCTGTCTTGTGTTTATGGGCGTACCGCTTGGAATTTACAATGTTATAACCTATGCTCTTATTGCCGACAGCGTCGATTATATCGAATGGAAAACAGGAGAGAGAGCCGACGGAGTTTGCTTTGCTTTCCAGACTCTTTTAAGCAAAATTTCGGCCGGACTTGCCACTTATGCGGTAAGTATCGTGCTTAAAGTATGTCAGTTCCAGGCTCCGATTGACGGCGTTATTCAGGTTCAGTCCGAACAGACAAAGACAGGATTGTTCTTTATGATTACGATTTTGCCCGCAATCGGCTTTGCTCTTACGATGATTCCGATGTTCTTTAATGATTATACAGGCAAGAAAAAAGCCGAAATTCAAAAAGAACTTGAACTCAGAAGAGCAAAGGCAAATGCCGAAAGTATATAAAACTTTATATATATTGCACTAAAAGACAGGCAACTTTAACGGTTGCTTGTCTTTTTTATAGAATTTTTGCAAGAAGGGTAATCTGATATTGCAAAATCGAGTAAAATATATTAAAATCTAAAGTGATTTAATACGAATAATAAATATTGAGGTGTGAAATTATGCAATTTTCTCAGATGAGCAAGCCCGAATTGGCTGCATCGTATAATGAATTGAAAAAAGAATACGAAGCATTGAAATCACAGGAACTGAAACTCGATATGTCAAGAGGTAAACCGGCGGGAGACCAGTTGGATCTTTCAATGGATATGCTCAAAGAAGTTATCGGAGTATGTGATTGCAAAAACGAAAACGGACTTGATTGCCGAAATTACGGTGTGCTTGACGGTATCCCGGAGTGTAAAAGACTTTTTGCCGAGATTTTAGAGGTTGAAAGTGATAATATTCTTCTCGGCGGTACATCAAGCCTTACTCTTATGTTTGACTATATCACTCAGTGTATGATAAGCGGAGCGGGTGATAAGCCGTGGAGTCAGCAGGGAGAAATTAAATTTATTTGCAATGTTCCCGGATATGACAGACATTTCGGAATTTGCGAGTATTACGGAATAAAAATGATAAATGTTCCGATGCTTAATGACGGACCCGATGTTGATAAAATTAAAGAACTTATTAAGGACAAGAGCGTAAAAGGAATGTTCTGTGTTCCGAAATATTCCAATCCTACGGGAATTACTTATTCCGATGAAAAAGTTCGTGCGTTAGCGGCGTTAAAACCCGCTGCAAAAGATTTCAGAGTAATTTGGGACAATGCTTATGTCGTTCATGATCTTTCATCAACTCCCGATCATCTTCTTAACATTTTCGAAGCGTGTAAAGAATACGGTACCGAAGATTATTTTGTTGAATTTACTTCAACTTCGAAAATCAGTTTCCCCGGCGGCGGTGTTTCCTGTATAGCCGCTTCCGAAAACAATATTAAGGCGATTAAAAAGAGATTTAATGCTCAACTTATCGGCCATGATAAACTCAATCAGCTCAGACACGCAAAGTTCTTCAAAAATGCCGACGGAATCAGAGCGCAGATGAAAAAGCATGCGGCACTTATCGAGCCTAAATTTAAGGTCGTTCTCGATGCTTTCGAAAGTGAACTTTCCGACGGACTCGCTTCATGGACTTGCCCCAACGGCGGATATTTCATCAGCCTTGATACGACGAATTGCAGCGCTAAGCGTGTAGGTGAACTTTGTAAATCACTCGGCGTTGTGCTTACAAATGTCGGCGCAACTTATCCTTACGGAATCGACCCCGAAGACAAAAACATCAGAATCGCACCCACTTTCCCGACTGTTGCCGAGATGAAAAAAGCGGCTGAGGTGCTTTGCCTTTGCGTAAAACTTGCAACAATTGAGAATTTGATGTAAAATATCATTGTAAACGATAATTGTTCATATAATTACACGGTGATACAATGAATTTCTTAAAACAAAACAGTGAAACTTCCTGCGCTATGCCGTATGTTTCGGCAATTATAGTAGCGGCAGGCAATTCAACAAGAATGGGCGGCGTCAATAAGCAATTTTTGCTTATTGACGGCGTCCCTGTGCTTATTAGGACTTTACAGGCTTTTGAGGATTGCGGTGCGGTTAACGAAATTGTGGTTGCCGCCCGTGAGGAAGATATTCCGAGAATGTTTTCTATGATTAAGGAATACGCTTTGACAAAAGTCGTTGACATTGTCAAAGGCGGAGCGACCCGTCAGGAAAGTGTTTTTAATGCGATTAAACACACTTCTCCCATGAGCGAGTATTTTGCGATTCATGACGGCGCAAGACCTCTTGTAAGCGAAAAAATAATCACAGATACGGTTAACGCCGCTTTTGAAACCGGAGCGGCGGCAACCGGAGTTCGTGTTAAAGATACGATTAAGGTAGTTGATGACAGCGGTGTAATAACTTCGACTCCGGACAGGAATTATCTTTGGGCGGTGCACACGCCTCAGGTGTTTGAGAGAAAACTTTATTTGTCGGCAATGGAAAATGTTGAAAATTCCGCCGATTTTACCGATGACTGCCGTCTTGTCGAAGAATACGGAGTAAAAGTTAAAATGACAGAGGGCAGTTATGAAAATATAAAAATAACAACACCCGAAGATACTCTTATCGCACAGGCGGTTTTATCGGGAAGGGAGTGAAATTAAATGATGAGAATAGGCCACGGATATGATGTTCATAAACTTGTTTCGGGTAGGAAACTTATACTCGGCGGTGTTGAAATCGAAAACGGCGGAGTCGGACTTTTGGGACATTCCGATGCCGATGTGCTTTTACACGCAATAAGCGATTCCCTTTTGGGCGCTGCCGCTTTGGGCGACATCGGAAAGCATTTCCCCGATACCGACGAGAGATATAAAGGCGCTGACAGTCTTGTTCTTTTGAAAAATGTCGGAGAACTCATAAAAGAAAAAGGATATAATACAGTAAATATTGATGCGACTGTTCTCGCTCAGGCGCCAAAACTCGCACCGTTTATTTACCGGATGCGTAAAAATATTGCCGATGCTTTGGCGATTGATGTCGATTTTGTCAGCGTTAAAGCGACAACCGAAGAAGGTTTGGGCTTTACAGGAACTAAAGAGGGAATATCGGCACACTGTGTTTGTCTTATTGAAAAATAAGTGAAAGAGATGATGAAAATCATCTCTTTTTTCTTTCTTGAGATTGACTATGTTATCAACTTTTGGTATTATATTTCTATAATAAAAACAACGGAGGATAAGATGGAAAAGTATTATGATTATTGCGACCATATCGAGAATACGCTAAGCGCTTTTTCCGATAATAAAACGAATTACATCTTCAAAAAAAGAACACTTGACGAGATGGAAGTCCGTACCGGAGAAGTTATTAAAAGAGGATTGAAAGATAAAAAAGTTGCTCACGATTTAATTCTCGATGAATATAATTCCGACAGAATATTAAGAGATTACAAACAGTATCTCGAAGTTCTTAAAGAAAAAAGAATGGTTAAACTTGTTCCGCTTGTTTCTCTGATTTGTGTGCTTGCGGCAGTGCTTGTTTATTTGTGCATAGGTTTTATTTTTGATGTTTGGCATCCGACTTGGCTTCTTATCGAGGGTACGGCAACTGCCGGCGTAATGGCAATAATGCTTACTGCCGTTACAGTGCTTCGTCGCCGCAAAAAATTCTATGCTTTAATGAGGGTTATCGTTGCGGGTTCGATAATGGTCGGAACGCAGTTTTTGTTCCTGTTTATCAGAATACTTTTCGATAATGAAAACGCATATCTTATTTTCCTTTTTGCGCTCGCAATGATGTTTATCGGAGATTTAATTCTCGCAACCGTTACCAAACAGAGACTCGTATTTGTAAATTATCTTATAACAATACCCGTTGTGTTTATTTTCGCATTTGTTATTTTCGGGCTTGTTACTAAACTTTGGAGTATCGGAAGAATAATAATTATTGTCGGCTTTGTTTTGGATCTCGGGGTAATAGCCGCAATGATAATTCGCAATAAAAAACTTGCATATAATCCTGAGGAGGACGACAGATGAAGAAAAAATTAAATGCGGAACTTTGGGATAAAATGCATTATCTTTTCCGTGATTTCAATGACCGAATGGTTCATGTCGAATTGCATTATGATTTTGAAATAGATATTGAAGTGCTTAAAACCGTTCTTATTTGTTTCCTTGAAAAAGCACCGGTTCTTCACTCTTCGTTTGTCGATAACAAGGTTAAACCTTACTGGAAAATCAACGATTACGATATAGACGAAGTGCTTCATGTTTCCCGTCCCGAAAATCTTGATGAAGCAATAAACGATTTTCTCACTCAGTATATTCCGCCGGAAAATAAACTTCAAATTCAGGTTGCGGTATTTTTCAGCGAAGGCAAATCAGTGCTTTGTATAGTCGAAAACCATATGTGTATGGACGGCGGAGACTTTAAGTATTTTATGAAAGCGCTTTGTAAGAACTATAACGATTATCTCGAAAACAAGATAAGTCCGATTGATTTGAAGTCGGGTTCCCGTTCTTTTGAGGAAGTTTACAGCGATTTTTCAAGTACCGAAAAGAAAATGGCTGAAAATCTTTATAAAAATGTTTGCGCAAAAGATGACCACAAATTCCCTCTTACTCCCGACAGTATCAGGGACCGCTCTTTTATCGCCCGCAGGAAATTCGACAAAGAAAAGTTTTCCCGCTTAAGAGCATCTGGTAAAAATCTCGGCGCTACGGTTAACGATATGCTTGTTGCCGCTTATTTTTACAGCCTTTACGAGCTTGCCGGATTTAAGCGTGATGAAAGCGTTACGATTTCGTGTGCGATTGACTTGCGCCGTCATATGAAAGATACAAGCGAAACCGGAATCACAAATCAAACCGCATTTATGCAGTGTAATATCAGCGAGTTGGGAGAAGACATATTCCAAACTCTCGAATATACCAAACAAAGTGTCAGCAAGTTCAAAAACGATAAGTTTATGGGACTTTACGGCTTACCTCTTTTGAAACTCGGATACAGCATAATGCCGCAAATGGCTTCCGAAGAAGTTATCAAAGTCGGATATTCAAATCCGCTTATCGCAATGAGTAATATAGGTGTTCTTGAGACGGATAAACTTTCTTTGGACGGTCATCCGCCGATCGACGGATTTATGACGGGCGCTGTTAAATATAAGCCTTATGTACTTTTGTCCGCAACATCTATCAATTCGGAACTTACACTTTCGATGTGTGTTCGTGGTAACGAAGAAGATGAAAAGACAGTCGAAAGATTTTTCGACCTTATGGAAGAAAATATCGAAACTCTTTCATCGAAAGCATAAAATTATTAAACAGGCGACCGACAAGTGTTTTATTAAACGCTTTAAGTTGCCTGCTTTTTTATATTTTGTACTGTGAAGGGAACAGATTGATGAATATACTTCATATCAGATATGCCGTTGAAGTTGCAAAATACGGTTCGATAAACAAAGCAAGTGAAAAACTCCTTATCGCCCAGCCGAATCTCAGCCGTTCGATAAAAGAACTCGAAGCGGAATTGGGAATAACGATTTTTGACAGAAGTTCAAAAGGTATGGTTTTAACCGTTGAAGGCGAGCGTTTTATAGGATATGCGAAAAATATATTAAAACAAATCGACGATGTCGAAAAACTATATAAAGAAAATGCCGGTGTCGAACGCAAAAATTTTTCCGTTTCCGTTCCGAGAGCAACATATATTTCGGATGCTTTTGCCGCATTTTCGAAAATGATAGGCGATAAACCCGTAGATGTTTTTTACAAAGAGACAAATTCTTCGAGAACGATAACAAATGTTGTTTCCGATAATTATAAACTCGGTATTGTGCGTTATGCTCAGAATTACGAAAAGTATTTTACGGCTTTGTTTGAAGAGAAGAATTTGAAATACGAAGATATTTCGAATTTTAATTATGTTCTTGTTATGAGTAAAAACAGCCCTCTCGCTGATTGCGAAGAAATACATTTCGAAGATTTAAGACCGTTTATCGAACTCGGCCACGCAGACCCTTATGTTCCGTCGCTTTCGCTTGCGGAAGTTAAAAAAGAAGAACTTCCGGATGATGTGGAGAGACGAATATTCGTTTTTGAACGGGCGAGTCAGTTTACCGTGCTTTCGAAAAACGAAGAGACATTTATGTGGGTATCTCCGATGCCCGAAGAGATACTTTGCCGCTACGGTTTGGTTCAAAAAATTTGTCCGGACAATAAAAAAATATATAAAGATGTTTTGATTTATCATAAAAACTATAAGTTAACGGATCTTGATAAAAAATTCATCTCTCAAGTTCATATTGCAAAAGAAAAGCACATTGTATTATAAACACGGTGCCGTCAATAATAAAAAGGTGTGAAATAAGTAAAATACACCGTTATATCAAAAATGATATAACGATATACTTATTTAATTATTCACAGGGACTCAATTCATTGTTAAAATATTAACAATGAAATTTTGGAGGATTGACTATGAGCACTAAAGAATACAAAATCGTAGACAGTGTTGAAGGACTCGAAGAGGCTATTGTCCGTGTAAGAGCGGCGCAAAAAGAGTATTCGACCTTTACACAGGAACAGGTTGATAAAATTTTCTTGGCAGCGGCTACCGCAGCTAACCAGCAGAGAATTCCTCTTGCGAAGTTGGCTGTTGAAGAAACAGGTATGGGTGTTGTCGAAGATAAGGTTATCAAAAACCATTTTGCTTCCGAGTATATTTACAATGCATATAAAAACACAAAAACCTGCGGTGTTATCGAAGAGGATAAGGCTTACGGAATGAAAAAAATCGCCGAGCCGATCGGTCTTGTTGCTGCGGTTATTCCCACAACAAACCCCACATCTACCGCAATCTTTAAGACTCTTCTTGCTCTTAAGACAAGAAACGGTATTATTATCAGCCCTCATCCCAGAGCAAAAGGTTCAACAATCGCAGCTGCAAAGGTTGTTCTTGAAGCGGCCGTAAAAGCAGGTGCACCGGAAGGAATTATTTCTTGGATTGATGTTCCGAGCCTTGAAATGACCAATATGATTATGAAAGAGGCTGACATTATCCTTGCAACAGGCGGACCCGGAATGGTTAAAGCCGCTTATTCTTCGGGCAAGCCGGCTCTCGGTGTCGGTGCAGGTAACACTCCCGCAATTATCGACGATACAGCGGATATTCTTCTTGCCGTAAACTCGATTATTCACTCAAAAACATTTGATAACGGTATGATTTGTGCTTCGGAGCAGTCTGTAATCGTACTTGATAAAGTATATAATGAAGTTAAGAAGGAATTTGCGGCAAGAGGATGTTATTTCCTTAATGCCGACGAAACCGAAAAAGTAAGAAAGACAATTCTTATCAACGGCGCTCTTAACGCTAAAATTGTCGGGCAGAAAGCGGCTACAATCGCAGAACTTGCAGGCGTTACCGTTCCTGCCGGAACAAAAATTCTTATCGGTGAAGTTGAAAGCGTAGATCTTGCCGAAGAATTCGCACACGAAAAACTTTCTCCCGTTCTTGCTATGTATAGAGCAAAAGACATTCAGGACGCTTTCTCTAAGGCAGAAACACTTGTTGCCGACGGCGGATACGGTCATACTTCGTCAATTTATCTTGACGAAATTACTCAGAAAGACAAATTGGAAGAATTCGCATCCCGTATGAAAACTTGCCGAATTCTTGTAAATACACCTTCTTCTCAGGGTGGTATCGGTGATTTGTATAACTTCAAACTCGCACCTTCGCTTACTCTCGGCTGCGGTTCTTGGGGCGGTAACTCCGTAAGCGAAAATGTCGGAGTTAAACATCTTATCAATATCAAGACTGTTGCAGAAAGAAGGGAAAATATGCTTTGGTTCAGAGCTCCTGAAAAAGTATATCTCAAAAAGGGTTGTTTGCCCGTTGCTCTTGACGAACTTAAAACCGTTATGGGCAAGAAAAAAGCATTTATCGTAACCGACAGCTTCCTTTATAATAACGGTTATACAAAACCGATTACCGATAAACTCGATGAAATGGGAATTCAGCATACAACTTTCTTCGAGGTTGCTCCCGATCCGACACTTGCTTGTGCTAAGAAGGGTGCCGAGCAAATGAAAGCATTCCAGCCGGATGTTATTATCGCACTCGGCGGCGGTTCCGCAATGGACGCAGGAAAAATTATGTGGGTTCTTTACGAGCATCCCGAAGCTGACTTTATGGATATGGCAATGCGCTTCCAGGATATCCGTAAGCGTATTTACACTTTCCCGCATATGGGCGATAAAGCATATTTCGTAGCGATCCCGACTTCAGCGGGTACCGGTTCGGAAGTTACTCCTTTTGCAGTAATCACCGACGAAGAGACAGGCGTTAAATATCCGCTTGCCGACTATGAACTTCTTCCCAAAATGGCTATTATCGACGCAGATTTCCATATGTCCGCACCTAAGGGACTTACTTCTGCATCAGGTATTGACGCTGTAACACACGCACTTGAGGCTTATGCTTCGATTATGGCAACCGATTATACAGACGGCCTTGCTCTTAAAGCTCTCAAGATTATTTTCGAATATCTTCCCAGAGCATACGATAACGGTCCTAACGATCCCGAAGCCCGTGAAAAGATGGCTAATGCCGCAACAATGGCAGGTATGGCATTTGCCAACGCCTTCCTCGGTGTATGTCATTCAATGGCTCATAAACTCGGTGCGTTCCACCATATCCCTCACGGTGTTGCAAATGCACTTATGATTGATGAGGTTCTTCGTTTTAATGCTGCCGAAGCACCCACAAAGATGGGTACTTTCTCTCAGTACGATCATCCTCATACTCTTGCAAGATATGCTGAGGTTGCCGATTATCTCGGAATTAAGGGCAAAAACGATTCCGAAAAACTCGAAAATCTCATTAAGGCAATTGACGAACTTAAAGAAAGAGTCGGCATTAAACCCACAATCAAAGATTATGTTGCCGACGAAAAAGATTTCCTTGACCGTCTTGATGCTATGTGCGAGCAGGCGTTCGACGATCAGTGCACAGGTGCAAATCCGAGATATCCGTTGATCAGCGAAATTAAGCAGATGTATCTCAACGCATATTACGGAAAGACATTTGTCGAAACGGAAATGCCTGACGAGAAACAGTTAAAAAGCAAAAAATAAACTTTGAATTTACGGAGGTTTGTTTTATGAAATTAGATAATGTTATCGCAACAAGAAAAGCAAAAAAGGTTTACAGAGACGGGGATAAGTGCATAAAAGTCTTTGATAAGGATTATTCAAAGGCCGATGTTCTTAACGAAGCTCTTAACCAGGCAAGAATCGAAGAAACGGGACTTAATATTCCGAAAATCTTCGAGGTTACGACAATTGACGGAAAATGGGCAATTGTTTCCGAGTTTATCGAAGGTGAAACTTTGGCTGAACTTATGGAAAAAAATCCCGATAAAAAAGATGAGTATCTCAATACGCTTGTTGATGTTCAACTTGAAATTCAGTCAAAGACCTGTCCTTTGCTTAATAAGTTAAAGGATAAAATGAACTCAAAAATATCTCAGGCTGATCTTGATGCAACTACAAGATACGAACTTCATACCCGACTTGAAGGTATGCCCAAGCATAAAAAAGTATGCCACGGGGATCTTAATCCTTCAAATATTGTTGTTACGGAAAACGGCGAATGTTATGTAATCGACTGGTCTCACGCAACACAGGGTAACGCTTCTGCGGATGCGGCAAGAACTTATCTTCTTTTCTGCCTTAAAGGTGAAGAAGAAACCGCTAAAAAGTATCTTGATATTTTCTGCAAAAAGAGTGATACGGCAAAACAGTATGTTGAAAAATGGCTTCCCATCGTAGCGGCTTCTCAATCTGTTAAAGGCAACGAAGAAGAGCGTAAACTCTTACTCAGTTGGACCGATGTTGTTGAATACGAATAAACTTAACCTGTTGTTTAAGAAGGGATAAATTTGAGAAAATTCGATACGAAAGTTCAATATCTTAAATATAAGGTCTTGCGTGAAGTTGCCAAACAGGCTTGGAACGGCACTTTGCTTCAAAATCTTCTTGATATACCTATGATTGTCGTTCCCGGCGATGAGCCGACAATGAGATGCTGTGTATATAAAGAAAGAGCAATTTTGACAGAGCGTGTAAAACTCGCAATGGGAGGAAACAAAGAAAATCCCAATGTGATTGAAGTAATTGATATAGCTTGCGACGAGTGTCCCGCCGCAGGCTATGAGGTTACCGATTCCTGCCGAGGCTGTCTTGCACACCGATGCGAAGATGTTTGTAAAAAAGGTGCTATTTCTTTTGACCAGAACCATGTTGCGCATATTGATAAGTCAAAATGTGTAAACTGCGGACATTGTGCCAAGGTTTGCCCGTATTCTGCGATAGCGAACCGTAAAAGGCCGTGTCAAAACGCTTGTAAGGTTAAAGCAATTACAATCAACGAGAAAAATGCGGCTTCGATAAAAAACGAAAAATGTATATCGTGCGGAGCGTGTGTTTATCAGTGTCCGTTCGGTGCGATAAGCGATAAATCGTTTATTGTAAATGTTGTCGAGATGCTTAAAGATAAGATAAGCGGAAAACATAAGGGTAATCTTTATGCGGTTGTCGCTCCTTCTGTCGCAAGTCAGTTTACTTATGCCAAACTCGGTCAGGTTATAACCGGTATTAAATCACTCGGTTTTTCAAAAGTTATTGAAGCGGCTCTCGGTGCCGATATTGTCGCACAGTCCGAAGCTGCCGAACTTGCCGAAAAAGGCTTTTTGACGAGTTCCTGCTGTCCTGCATTTGTATCGTATATAAAATCGGCATATCCGGACCTTGTTCCTCTTATTTCACACAATCTTTCTCCTATGGCGGCGATTTCAAAATACATAAAAGAAAAAGAGCCTGATGCGAAAATTGTGTTTATCGGACCTTGTACTTCAAAAAAGAAAGAGTTTCAACTCGATACTGTCAGAGAATATGTTGACAGCGTTTTGACTTTTGAGGAACTTCAGGCTTTACTTGACAGCCGTGAAATCGAAATAACCGAATTGGAAGAAAGCGTTCTTGATGACGCTTCGTATTTCGGAAGAATTTTTGCTCACAGCGGCGGACTTTCTCAGGCTGCGGCTGAGGCACTCAAAGAGCAGGGGAATACCGATTTCGAACTCAAACCGATTGTTTGCGACGGAATTGAGCAATGTAAAATCGCTTTGCTGAAAAAAAGCAAAGGTGTACTTGATGCCAATTTTATCGAGGGTATGGCTTGTGCCGGCGGTTGTATAAACGGAGCCGGATGCCTGACCCACGGCGATGAAAAAAACAAAATGCTTGTTGAAAAGTACGGCAAACAGGCAGGGGATAAGACGATTTCGGATTCGGTTAACTCACTTTGATAAAACAAAGCATAAATAAAAGGTTCGGTATTTTTACCGAACCTTTTTTGTTACCCGTTATTATGCAAGCATCATTCTGTCGTTTGCGAATTCTCCGTTACTTGCTTTTGCAAACAAGTCAAGTAAATCCTGAACTTTAAGATTTTTCTTTTCTTCGCCTGAAACATCATAAATGATTTTACCGTCATACATCATTATAAGTCTGTTGCCGAGTCTTATGGCATCTTTCATATTATGAGTTATCATAACGGTTGTAATATTGTTTTCCGTAACGATTTCATTGGTAATTTTAAGGACTTTTGCGGCGGTTGCCGGGTCCAAAGCTGCAGTGTGTTCATCAAGAAGTAAAAGTTTCGGATTCATCAAAGAAGCCATAAGAAGTGTTATTGCCTGCCTTTGACCGCCCGAAAGAAGACCGACTTTGGAAGTTAATCTGTCTTCAAGACCTAAATCAAGGCGTTTAAGAAGTTCACGGTAAACTTCTCTTTCTTTTTTTGTAACACCTTTTTTAAGCGTTCTGGCTTTGCCTCTTCTTGCGGCAATTGAAAGGTTTTCTTCAATTTGCATATCGGCTGCAGTTCCGGTCATAGGGTCTTGGAAAACACGGCTCATATATTTAGCACGCTTATATTCGGGAAGTTTTGTTATGTCTTCTCCGTCGACTTTAATTGTTCCGCAGTCAACGGGATAAACTCCCGCAATCATATTGAAAAGAGTGGATTTTCCGGCACCGTTTCCGCCGATGACCGTAACAAAATCTCCTTCGTTGAGTGTTAAATCAATGCCTTTAAGGGCTTTCTTTTCATTTATGGTGTTAGGGTTGAATGTTTTGTATACGCCTTTAATTTCAAGCATTTTCAGCACCTGCCTTATCATTTTTTATACGCTTTGAGGAGAATTTCGATTTCCAATAGGGAATTCCGAGGAAAATCGCAACAACGCAGGCTGAAAGAAGTTTAAGGTCGTTGGCGTTCAAACCGAGTTTAAGAACAACCGCTATAACGATATAGTAAATAACACCGCCGATAACCGCTCCGAGAAGTCTGAGTGCGAAATTTTTGAATATTTTTCCGAAAACAACTTCACCGATAATAACTGCGGCAAGACCTATAACAATTGCGCCTCTGCCCATATTTATGTCGGCACAGCCGTTAAACTGTGCAAGAAGACCGCCGGAAAGAGCGACGATACCGTTTGAAAGAACAAGACCGATTATTTTTCTTGAATCGGTGTTGATGCCGTTTGCTCTTGCCATTGCCTGATTGCATCCCGTCGCTCTGATAGAACTTCCGAGTTCCGTTCCGAAGAACCAGTAGAGAATTGCAATAAGAACGGCAACGAAACAAGCACAGATAAGAATTGTTTTTCCGAGTTCGTTTGAACTTGAAGTGATTATTAAATCGTAGTTTCTTTTGCTGATAGGGGTGTTTGCTTTACCGCTCATAATTCTGAGGTTTACCGAATAAAGAGCCAACTGAGTTAAAATTCCGGAAAGAATTGCGGGAATTCCGAATTTTGTGTGTAAAATTCCGGTAACCAAACCTGCGATACAACCTGCTGCGAAAGCGACGATAAGCGCAATTCTGACATCAATGCCGTTTACGGTTAAAACAACGAGAACCGCACCGCCCGTACCGAATGAACCGTCAACTGTCAAATCGGCAAGATCGAGGATTCTGTATGTAATATATACGCCGATAGCCATAATACCCCATATCAGTCCTTGTGCTATCGGGGAAGGAAGAGACTGAATAAACTGTAAAATCTGTGTCATAAAAACTCCTTAAAACAAAGGTTAAAGCGATAAGGTGTCTTATCGCTTTAACAAATATTATGTTAATTGATTATTCGGCACTGATTACGATTTCTTCGTATGTGTCCGGAATTGAAACACCGATTGCATCGGCACGGGATTTAAGATATTTTTTAGTTGTTGTCTGAGCATAAGCAATATCCATCTCTGCGGGATTTGCACCGTTTACGAGGATTTCGTATGCCATCAAACCTGCTTTATATCCTATATCGTAGTAACTGATGGAAAGAGTTGCCACACCGCATCCCTTACAAATTCCTTCTTCACCTGCGATGATCGGAACTTTTGCCGGCTCAGTAACCGAATTGATAAGTTCGGAGTTTGAAGCCGCTGTGTTATCAGTGGGAATATAAATTGCACCGCATTCCGAAACCGCTGTTGTAGCGACCGAGAGAACATCGTTGGTATCGGTAAAAGTATATGCTTTTACTTCATATCCGAGATTTTTAAGTTCGGCTTCAACAATATCAGACTGGTATTTTGAGTTCGGTTCTGCGGAGCAGTAGAGAATACCGACTTTTTTTGCATCGGGAGCGATTTCTTTTATCATAGCGGCTTGCTCGGTAAGGGGAGCGAGGTCTGCCGTACCGGTGATATTGATACCGGTTTTTCCGTTCCAGTCTTTAATTCCCAAAGCGGTAGCATAATCTGTGATTGATGTGCCGATTATCGGAATTGTGTCGGTTGCTTCGGCTGCGGCGGTAAGAGCACCGGTTGCGTTAGCGAGAATAAGGTCAACATCATCGCTTACAAATTTAGAAACGATTGTTGTGCAGTTTGTAGCTTCGCCGGAAGCATTTTGCTCATCAAATTCAACTTTATCACCGAGTTTTTCGGTAAGAGCATCCTTAAAGCCTTTTGTTGCGGCATCGAGTGCATCGTGCTGAACAAGTTGGCATATACCGACTTTGTATACTTTAGCATCGCTTGAAGTGTCGTTGGTACAAGCGGTAAAGCAAGCAACAACAAGAACTGCAACAAGCAAAACGCTGATTACTGATTTCATTGTCTTTTTCATAATGGTCTTTCCCTTCACGGTTTATTTGATTTAGCGATTTTAACCGCTAAAGCGTGATTTAATTATATTCATATATTCGGCGCTTGTCAATAGTTTTTTGAATAAAAATACATAAAAATGTAAATTTATTCTTTCCGTGAAAAAAGGATATACGGCAATTTGCGTATATCCTTTGGCAATGTTTATTTAACTTTTTTGTTAACCGCTGTTTCGAAATGATATTTTGCAATACCGAGATCGACTTTTGTATAGAAACCTTTTCCGGCTTTTGCTTTAACCGAACCGTCGGGGAGAAGTTCAAAGTAGAATTTCTGCTGGTTCATTGCGGTAGGTGCGAGTAAAGCCGCTTCAACGCCTTTTTTGAACCATTCGGGACTTGTTGAGGAATAGTTGCTTACTTCGGACAAATTTTTGCTTTTGTGAGCAACGCCTTCAACTTGAGCATATCCGATCGGAATTATGCATCCGGCTTTTTCTCCTTTTTCAACAATTGCCTTGCTTTTTCCGTGAGTCATCGCAACCCAGCAGGTATTCAAGCCCATTTCTTCGGCTTTCAAAATAAGCATTTCTCCGTAATAACCGAGAAGTTCATCGAGATTATCCGATTTCTTTCCTACAAGTGTGATATAGTTGTTAACACCGCTGAATTTTCCGTAGTGTGCCATAAAAGAGTCAAAACATTTCGGTTCATTGTAAAAAATCTGTATGTGCAATCCGGCTTTTTCGTTTATTTGAGAAATGAGCGAATTAAGTATATTTCGCTTTTCTTCTTCAATAGGCTCTTGAGTGTATTGGCGGACGCTGTGTCTTGATTCGATAATTTTGTTAAAGTCCATATTTATTCTCCGTTTCTTTCGTTTGTGTTTTGACTCGGCAATGTTTTTGAAATTTCCATTGCAAGCAAAAGTGTGCCGTTAAGCCGTTCGAACGCTTCCATTTTCGGATCGAAGAAGTAATAATTTTTAGTCCCTTCTTTTCGGACTTTCAATATTCCGGCATCTTTCAGAATTTGTAAATGATGCGATACCGCAGGGCGAGACAGATTTGTTTTTTCGGTTATTTTTCCGACACGCACTCCGTTACATTCTCCCATTTGCATCATTTCCAAAATCAAATGCTGTCTTGTTTCGTCTCCGATTGCCGTGAGAATTTTTGAGCAGTCAGAAAAACTTTTTGCAAGTTGGGGAATTTTGTTGTTTGTTTGCATAATCATTCCTCTCTTTCGTCTAAACGGATTAACCGTAAACAGTATAGCACAAATTTTTTATAAAAGTTTATCGGTAAAGAAAATCGAGACGGATATTTTTTCAAAGAAAAACCACCGGCATCAAGCCGGTGGTTTGATTAGAAACCGATTTCATCGTTTACCAATATAATATGTATTCTGTCTTTGTGCCTTGAAGCTCTTGTGATAAGGAACTGACAGCATATTGTGTCGGGAGATTTACAGTTTAAGCAAGAACCTGTTTTCGAACACGGAGTGTCGAGATTAAAACGCTGAGCGTTTATCGGTGCGGCAATGTTTCTCGCTCTTTTAATTGCCGAATCGACATCTTTTGCGACTTTGTTCATTCCTACGATAAGTACGACTTTTTTCGGGCCGTAGGCATAAGCTGATATACGGTTGGAATTGCCGTCGATATTTATAAGTATTCCGTCTTCGGTAATAGCGTTAACACTTCCGAAAAAAACATCGCTGTCATATGCTTCGAGTTCTGCTTTTCGTTTGTCGTCGGCGGCGTTTCTGTCAATATAATTGTATTTTCCGCTTTTGATTTCGGGCATAAGTCCTATTTCTTCAATTGAAACAGAACCGCCGTGTGCGATTTTACATCCGTCAAAAAGCATCGAAACGGCAATTTCTTTTGCTGTTTCTTTATCGGGAGCATAATATCCCGTCATATTTCTCGATTGCAGACCTTTAATTACGGTTTGTGCAAGTAACTCGTTCCTTTTGAATTTGTTTTCGTTCATTAAAATCGCTCCTTATATAAAATTACATTGTTTTTATGATTTCGTCGGCAAGTTCTTCAAGTTCGCTCATTGTCGAGTCGGTAAGTCTTGTTTTTATTGATACTGTTTTTTCGATATTCTTAATATTTTGCATTTTTTCGAATTCGCTTTTCATAGTACGGATTGCCGACGGAGCCCAACTTGAGTTTTCGATGAAAGCGACGGTTCTGTTTTGAAAAGACTTTGACTGAAGATGGTGAATATAATCACTCATCGGTGCGAATACTCCGGCATCGTAACTTGAAGCCATACACACAAGATGGCTGTAACGAAAAGCGTCGGAAACGCATTTCGAAAGCGGAGTTTTTGTAAGGTCGTCTAAAAGAATGTTTTCAACGCCCTTTTCTTTTAGTATTTGCTTTAATTTTTCGGCGGCGTAAAGAGTGTTGCCGTGGATGGATGCACAACAAATTAAAACACCGTTTGTTTCGGGTGTATAGGAAGACCATTTGTCATATAAATCCAATACCTGAGGGATGCTTTCGGTTAATATCGGACCGTGAAGCGAGCAGATTGTTTTGATTTCGAGAGTTGCGGCTTTTTTCAAAAGAGACTGTACCTGCTTACCGTATTTTCCGACAATATTTATATAGTATCTTCTTGCTTCGTCAACCCAGTTTTCGTCGGCATCAACTGTTCCGAATTTTCCGAAACCGTCTGCCGAAAATAAAACTTTATCATTGCTTTCGTAACTTACCATAACTTCGGGCCAGTGAACCATAGGCGCCATAACGAAGGTAAGCGTATGTTTTCCGAGACAAAGGGTGTCGTTTTCTTTAACGGATATTACTCTGTCTGATGAAACATCGCAAAAATTAGGCAGCATTTTTAATGCGGAAGCAGAGCATACGATTTTCATTTGCGGAAATTTATCCGCAAGTGTGTTTATTCCGGCGCTGTGATCGGGTTCAAGATGATGAACAATCAAATAGTCGGGGATAACCGAGCCTAATTCGTTATCAATGTTTTCAATCCATCTTTCAACGGCGATTTTATCCACCGTATCCATAATTGCGGTTTTTTCGTCAAAAATAATATAAGAGTTATATGCCATACCGTTTTCGAGTTTGTATTGGCCTTCGAAAAGAGAGATTTCGTAATCGTTTACGCCGATATATTTAATATCATCGCTAATATATGTGTTCATATTTTTTCTCCTTAAAAATAACTTACTATATTATAATGTTTTTTGGAAAAGCCGTCAATATTCTCCGCACCTTGATTAAATTTACATATCGGTAACAAAATATATTCGCTGAAAAGTTGAGCGCTTTTTAATTTTGTGTTATACTTTAATATAAATACTTTTGAGAGGTGTTGTACCGTGAGAAATATTAAAACAATAAATTCATTATGGAATTTTACAAAAAACGGCGAAACCGTAACTGTTGATTTGCCTCATACTTGGAACGGAGACGACGGTCAGGACGGCGGAAACGATTATTTTCGTGGGACCTGTATATACGAAAAAACTCTTTCAAAAGACGAATTGCCTCAGGGCGATGAGATTTATCTTCAGTTTGATGGGGTAAATTCAACGGCAAATGTGTTTTTTAACGGAGAAAAACTTATAACGCATAACGGCGGATATTCTACATTCAGAGTCCGTCTCGATAATATCAAAGAAACTAATACAATAAAAGTCGAAGCCGATAATTCACCGAGCGATACGGTTTATCCTCAACACGCAGACTTTACTTTTTACGGCGGAATATACAGAAGCGTATCTCTTATCGGAGTGCCGAAAAATCATTTTGACCTTGACTATTACGGCTCGCCGGCAATTGCGGTTACTTCCGAAATCAAACAGAACAAAGCAACGGTTAATGTGAAAACATTCGTACACGGCAACGGTGAAGTTTATGTAAGCGTTGACGGAAAAGAACTTGTCGGTACCGATGTTACATTTGAAATCGAAAATCCGCATTTGTGGAACGGAACCGAAGATCCGTATTTGTATCAGGCGAATGCACGACTTGTTGTTGATGGGGAAACCGCCGATGAAATTTCAACAAAATTCGGTATTCGTTCATATAAGATAGATGCTGAAAAAGGATTTATTCTTAACGGGAAAGAATATGCTTTAAGAGGCGTTTCACGGCATCAGGATCGTCCGCATATAGGAAACGCATTGACTTTTGAGCATCACAAAGAAGATATTGACCTCATTTGCGAAATGGGGGCTAATACGGTAAGACTTGCACATTATCAGCATTCTCAGGATTTTTACAATCTTTGCGATGAAAAAGGTCTTGTTGTATGGGCTGAAATTCCGTATATTTCACAGCACCTCGAAAACGGTGTTGATAATACGAAATCGCAGATGACAGAACTTATAATTCAGAATTATAACCATCCTTGTATAGTTGTATGGGGGCTTTCCAACGAAATCACGATGAGCGGAAGCAGTAAAGCCATTGTCGATAACCATAAAATATTAAATGATTTGGCACATTCTCTCGATAAAACACGCCCTACTTGTGTAGCGGTTGTTACAACTTGCGCAATCGAAGATGAGTATGTTCATATAAGCGATGTCGTTTCATATAACCATTATTTCGGATGGTACGGCGGAAATGTCGATATGTATGGCCCGTGGTTCGATAAATTCCATAAAAAATATCCGAATACTCCGATCGGAATAAGCGAATACGGTTGCGAAGCTCTTAATTGGCATACAAGCAATCCCGAACAGGGCGATTATACCGAAGAATATCAGGCTTATTATCATGAAGAGGTAATTAAACAGATAATCGACCGTCCGTATCTTTGGGCAACTCATGTATGGAATATGTTCGATTTCGCAGCCGATGCAAGAGCCGAAGGCGGAGAAAACGGAATGAACCATAAAGGTCTTGTTACATTTGACCGAAAATACAAAAAAGACAGTTTCTATGCTTATCAGGCTTGGCTGAGCGATAAACCGATGCTTCATATTTGCGGAAAACGCTATACGGACAGGGTTGAGGATAAGACAAGCGTAACCGTTTATTCGAATATGGACGAAGTTGAACTTTTTGTCAATTCAAAGAGTGTAGAAAAGCAGAAAAAAGGAAAATATCCGTTTTTCAAATTCGAAGTTGACAATATCGGAGAAAGCATAATTACCGCAAAGGCGGGGGATCTCACCGATGAAACGGTAATAAGAAAAACCGAAACTTTCAATGAAGCGTACCGAATGAAAGAAGAAGGAGCGGTAATAAATTGGTTTGAAATCAATACTCCTACGGGGTACTGTTCCGTAAACGATACGGTAGGCGATATAATGTCTACCTTTACGGGAAAAATCGCAATGCTTCGTGTTGCGAAAATAATGCTCGACGCTTTGAAGGATAAATCTTCTTCCGGCAAAAAGAAAGAAAAAAGCGTTGCCGGATTCAGCATAAGTAAAGGTATGATTAAACTTGCCTACGGATTTACCGTCAAGAGAGCAATTTCTATGCTCGGTGGTAAATTTACCAAAGAACAAATCCTTAAAATCAACGATATACTCAATAAAGTAAAGAAGAAATAAACTGCGGAGAGAATTATGGCGAAAATAAGATTGAATACAGATGAAGAAATCGTAAACACTGTAAAGCAAGGCTTGAAAATGCGTGGCGGTTACTGTCCTTGCAGGATTGAGAAAAAGGAAGAATACAGATGTATTTGCGAAGAATTCAAACAGCAGATAGCCGATCCCGATTTTGAGGGATACTGCCATTGTAAACTTTATTATAAAGAAAAAGACTGATAGGAGATAAAAATGAAACACGGTTTCGAACAGTTGAGAGAAATACATTTGGATGAACTCGGTGCGCAAATGCATGAAATGGTTCATCAAAAAACGGGCCTGAAACTTTTATGGCTTGAAAGGGAAGAGGTAAATAAAACATTCGGTATTGCTTTTCCGACCTTTCCAAATGATGATACGGGCGTTTTTCATATAATTGAACATTCCGTTTTGTGCGGTTCGAAGAACTATCCCGTTAAAGATCCGTTTGTCGAACTCTTGAAAAGTTCAATGAACACTTTTCTTAATGCAATGACTTTTTCGGATAAGACTTTTTATCCGATAAGCAGTAAAAACGACAAAGACTTTATCAATCTTATGAGAGTTTATCTCGACGCCGTCTTTTATCCGTCTATTTATTCCAATCCCGAATGTTTTATGCAGGAGGGCTGGCATTATGAAAAATCGGAAGACGGTTCATTGATATATAAGGGTGTAGTGTTCAATGAAATGAAAGGCGTATATGCCGATCCCGATGCTAAACTCGAAACGGAACTCTCAAGAGCGCTGTATCCGGATAATGCTTACGGATATGTTTCCGGCGGCGATCCGAAAAGTATACCTCAACTGACATACGAACAGTTTGTTTCAACCCATAAAAAGCATTATTCACCCGCAAATGCATTTGTTATTTTAGACGGTAAACTTGACATTGATAAAGTGCTTGAAATTATAGATGCGGAGTATCTTTGTGATATTCCCGCAGGCGAAGCGGTAAAACTTCCGGATTTGCAAAAACCCGTTGATGCAGGTAATATTGAAGTGGAATATGAAATTTCTCCCGAAGAAGAAGCCGAAAACAGATATATTACAGCATGGGGCAGGGTAATAGGAAAATTTGACGAGACGGAAAAGATAATCGCTCTTCGCACGCTTTCCGATGTTCTTTGCGGAAGTATTCAGGATCCGTTGAGCGCTTGTGTTGTCAATGAAGGCTTGGCTGAATCGGTTAGTTTTGAACTTTCGGATGTTGTTTTACAGCCTCAGTTGACGATTAAGGCTCAAAATGTAAAAAAAGAAGATTTAGACGAAGTCGAGAACAGAATATTCAAAACACTTTCCGATTTATCCGAAAACGGAATAGATAAAGAACAACTCGAAGCGGCACTTACCCATCTTGAATTCCAAATGCGTGAAAACGATTTCGGAAGTTATCCTCAGGGGTTGATTTTCGGTATGGATATTCTTGACAGTTGGCTTTACGGCGGCGAACCCGAAAAAAATCTTGAAGTCGGTAAATATTTTTCTGAAATCAGAAATAAAATGGATAGCGGATATTTTGAGAATTTAATAAGAGAAGCCGTTCTTGATAATCCGCATCGCTGTAAAGTAACGATGATTCCTTCGAAAACCGTCGGAGAAGAGATAAGACGGGAAGAAACAAAAAAACTTTCCGAAATTTCAACTTCATTGAGTAAAGAAGATTGGGATAAAATCGAAAACAACTGCCGAAGTCTTTCCGAATGGCAAGACACTCCCGACAGTGAAGAAGCGGTGGCTACTCTTCCGAAATTAACGCTTGATGACATAAATATAACTCCGGAAAAGCTTCCTACAAAGAATTGCGAAATTAACGGAATAAATACACTGGTTCATACTCTTAACAGCAATTCGATTGCTTATGTTAATCTCTATTTTGATGTTGACGGCTGTACTCAGGAAGAACTTTCGGCATTATCTTTTGCTTCTGCTCTTCTCGGAGAAATCGCTACCGAGCATCACGGCGCACAGGAATTGATGAACTTAAAGAGACTGCTTTGCGGTAATATCGGATGTACGGTTTCTACCGTTGAAAAAGATAATTCGAAAAAATGCAGAACATTTCTTCATATGGGATTTTCCGCGCTTTCGAAAAATGTCGAAAAAGCAACTTCTCTTGCTTGTGAAATGATTAATTCAACGGATTTTTCAAATACCGAAGACATTTATTCGATTCTTTGCCAAAGCAGGATGGAATTGCTTCAGAATATTCTTGTCAGCGGTTCTCAGGTTGCAATGGGTCGTACTGCGGCTCAACTTTCGCCGGCAGGTGTTTGTAACGAATGCACATACGGTTTTGAATATTACCGTTGGCTTAAATCGACTCAGGAAAACTGGAATCCCGACGAATTTGTAACCGAAGTGAAAGATTTACTCTCGGATATAATATCGAAAGACAGACTTACTTTAAGTGTTACCGCAGATGAAAGTACGGATTGCGAAAAAATCGCAAAAATTATTTCGCAGTCAATTCCGAATAACCGAAAAGAAAGTAAAGATAAAAAATCTCTTATCAGAGAATGGGGAACTGCCCGTGAGGGAATTGCAATTCCCGCCGAAGTTTCTTTTGCGGTTATGACAGGCGATATGCGAAATACCGAGTCGGGACTTAACGGACATACTTCCGTTGCGGCGAAAATCGTAAGCCTCGATTATCTGTGGACTGTTATCAGAATGCAGGGCGGAGCATACGGCACGGGAATGGTTGTTCGGCCGAATTCAACGGTTTCATGTTATTCTTACCGTGATCCGTCTGCGGACAGATCGTTATCCTGCTTTAAGGAGTGTTCGGCACATTTGAGAGCGCTTTGCGATAACAATACCGATATTACCGGATTTATAATCGGAACCGTAGCCGACGCTTCACCGGTTATGACTCCCAGAGCAAAAGGCAGCCTTGCCGACAGACTTTATTTCAGAGGTGTCGGTGATGAGGACAGAGAAAGAAAAATGAAAGAAATTGTTTCCACAACTCTCAAAGACTTATCTGATACAGCCGATTTGCTTGATGAAATTTATAATTCTCCGGCGGTTTGCGTGGTCGGAAATAAGGAACATCTTGATAAATGCGGACTTGATACGGTATTAACCGTGTAATAATCTTAAATCAAAAGCGGACGGTTTCACCGTCCGCTTTTTTTGAAATATAAAAAAAATCCCGCTCTTATTTAAGAACGGGATTTTGGTGCCGGTGGCCGGGGTCGAACCGGCACGGTATCGCTACCACTGGATTTTGAGTCCAGCACGTCTGCCAATTCCATCACACCGGCAAGTGCATTGCTTTGGCAACGAAAAATATTATACACAAATGATCTGCATTTGTCAACCGAAAAAAGAAACGAAAAAGATATGCGATTTTTGTTGATTAAATCTATAAATAATGTTATAATTACATAAATTTTGATTTCTCGGCGGAGGCCTGATATTTTATGAACAGAAATTTCAAAAAAATCGAGAGTGTGGTATTAAGCGTAATACTTATAATGCTTATGCTTACACCCGGATTCAGTGTAGTTGCCACTGATCCGACAATTACGATTACCGATGAAGACGGTGCGGAAATCACCGAGGCGGTAACCGTAAAAGAATACGGAAATGTCAAACTCAAATATGTTCTTTCCGAAGATGTTCCCGAAGACGCAACAGTCGAATGGGAAAGTAACCTTCCTTTGCTCGCCGGAGTAGACGAAAACGGAAAGGTAACGGGTTATGACTATTCGAAAGCCGCAATAATACAGCTTTGGCTTGACGAAGAAGTCAGACCTATTCCGATTGTCGGTCCGACTACGGCGGCTGCGATTGAAAAAGCAATTGAAAACAGTGGATATGATCTTGAAACCGTTAATACCGATTTGCTTGTTGCACTTGTTAGGGGTGTTGCCGGTGATTCGATTGCGGACAGTCTTAAAGAATACCTTGATAATATGAATGTTGAGGTAACCGCTACCGTTTACGATGCCGACGGAAACGCTCTTTGCAGCGATACGGTTGAAATACTCGTTACACAAAGTACCGTTGCTTCCGTTGCACCGACCGGTGTTCATATTACAAACAAGAAAAAAGTTCCGCTTAAAGTCGCTTTGGGCGCAACAGTTCAGCTTTACGGTGCCGTAACTCCCGTAAGACTTAAGCAAGGTGTTAAGTGGAGCGTTGACACAAGCATTTTTTCGGGTTCGACAAAAAATGCGACGGTTACCGATGACGGACTTGTAACTTTCACGGGTATCGGTGAAGCGAAAATTAAAGTTCAGCCCGAAAGCACGCTTTATGCCGCTTTTTCGGACAGCATAACATTTGAAGTCGTAGATCCTTCCGAACTTCCCGTAACCGATTTTGATATTACCGGTACATTGAGTGTAAACGAAGGCGAGACAACTCAGCTTTCAATAGAAAATCTCGATCCTGCCGGTGCATACACGGGAGATATTGTTTGGACAACTTCGGATCCGTTGATTGCGGTAGTTGACGCAACAGGCCTTGTAACCGGACTTGACGGCGGTTCGATCAGTAAAAGCGTTGACATTACGGCAACACTCGGAGAGGTTACGAAAACAGTAAGCGTAACCGTTAAAAGAAGCGGAATAACCGGTTCACTCTCGGGAATTGAAATCGAGGGCGAAACCGTAATCGCAAACGATGCAACTTCACAGTATTCTTCGACTCTTTTTCCGTCCCGACTCAACAGTAATAAGTCAGTTGTAAGAGAATGGGGACTTGTCGATAAGGAAAATGCCGACAACATCGTTTGGGCAACAAGTGAAACTCCCGCAGAAATCTCAATCGCAAGTGTTGACTGCAACGGTCTTTTAACACCGAAATCAAGCGGTGTTATCACCCTTGTTGCAAAAGCGACATATAACGATTCTTCTGTTCAGACTTCGATAGAAATTACGGCGGGAAACGCCGTTACCGATTTTACGATAACCGGTAAAACAAGTGTAACCGAAAACTCGACAATTCAGTTGAGTATCGAAAATATCGCACCGGATGATTATGACGAGGCGTTACTTTCGACTGTTAAATGGTCAAGTGCCGATCCGTTAATAGCAAGTGTTGACGAAAACGGTGTCGTAAAAGGTCTTGATGCAGGCGGATACGGTACTTTCAACAGTTCCAAAACCACAATTTACGCAACTATAAGCGGTGTTACACGCTCTTTTGAAATAACCGTTAAAGGTGCGTTTATAAACTATGTAACATCTGCGAGAATTGAAGGCTTTGATTATGTAATTAAAGATTTTCCCGTTCAGTATCAGGGAAAATTCACTCCGGAAAGACTTGATATAACCACAACTCTCTGGGGCCTTCCGACCGACGAAGGCGAAGCGCCTTGGGAAGCATCAAATTCATTAAGTAAAGCCGATAACACCGAAAACAGTATTGCAAGCGTTTCTTCTTCGGGCGTTGTAACCGGTAAAACAGCAGGCGAGACAACTCTTCATCTTTTCGGAAGAAGATTGCTCACTTCTCATAACGAAACGACCAAAGATATAACGGTAGTTGAAATTGAACCGAAAAGTATTACCGTTACTCCGCCTACGGCGACCGAATATGTCGAAGGGGACACACAGCTTGATCTTACAAATCTCAAAGTCGAACTCACTTATGACAGAGCGGACATTGAGCAGTATTACGGTGATACATCGGAACTTTATACCGATGAACAGTTAAGAGTTGAAGTAACCGATTACACCGTCAGCGAAATAAATCAGAAAATTCTCGATACGGAACAGTATATAGTTATTTCGGTGGTAAGAGCGGGAAAAACTTTCCGTGGCGTTTTTGCGATTACTCTTGCTTCTAAAGATCTAACAAGCATTGAATTGACCAATCCTCAGTACAGATATTTGGAAGGTGCGACAAAACTTGATTTGAGTGAACTTAAAGTTTTGGCGAATTACAGCAATGCCGAAAGCGAATATGTAACGGATTATGATGTTGATAAGGATTTGTTTGATCCCACTCTTTATAATGAAGAACAGCAAATAACCGTCAGTTATTCCCATGCGGATAAAACCGCAACCGCAACCTTCCCCGTTATAGTTTACGGTATACCGGTTGTCAGTGTTGACGAAAACGGATATGGCGGCGAGTGGACAGATAAAGATGTTACATTTACTCTTTCTTCCACAAACGAACTCGAAGGAGTAACTTACTATTTCCGTAATTCCGAAGATGCCGATTGGATTGCGGTTTTGGATAACACGGTAACCGTTAATAAAAATGTCAATGAAACTTATTATTTCAAAGCGGTAAACAGCGCAAATGTCGAAAGCGAATCGACTAAGGGCTATGTTGTAAAAAGAGACGATGTTACACCTTCATTTACGCTCGAAAAAGAAAACGAAGCCTTAACCAATCAGTCATATAACATAAATATTAAAGATTTAACTGTCGGTATATCCGGTGTTAAGTCGATTACTCTCAACGGAAGCGATATAACTTCAAATGATAGTTTTACCGTTGAAGAAAACGGAGAATATACCGTAACGGTAACTGCGAATAACGCTTTGAGTTCAAGTGTAATCGTAAAAGTCGAGAATATTGATAAAGATGCTCCGATTGTAAATTCGGTTTCGTTTGAACATAAGGTTAAGGGCGGAATTGCGAGAATTATCAACACTTTAACTTTCGGAAAATTCTTCAATGAAGATGTTGAGGTAACTATTGACTGCGAAGATGTCGGAGTCGCCGGTATAGATAGGGTTGAATACAGACTTCTTGATGAAAACGCTCAGCCTGTCGGTGAAGGATGGAACCTTTATTCCGAATCCGATAAACCGACGGTAACTTCGACTTTCAGAGGATATATTCAGGCAAGAGCAATTGACAAAGCGGGAAATACTTCTTCTTATCTTCGTTCCGACGGAATTGTGATTGATGCCGATATACCTACGGATGTAACGGTCAGCGCAACCTTTAACGGCGAAGAGTATACCGACGGAAAATGGGTATCGGACAATGTTAAAATCATCCTTTCGTCAACCTCATTTTCCGGAATTTACGAATATCTTTACCGTGTTGACGGGGGAGAATGGGAAACTGCCGAAAACGGAAAAGTAACCGCCGACCTAATAGGCGAACATAAATATGAGTTTAAGGCTGTTTCGAATTCCGATCTTGAAAGTAATATTACGGAATTTAATGTAAAAATAGATAAACAACTTCCCGTAATCCGTGTTGATTTCAAAGGCACTTTCGGAAGATGGACGAGCGATGATGTTATCTTTACGCTTTCGACAATGGAAGAGTCGCTTTCCGGAATAACTTATTATTACACCGACGGCAGCGGAGAATGGATTGAAATTCAAACAGGCGAAGAAATTGCACTTAAAGAGAACGCAAAAGCGAATTATTCCTTTAAGGCGGTTAACGCAGCCGGAACGGAAAGTCCTCCGTCAGACGCTTATTATGTAATGATAGATAATGTCGTTCCGACCTTGGAATATACAAAATCTCAGATTTCAAATGATGAATTGTCGCTTACCGTAAATCTTACAGCTACAACAGGTGAATCCGGAATTAAAAAGATTACCGTTGACGGAAGAGATATAACCGAAGATAAATCGTTTAAGGTAACGGCTAACGGAACTTATAATGTTAAAGTTTTTTCCAACAGCGGACTTTTCTGTGAGGAAAACATTGTAATTGACGATTTTGATACCGTTAAACCCGAAATTAACGCAGTAACATTCAAACAGCTTGAAGGTAATTCGGTAATAAGAGTGGTGAATTCTTCCGAATTTGCCGTATTTATGAATAATAAAACCGAAATTACCGTTGATGCCTCGGATGATAATTCAGGAATTGAAAAAATCGAGTATAGATTTGTCGGAAACGACGGAAATACCGTCGGAGACTGGACTGAATACAATAATCTTTCCAAGCCGTCAATCGAATCGTGCTTCAGCGGGAAAATCGAAGCGAGAGCAACCGATAAGGCAGGAAATATTTCTTCGGTTTATACTTCGGAAAAAATAACCGTAGATGTTTCGGCTCCGAGTAAGGTTGATATTAACGCTTATACATCGGATGGCGTTTATAACGGAGGTTATACCGATAAATCGGTTAAAATCGAACTTTCATCTACTGCATTTTCGGGCATTTATCAGTATGAATACAGAGTTGACGGCGGAGAATGGTCGGTTCTTAAATCGAATTCACTCACTGCGCTTGACGGAGTTCATACTTATGATTTCAAATCTGTTTCTTATTCGGGACTTGAAAGTGAAATTTCTTCGCTTACCGTAAAAACAGATAAATCAAAACCGATTTTGAGCGTTACCGTAATCGGAGAACTCGATTCTTCGAAAAACGATGAAGCGACATTTGTCCTTTCAGTGTCAAACTGTAATTCTCAAGTAACTTATTACTATAATGACGGTTCGGGATTTAAGGCGCTTAAGACCAATATTTTGACAGTTGAACTTTGCTATGCGAGAACATATACTTTCAAAGCGGTAACTTCAGCGGGACTTCAAAGTGATGTTTCGAAAGAATATACTTGTGTAATCAGCAAAAATGCGCTTGAAAAAATAATCGAAAAAGCGGAACTTATTTCACTTACCGATGCAACCGAAACTTCGTCGGAAAATTTACTTAAAGCCGTTGCCGACGGAAAATCCGTTCTTGAAAACGATGATGCGACATCTGTGCAGGTAAGTCAGGCGATCGAAAAAATTGCCGATGCAATTGATAAAGTAGAATTGAAAAAAATTATTACCGCTTCTCAGTCTCAAATCGTTATCGACCGCTTGCAAAACGAGGTAGCCTCATATATGATAGGTTTAACCTTGGGTGAAAACTCAGTCGATGAAATTAAAGACAGCCTCGAAAACAAAAGTGTTCAGATAATTATCGAAAAAGACGGCAGTGTTCTTGCCGACAGTGAACTTGTCGGAACCGGATGTGTTGTTAAATGCGTATCGTCAGCGGATCCTTCTGTTGTTTACGAAACCGCAACTGTGATTTTATACGGCGATGTTAACGGCGACGGAAAAGTTGATGAGACTGATACGGATATTCTTATGTCAAATGTTTTCGGAATGAACGGAATTGATAAAGATTCGGTTTATTTCATTGCCGGCGATTTGTCCAAAGACGGCGTAATAGATATGTTCGATTTGTTCTATGCCGACGGTATTTCATCGGGTGAGAGATGTTTCGATCAAACTAAAACGCTTTATAAATAAACATACAGGCAAAATAAAACTCTGACTTTAACAAGTCAGAGTTTTTTATTTGTTATTTAATCATTTTTGCGAATTCATCTTCGGATATAACCGTTATTCCGAGCGCTTGCGCTTTTGTAAGTTTACTTCCGGCGGCTTCTCCCGCAAGAACGAAGTCGGTTTTCTTTGAAACGGATGAAGAAGTTTTTCCGCCGTAATTTTCGATTGTTTCCGATGCCTGAGTTCTTGTGAATTGACTTAATGTGCCTGTTAATACAAAAGTTTTTCCTTCGAAACGGTTGTCAATTACCTTCTTTTCGTTTCGCATATTGACACCTGCTTTTTTCAAATCGTCAATCAATTTTAATGCGGTGGTATGTGAGAAAAATTCCGTAACGGAGTCTGCCATAACTTCTCCGAAACCGTCGATTTCGAGAATTTCTTCCTTGCTTGCGGAAATAACGCTGTCGATATCGGTAAAGCGTTCTGCGAGCAGTTTTGCCGCTTTTTGACCGATATGACGAATTCCGAGAGCGAATAAAAGTTTTCCCAAGTCGTTTCCTTTTGATTTTTCAATCGCTTTTTTTAAGTTATCGGCACTCTTTTTTCCGAGTCCTTCGAACTGTGAGATTTTTTCGTAGTCAAGCGAATAAATATCTGCGGCGGTTTTTATCAGGTTTTCGTTTACGAAAAGTTCGAGATTTGCCTGTGCAAGACCTTCAATATCCATCGCATCTCTTGAACAGAAATGGATTAACATTCTTAAAAGCTGAGCCGGGCAGTCGGGGTTGTTGCATCTTATCGCCGCTTCTCCGATTTCTCTTGTAACTTTTTCTTTGCATGAAGGACAAACATCGGGCATCCTGTATTCGACGGAATTGTCGGCGTGCTTTGAAACTTCGAGAACTTCGGGTATTATGTCTCCGGCTTTTCTTATAATTACGCTGTCTCCGATTCGAATTCCTTTTTCTTTAATAAAATCTTCGTTGTGCAGCGTTGCACGGCTTACGGTTGAACCGGCAACCAAAACGGGTTCGAATACGGCTGTCGGTGTAAGGACACCCGTTCTTCCGACATTTATTTCAATGTCGATAAGTTTTGTTTCTTTTTCTTCGGGCGGATATTTCCAAGCAAGAGCCCATTTAGGACATTTTGCCGTGCTGCCGAGTTTTTCTCTGTGGTCAAAGCGGTTTACTTTTATTACCGCACCGTCGATGTCGAAGGCAAGCGAACCTCTGATATTTCCGATTCTGTCAAGTTCTTCGATTACCGCTTCTATGCTGTCGAATTCATTGTAAAAAGGAACGGTTTTGAATCCGAGACTTTTTATATAATCCAAAGACTCTTTATGAGTTTGAATATCTTTTCCGTCAATTTGCTGAATGTTGAAAACGAAAATATCAAGGCCTCTTTGTGCGGTGATTTTCGGATCTTTCTGCCTTAAACTTCCGGCTGCCGCATTTCTCGGATTCTTAAAAGGTTTTTCTTCGTTTAACTCTTGCTTTTTTACGATTTCAAAGAATTTTTCCTTCGGCATATAAACTTCGCCACGCACTTCGATAAAAGGCAGGTTTTCGTTAATTGAAAGGGGAATTGAACGAACGGTTTTCAAGTTTGGGGTAATGTCTTCTCCCGTTACACCGTCTCCTCTTGTTGACCCTCTTGAAATAACTCCGTTTGAGTATTCGAGAGAAACCGAAAGTCCGTCGATTTTCGGCTCGACAATATATGTGGCATCGGGACATACTTCTTTAACTTTTCTGTCAAAATCGAGAACTTCGTTTTTATCGAAAGCGTCTTGCAAACTTTCCATTTTTACAATGTGCGTAACGCTTGAAAACATATTTTTATCGGCAGTTCCGCCGACTCTGTGTGTCGGTGAGTCGGCTGTAAGCAATTCCGGATATTCTTCTTCAATCGACTGAAGTTCACGCATAAGCATATCGTATTCATAGTCTTCAATATCGTTTTCGTTTTCTACATAATATCGGTATATATGGTGGTTAAGTTCTTTTCTCAACTGCTGAGCCCGTTCTTTTTTTTCTTGGTAGCCGTTCATATTTACATCCGCCTTGTTTATGTTTTGGTATCTATAAGATTATTAAGAATATTATACCATAAAATATCATTTTTACAATGCGAAAGCTCATACATATTTAATAAGAAAATGCGGAGGTGTGATATGAAAAAAATATGCAGTGTTATGTTATCTGCTCTTTTCCTTTTCTGTTTGCTGAATTTGAATGTTACCGCACAAACACAGCAAATGCAGGTGGAAGTTAAAGCAAAATCGGCGGTTTTGATGGAAGCGACAACGGGGGAAGTGCTTATGAGTATGAATGAGCACGAAAAAGTTTATCCCGCATCCGTAACGAAAATTATGTCGCTTTTGCTGATAACCGAAGCGATTGATCAGGGAAAGATCGCATTAACCGATGTTGTTACCGCTTCAAAAGAAGCTTCGCAAAAAGGCGGATCTCAGATATGGCTTAAAGAAGGAGAACAGATGACCGTCGACGATTTGCTTAAAGCAACCGCTGTGGCAAGCGCCAATGATGCCTGTACTGCGTTGGGAGAATTTGTGGCGGGCAGTGAAACGGCTTTTGTAAAAATGATGAATGACAGGGCAAAAGAACTCGGAATGAACGATACTGTTTTTGAAAACTGTACCGGTCTTGACGATACGGCTGAAAATCATACAACAAGCGCTTATGATGTTGCGTTAATGTCCGCAGAATTGATTAAACACGACAGAATACGCAACTATACTACAATCTGGATGGATACTTTGAGAGGTGGAGAAACTCAACTGGTTAATACCAATAAACTTATCCGCTTTTATGAAGGCGCAACGGGACTGAAAACGGGAACAACATCAAAAGCAGGCTGCTGTGTAAGTGCAACTGCTCAAAGAGACGGAATTTCTTTGATTGCGGTTGTAATGGGAAGCGAATCGAGTAATGACAGATTTGACGGTGCAAAAGCCATGCTTGATTGGGGATTTGCGAATTATTCCGCTGTTGAATTAAGCGTTGATCCTTCGTTGATTGCCGATGTAACGGTTATAGGAGGCGATGTTGAAAAAATTACTCCGGTTGCGCAAAATACATTTACCGCAATTGTGAAAAAAGGCTGTGAAGATAAAATTACCGTTAAGACCGATTTGGCTCTCGATGTTCAGGCACCTGTAGAAAACAATCAGGTTCTCGGAACGGTCGAATTCTTTTCCGACGGAAAATCAATCGGAAAAATAAATCTTTGCAGTCAACGGGAAATAGAAAAAATGAATTTTATTGATTATTTGAGCCGTTTTATGCTTTGCTTATGTACTTGAAAATCAGATATTGCGCAATTTTGATATTATTTTTGAAAAATTCACAAAATGTTGTTGAAATGGAAACGGATTTAGAGTAAAATATAGTCATAAATCAGTTTTATAACTCGGATGGGTTGTTGAAGGAGAATTTTTCAGTAATGTCAGTAAAATTAAACACAAAGTATCTTAACGGATTTGTCAGCGCAGACGACTTCAGCGCAATTGCAGGCGAAATTGCCGCAGCGGACAGAACTCTCAAAGAAAGAAACGGAGAGGGAAACGATTTCTTAGGTTGGATTGATCTTCCCGTTGATTATGATAAAGAAGAATTTGCGAGGATAAAAAAAGCCGCAGAAAAAATCCGTTCGGATTCTCAGGTGCTTGTTGTTATCGGCATTGGCGGAAGTTATCTCGGAGCAAGAGCCGCAATTGAATTTTGCAAATCTCAGAATTATAATTCAACCGTAAAAGACGGTCCGCAGATTTTCTTCAGCGGAAACAGTATAAGTTCATCTTCTCTTTATGAACTTGTTGAAATTTGTAAAGATAAAGATTTTTCAGTAAATGTAATCTCGAAATCCGGAACGACAACCGAACCCGCTGTCGCTTTCAGAATTTTTAAGAAAATGCTTGAAGAAAAATACGGAAAAGAAGAAGCGGCTAAACGAATTTATGTTACAACAGATAAGGCAAAAGGTACATTAAAAGAAGTTTCCGATAAAGAAGGTTATGAAACCTTTACAGTGCCGGATGATGTTGGCGGAAGATATTCTGTTTTGACTGCGGTCGGACTTCTTCCGATTGCTGCGGCAGGCTGCGATATTGACAAAATGATGCAGGGTGCTGCCGATGCGAGAGAAGCATATACCGACAGCGACATTGAAAAGAACGATTGCTATAAATATGCTGCGGCACGCAACATCCTTTACAGAAAAGGTAAATCCGTAGAGATGATGGTTGCTTATGAGCCGGATTACACAATGATGAACGAATGGTTTAAGCAGCTTTTCGGTGAATCCGAAGGTAAAGACGGAAAAGGTATTTTCCCCGCTTCAGCGGTATTCTCAACCGACCTTCATTCTATGGGACAGTATATTCAGCAAGGCGAAAGGCTTCTTTTCGAGACTGCGGTTGTATTCTCGAAACCGAAACATACAGTTAATATCGAAGAAGATGTTGAAAATGCCGACGGACTTAATTTCCTTGCCGGAAAGACAATGGATTTCGTAAACGAAAAGGCGTTTCAGGGAACTCTTCTCGCACATTATGACGGCGGAGTACCCAATATAGTTCTCGAACTTCCCGAAATGAACGAATACGAATTCGGTTATCTTGTTTATTTCCTCGAAAAAGCGTGTGCTGTATCCGGATATACTCTCGGAGTTAATCCTTTCAATCAGCCGGGCGTTGAGAGTTATAAAAAGAATATGTTCGCTCTTCTCGGAAAAGCCGGTTATGAAGAACGCAAAGCAGAACTTGAAAAAAGACTTTCGGAATAAGGTAATTTACCTCAATTGAGGTTTTTTATAAATAATATACAGGAGGAGATAATATGGTATCTCTTATTATTGGGCACAAAGGCTCAGGAAAAACAAAAATCTTAGTAGACAAGGTTAACGAAGCAGTTGAAAAATCAAACGGCAATGTTATCTGCGTTGAAAAGGAAACAAAACTTACATACGATGTAAGCCACCGTGCAAGACTTGTTTCGACAGATAGCTTTTCGGTAAGCGGATTTGATGCTTTTTACGGCTTTTTGAGTGGACTTTGCGCAGGAGATCATGATATTACCGACATCCTTGTTGATGCAACTTTCAGAATCGGATCAAGAGATTACGAAGCTCTTGCGGATTTTCTTAAAAAAGTTGATGAACTCTCTAAGATCACAGATACAGAGTTCACTTTCACAATCTCGACAGATCTTGAGAACCTTCCCGAGAGAATGTTTGAGTATTGCACAAAAATCAACTGATTTTTGAATGAATTTAGCTGCCGCTGTGAAACTCATAGCGGCAGTTGATTTGTATTTTAGATTTTCTTCGAAAATGAAATTTAACAGTTGACAAAATCCTATAATCTGTATATAATATTTGTGCTACTTTGACGAGGTGTAGTATGTTTATAGAACTTGAACCGATTTTTAATCTTGACGGTGCTTCAAAAGAATTTGATTATGAATTTCAGCCGGACGGTTGTGATTTTTTCAATGTCGTGAAAGCCGTCGGTTGTGTTAAAAACCGTGCAGGAATCGTTTCGTTGGAAGCAAATGTAAAGTTTACGATTGACACTTTGTGCGACCGCTGTGCCGCTCCCGTTAAAAAAGAAATGAATTTATGCTTTGAGCATACTCTTGTTTCAAAACTTAACGATGATGACAATTGCGAACTTTATCTTGTAGAAGATATGCATTTTAATCTTGACGAACTTATCAGGGAAGACATACTGTTATCTTTGCCGACTAAAATTTTGTGCCGTGAGGACTGTAAGGGCCTTTGTTTATATTGCGGCGCTAATTTGAATGAGGAAAAATGCGATTGCAAAAAGCCGATTGACCCAAGGCTTGAAGCGTTAAAGCAGTTCCTTGAATAATAAGTATATTAAGCGACTAAAGGAGATATTAAAAATGGCAGTACCGAAGAGAAGAGTTTCAAAAGCAAGAAGAGATAAGAGACGCTCAAGCGTTTGGAAGATGAGCGCTCCCGAACTCCAGAAGTGCCCCAACTGTGGCGAATACAAGAGAACTCACAGAGTTTGTGCTGTATGTGGCCACTACAACGGCAGACAGGTTGTAATTAAAGAAGAGGCATAAGTTTCTTTCTTTTACTTTTACAAGGTTGGACAAGAGGTGGAGAAGAATTATCTTCCCCGCCTTTTTATCGTGGAGAAAAAGAGGTGAGTGTGTGGCGGTAACAGTCAATGAAGTAAAGACCTTTTCAAAATGTTGGTTTTTCGGCATAAGAGCAGGGGATAAACTTGTTAAAATCAATTCCAAAGAAATAATAGATGTATTGGATTATGACTTTTATATGAGTTTTTTACCTGCCGAAATGGAATTCCTTACCGCAAAAGGAAAAACGGTAAAAATCAAGGTGAACGATGAAAATACGGGAATTAAGTTTGAAACATTTTTAATGGACAAACAACACAGTTGCCGTAATAAGTGTATTTTTTGTTTTGTCGATCAGTTGCCTAAGGGAATGAGAGAAAGTCTTTATTTTAAGGATGACGATTCACGCCTTTCATTTCTTTTCGGAAATTATGTAACACTTACTAATTTGACCGAGCACGAAATCGAGCGAATTATCGCAATGCATATAAGCCCCGTAAACATTTCCGTTCATACGATGAACCCTGAATTAAGAGTTAAAATGATGAACAATAAAAATGCGGGGAAATGTCTCTCGATAATTAAAAGGTTTGCCGATGCGGGAATAAAAATCAATGCTCAGCTTGTTTTATGTCCCGAAATCAATGATGCAGACGAACTTCGTTTCAGTCTTAACGAACTTGCGAAAATGTATCCGTCTGTTCAAAGCATAGCTGCCGTTCCCGTCGGATTGACAAAATACCGTGAAGGATTGTTCGAACTTAAACCTTATACCAAAGAGCGTGCCGGGGAAACGATTGATATAATCGAAGAGTTTTCATCGGAATTCAAGAAAAAGAACGGAATACGCCTTGCATATCCGTCGGATGAATTCTTTATAATCGCTCAAAGGAAAATGCCCGATGAAGAATATTATGATGAATATCCTCAAATAGATAACGGTGTCGGACTTTGGACCTCGCTGCGTGATGAGTTTTTTGCGGCTGTCGAAGATATGAAAGATGTTAAGGCGCAAAACAGAGAAATCACTCTTGCAACAGGTGTAGCGGCTTATCCGCTTATGAAAGAACTTTCACAGACCGCACAGGAAAAATTCGGAGTGAAAGTAAATGTTGCAAAAATAATAAACGAATTTTTCGGTGAGGATATTACGGTTTCCGGCTTGCTTACGGGAAAAGACTTAATATCTCAGCTTAAAGGTCGAGACCTCGGAGAAAAACTTTTAATCCCGCTTGTTATGACGATTGATTATACATCGCACTCAACCGAAAACAATAAGTTCCTTGACGATATTACGCTTAAACAGGCGGAAAAAGAATTGAATATACCAATCGTTCCGACATCCAATAACGGAACCGAACTGTTAAAAAATATTTTGGGGGTGGACTGATGTCAAAACCGGTAGTTGCAATTGTCGGCAGACCTAATGTCGGCAAAAGTACACTTTTTAACAAACTTATCGGACAAAGACTTTCAATAGTCGACGATACGCCCGGTGTAACAAGAGACCGGATTTACGGGGATTGCGAATGGCTCGGCAGAAATATGCTTTTAGTCGATACCGGCGGTATTGAGCCTTATTCCGATGATGTAATTCTTTCGCAGATGCGCCGTCAGGCACAACTTGCAATTGAGAGCGCAGATGTAATAATTCTTGTTACCGATTTGCGTTCCGGTGTAGTAGCCACAGATACCGAAGTTGCTCAAATGCTTCAAAAAAGCGGAAAACCTATTGTTTTGTGCGTAAATAAATGCGATACGATAGGTGAGGTACCGCCTGATTTTTACGAATTTTACAATTTGGGACTCGGAGATCCGATTGCCGTTTCTTCGGTTCACGGACACGGAACCGGTGATTTGCTTGATGAGGTAATTAAATTTTTGCCGGATGAAAACGAAAACGAAGATGAAGACGATAAAATCAAAGTTGCTCTTATCGGAAAACCGAATGTAGGCAAGTCATCTCTTATAAACGCAGTTTCCGGAGAAGAGAGGGCAATTGTTTCCGATATTGCCGGCACGACAAGAGACTCAACGGATACTTTGATAAGCAATGAATTCGGAGAATTTGTCTTTATAGATACAGCGGGACTTCGAAGAAAAAGCAAGGTTGAAGATCAAATTGAAAAATATTCGGTAATCCGTGCGAGAATGGCTGTCGAAAGAGCGGATGTTTGCGTAATTATGATTGATGCGACGGAAGGATTTACCGAGCAGGATTCAAAAGTTGCCGGAATTGCACACGATCTCGGAAAAGCCTGCATTATTGCGGTTAATAAATGGGATGCCGTAGCGAAAGACGGAAGAACAATGGATAAAGAGCGTAAAAAACTTATGAACGATTTTTCGTTTATGAGTTATGCTCCGATAATTTTTATTTCGGCGAAAACAGGTCAACGGCTTGACAGGATGTTTGAGTTGATTAAATTTGTAAACGAGCAAAACTCAATGAGAATTTCGACGGGTAAACTCAATGAGGTGCTTTCCGCAGCGACAACAAGAGTTCAACCGCCTACCGATAAAGGCAAACGCTTAAAGATTTACTATATGACTCAGGCTTCCACAAGACCGCCTACATTTGTATGTTTTGTTAACAGTAAGGATCTTTTCCATTACAGTTATCAGCGTTATCTCGACAACCAAATCCGTGAAGTTTTCGGACTTGAAGGAACGCCGACAAGGTTCGTTATCAGGGAAAGAGAAAAGAACGGAAAAAAAGACTACAAATAATGTTAAAAGGAGTGAATTTTTCACTCCTTTTTTCTTGCTATAAAAAATGAATTGTAGTATAATTTTATAAATATAGTTACTATGGGGTATTGTGTAAAAATGATAATTTTGGGAATAGATCCCGGCTATGCGATTGTCGGCTACGGAGTTATAAATTACGAAGCTAATAAATTTAAGGTTCTTGATTACGGAGCGATTACAACTCCCGCCGGAATGCCTTTCGTTCAGAGACTTGATGTTATATACAATGACCTTAATATGCTTTTTGAAAAGTATCATCCCGAAGCGATGGCGATAGAAAAACTTTTTTACAATACCAATGCGAAAACCGTTATTGATGTTGCTCAGGCGAGAGGAGTAACCGTTCTTGCGGCACATCAGCATAAAGCGGAAATATTCGAATACACTCCGTTACAGGTTAAGCAAAGTGTTGTCGGATACGGAAGAGCGGAAAAAAAGCAGGTTCAGGAAATGACGAGGGTTATTCTCAATCTTGAAAAAATACCCAAGCCCGATGATACCGCAGATGCTCTTGCAATGGCGATTTGCCACGCTCATTCAAGCGGTTCGCTTATGGGAAAACTTAAAAACTTAAAGTGAGGAAACAGGATGTTTTATTCGATAACGGGAAATGTTGTTTATTACGATGCCCAATGCGTTGCGATTGACTGCAACGGGGTGGCGTTCAAATGTTTTGCGACAACAAACACTTTGAAAAATGTTGCTCAAATCGGCGAAAAAATAACATTGTTTACATATTTGAATGTTAAGGAAGACGCTTTGGATTTATACGGATTTTACACTCAGCAGGAACTTGAGTGTTATAAAATACTTATTTCCGTATCCGGAGTAGGAGCGAAAATGGCACTTTCCGTTCTTTCGGAAATGACACCCGATCAACTTGCTTTAAGTATTGCCGCAGGCGACTCAAAAGCGATAACGAAGGCAAACGGTGTAGGAAATAAAATCGCTCAGAGGATTGTTCTCGAACTTAAAGATAAATTGGCAAAAGGTCTTGATTTAAGCAATTCAAATGATGATATTTCGGCTGTAAACTCGGCTGTTTCGAACGGGAATTCAAGTGAAGCGGTTTCGGCACTTACAATGCTCGGTTATTCTCAGTCCGAAGCAGCGATAGCAGTCGGAAAATTAAGCCCCGAACTCAGCGTTGAAGATATGATAAAGCAAGCATTAAAACAGCTTTCTGCAATATAGGAGTAAAATATGGATTTTGATAACGAAAACAGAATTGTTTCTCCCGACTTAAATGAGATAGACAACGATATCGAAACATCGTTAAGACCGAAAACATTTAACGAATATATAGGTCAGGAAAAAGCAAAAGAAAATTTGAAAATATATATTGATGCGGCAAAGGCGAGAGACGATGTTCTCGACCATGTTTTGCTTTACGGCCCGCCCGGATTGGGAAAAACAACCCTTTCCGGAATAATCGCCAATGAGATGGGCGTACAAATCAGAGTAACATCGGGACCTGCGATTGAAAAACAAGGAGATTTGGCGGCACTTTTAACAAATCTCAATGACGGAGATGTTCTTTTCATTGACGAAATACACCGCCTTTCCCGAAGCGTCGAAGAAGTATTATATCCTGCAATGGAAGATAATGCACTTGATATAATTATCGGAAAAGGTCCGTCGGCAAGAAGTATAAGACTCGATTTACCGAGATTTACTCTTGTCGGAGCGACAACAAGGGCAGGACAGTTATCGGCGCCTTTGAGAGACCGTTTCGGAGTTATTTGCCGTCTTGAAATGTATACACCCGAAGAACTTTCGTTTATAGTCAAACGAAGTGCGGGAATTTTGGGGATTGCGATTGATGACGACGGTGCGCTTGAAATCGCCTCACGCTCAAGAGGTACGCCGAGAATCGCAAACCGACTTCTTAAAAGAGCAAGGGATTTTGCTCAGGTTATAGGTAACGGAACAATAACCTGCGATACAGCGAAAATCGCACTCGGAAGAATGGAAATCGACGAACTCGGACTTGACCTTATCGACAGATTGCTTTTAACTTCGATGATTAAAAACTATAAAGGCGGTCCGGTCGGACTTGAAACAATTGCCGCAACAATCGGAGAAGAAGCGGTAACGATTGAAGATGTTTACGAACCGTATCTTATGCAGATAGGTTTTCTTTCAAAAACTCCGAGAGGCAGGGTAGTTACTCCGTTAGCATACGAGCATCTCGGTATTCCTTTCGAAAACGCAAATTCCGTAACAGGTCAGCAAAAATTAGATTTATAAAAAATTTTTTCAGGAGATTTCATTATGGGAAGATTGTTCGGAACAGACGGCGCAAGAGGTGTCGCAAACAGTGAATTAACTTGTGAACTTGCAATGAAAATCGGCCGTGCGGCTGCAATGGTGCTTACCGAAAGCTGTGCTCATAAACCGAAAGTTTTAATCGGTATGGATACAAGAGCTTCGTCTCATATGCTTGCTTCGGCAATTTCGGCGGGACTTTGTTCAGTCGGAGCGGATGTTCTTATAATTGATGTTGTACCCACTCCGGCGGTTGCTTTTTTGGTTAAAGAGTACGAATATGATGCCGGTATTATGATTTCTGCATCTCATAATCCGTGTGAATATAACGGAATTAAGATTTTTCAGTACAACGGATATAAGTTGCCCGATGAACTTGAAGATGAAATTGAACAGATTATTCTCGATGATGTAAAAGTTCCTCCGGTAATGCTCGGCGGTGATGTCGGCAGAATTGATTTTTCAAGTAAAGCCGTTGACGATTATATTTTCCATTTGGCAATGACAGCAGACGGAAATTTCAAAGGAATGAAAATCGCTCTGGACTGTGCAAACGGTTCCGCAAGCGTAAGTGCAAGGGCATTATTTACCCGATTGGGTGCGCAGTGCTTCATAATTAACGACAAACCTAACGGAACCAATATTAACGAAAATTGCGGTTCTACACATCTTGAACAGCTTAGACAATATGTTGTCGAAAACGGATGTGATATAGGTTTTGCTTTTGACGGTGATGCCGACAGAATGCTTATTGTCGATGAAAACGGAAATGTCGTTGACGGAGACAAGGTAATTGCCGTTTGCGCAAAATATATGAAAGATAACAATAAACTTAAAAACAATACGGCAGTTGTTACCGTGATGAGCAATATGGGATTTTTCAAGTTTTGCGAAAAGAACGGAATCAACTGTGCTAAAACCAAAGTCGGAGACAGGTATGTCCTCGAAGAAATGGTGAAAAACGGTTATATAATCGGCGGTGAGCAGTCTGGACACATTATTTTCCTTGAACACGCAACGACGGGCGACGGTCAAATGTCTGCAATACAAGTGCTTAATGTTTTGAAAAATACAGGTAAAAAGATTTCCCAACTTGCCGAAGAAATGCAGGTTTATCCGCAAGTTCTTATCAATGTAAGAGTTTCCAATTTCGGTAAGACAAGATTAAATCAAGACGAAGAAGTGCAGCTTGCAATTAAACACGCTTCCGATGAACTTGGAGAAACAGGCAGAGTGCTTGTGCGTGTTTCGGGAACGGAGCCGCTTGTCCGTGTAATGCTTGAAGGCGAAGATTACGATAAAATCAAATCGCTTGCCGAAAGTATCGCAAAGGTAATTGAAGAAAGGTTAGTTTAATAAATGCGTTATACAAAATCGTGGAAAGATTATGAATTGCTTGACTGTTCAAGCGGAGAAAGACTTGAAAGATGGGGTAATGTTACTTTAATTCGACCCGATCCTCAGGTAATTTGGAAGACACCGAAAAACCATCCGATGTGGAAAAAGGCGGATGCGGTATATCACCGTTCGTCTTCCGGCGGAGGTAATTGGGAAGTAAAAAACAAAATACCTGCTTTTTGGAATATTAACTACAACGGTTTATCGTTTAATGTCAAAACAATGGGCTTTAAGCATACGGGAATTTTTCCCGAACAGGCTGTAAACTGGGATTATACCGCATCTTTGATAAAAAATGCCGGCAGACCCGTTAAAGTGCTTAATCTTTTCGCATATACCGGTGCCGCAACGGTTTCCTGCCTTAAAGCCGGTGCAGAAGTTGTTCATGTCGATGCCTCTAAAGGTATGGTTCAATGGGCAAAAGAAAATGCGGCCGTTTCAAATGTTGCTGACAGAAAAGTCCGTTGGATAGTTGATGATTGCGTAAAATTTGTAACCCGTGAAATCAGAAGGGGAAACAAATACGATATAATTATTATGGATCCGCCTTCATACGGAAGAGGTCCCGGCGGTGAGATATGGAAACTTGAAAATGAAGTTTATTCGTTTGTTGAGTTGTGTTCACAGGTTTTAAGCGATGATCCGATAATGGTTCTCATAAACTCATACACAACCGGTCTTTCTCCGGCTGTTATGCAATATATTCTCGGCTCGTTGATTAAGACAAAATTTGGCGGTACGGTAGAAAGCGATGAAATCGGTCTTCCGGTAACGCAAACGGGTATGATACTCCCTTGCGGAGCGTCTGCGATTTGGCATAGGTAAAGGACAGTTTAATGGATAAGAACAATATTGTTGAATTTCATAATGTAACTTTTTCGTATTCGGCTGATGAGGGTGAAGAACAGCTTGAACCTGCAATAAACGGATTTTCGCTTAATATTAAGTGTGGAGAATTTATTGCGATTCTCGGTCATAACGGATCGGGAAAATCAACTCTCGCAAAACTCAGCAATTCCATCCTTGTTCCTACGGACGGAAAAGTTTTAGTTGACGGGATGGATACCGCCGACGAAGAAAAAGTATACGATATAAGAAAAACCGTCGGCGTAGTTTTTCAAAATCCCGACAATCAGATAGTTGCTTCCATTGTTGAGGAAGATGTTGCGTTCGGCCCGGAAAATCTCGGATTACCACGAGAGGAAATCAGGAAACGGGTTGACAGTTCTTTGAAAGCGGTCGGAATGTACGAATACCGCAATCATGAGCCTCATAAACTTTCGGGAGGACAGAAACAGAGGGTTGCAATAGCGGGAATAATCGCAATGCGTCCTAAATGCATTTTTCTTGATGAACCTACCGCTATGCTTGACCCTAAAGGCCGCCGTGAAGTTCTTGATACAATAAAAAAGCTTAATGAAGAATTCGGAATATCAATTGTTTTAATAACACATTTTATGGAAGAAGCCGCTTTAGCGGATCGTGTTGTCGTTGTCGACAGTTCGAGATTGCTTCTTGAAGGAACACCGAAAGAAGTCTTTTCACAGGGAAAACTGCTTGAAAGCGTCGGGCTTGATATTCCTCAGATTACACAACTTGCAAATGCGCTGAAAGACGACGGAATCGGTCTTCCGGACAGCGTGTTAACTCTTGATGAGTTTGTTGAAAATGTTACTAATTTACTCGGAGAAAAACAATGACGATACTCGAAACTCAAAATCTTTCTTATGTATATTCGCAGGGAACACCTTTTGAAAGAACTGCGATTGATAACATAAATATAACCGTTGAAAAAGGCGAATTTATCGGTATAATCGGACACACGGGTTCGGGAAAAAGTACATTGGTTCAGCATCTTAACGGATTGTTAAAGCCAACTTCGGGGAAAATCTTGCTTGACGGAAAAGATATTCATTCCGATAAAACTCTTACAAGGCAGGCGAGATTCAGAGTCGGTCTTTGTTTTCAGTATCCCGAATATCAGTTGTTTGAAAATACCGTCTACGAAGATATTGCTTTCGGTCCGAAAAATATGAAACTTTCGAAAGAAGAAATAGATTTCCGTGTTCGTGAAACGGCAGAATATGTCGGTATAAAAAAAGATATGCTTGAAAAATCTCCGTTTGATCTTTCCGGCGGCGAAAAAAGGCGTGTTGCGATTGCCGGTGTTATGGCGATGAAGCCGGAAATTCTTATTCTCGACGAACCGACTGCGGGACTTGATCCCAAAGGAAGAAAAACAGTTTCCGAAATGATTGACAATTATCGCAAAGATACGGGAAGTACGGTTATTGTTGTATCTCACAGTATGGAAGATGTGGCTCAGAACGCCGATAAAGTGCTTGTAATGAATAAAGGAAAAGTTGAGTATTATGCAAGTGTCGGCGAAGTCTTTTCAAATGCACAGCGCCTTGCGGAAATCGGATTGAATGTTCCCGAAATCACAAAAGTGCTTTTGAAACTGAAAGAAAAAGGATATGATGTTAAAACCGATATTTACTCCGTTGAAAAAGCAAAAGCGGAACTTTTGCGCTTGTTTGCGGAAAGGGGTGTGCTGAATTGATTAAAGATATTACGATCGGACAGTATTTTCCCGGAAATTCGGTTATTCATAAACTTGATCCGAGAATGAAAATAATTCTCACTTTTCTTTATATTATTTTTATATTTATATGTAAAAACTTTGTCGCACTCGCTTCAATGGTATTGTTAATAGTTGCGGTTGTTTTTCTTTCGAAAATTTCTTTGAAACTTATCGGTAAAAGTATTAAACCGATTTTTTTAATTGTGCTTATAACTTCCGCATTGCAAATATTATATAATACCGACGGAACGGTTCTTGTTCAGTTGGGTAAATTTCATATAACAACCGGCGGAGTATATATGGCTTTGTTTACAACAGTCCGCATTGTCGCACTTGTTGTCGCAAGTTCAATGCTCACTTACACGACTTCACCGACGCTTTTAACCGATGCGATAGAGCGTATTTTTTCTCCGTTAAAAGTGTTGAAAATAAATGTCCATTCAATTGCTATGATGATGACAATTGCACTTAGATTTATTCCGACGCTGATTGATGAGGTTGATAAGATAATGTCTGCGCAAAAGTCAAGAGGTGCTGATTTCGAAAACGGCGGATTACTCAGCAGAGGTAAGGCAATGATACCGATATTTATCCCTCTTTTTATAAATTCGTTCAGACGGGCTTATGAATTGGCTTTTGCTATGGACTGTCGGTGTTATCAAGGCGGAGACGGAAGAACGAGACTTAAAATTATGAAACTGGAAGCAAGAGATTATATTGCTTTGGGAATTACGGTTTTATTTTGCATAGGTATAATTTTTTCAAATCATTATTTAACGGCGGTAATTTGATGAAAAATTATTTGTTGACTTTAATGTATGACGGAACACGCTATCACGGTTGGCAGGTTCAAAATAATGCTTCGAGTGTTCAGCAGGTCTTACAGGATGCGATACAGACTATACTCGGTGTCCGTGAAAATGTAGTCGGATGCAGCAGAACTGACAGCGGTGTTCATGCGAATATGTTTTGTTGTAATATGAGAACGGAAAAAGAGCTTTCTGCGGAAAAATTTGTTAAATCGTTAAATGCGGTGTTGCCGAGAGATGTAGTGGTGATCGAAGTTGCGGAAGTTCCGTTTGAATTTCATGCACGCTATGACTGTATTTCAAAGCAGTATAAATATCTTATACTTAACAGTAAAAGCAGAAATCCTTTTTATGAAAACAGGGCTTTACACTATCCGTTTGAGATTGATACCGAACTTCTTGCCCAAGAGGCGAAAGCGTTTATCGGAACTCATGATTTTTCGGCATTTTGTTCGGCAAACTCAAGTGTTGACAGTAAAATCAGAACGGTAAAATCAATTGATATAATCCGTAACGGAGATTTTGTTGAATTTTATATTGAAGCCGACGGATTTTTATATAATATGGTTCGTATAATTGTCGGGACATTGCTTGATGTAAATTCCGGAAAAATCGGGCAGGGGAAGATTAAAGAAATAATCGCAAGTAAAGACCGAAATTCAGCGGGTAAAACCGCAAGTGCTCACGGGCTTTATCTTAACAGAGTTAATTACAGTCTGTAACGGTGAATATTATGAAAGATAAAAAAAGAAAAACAAAAAAGAAAAACAAAAAAACGCTCGCTCACGATAAGTTTGTTAATGTGATAAAGGCTGTATGTATAATTCTTGTTGTGCTTGTTCTTTTATTTGTTGCGGCAGACAGATTCGGAAACATAACTTTTTCAAGTGTCGGTGATTATTTCGGAACTTTGGTATCGGGAGCGAAAAGCGGTGAAGGGTATCCGTATTATTTTGAATCCTCAAGCGCCGAAAGTGTAAAGAAGATAAATTCAGATTTGTTTGTGCTTACCGACAGTACAACATTTGTGCTTGACTCAACGGCAAAAAAATTCGGGGAAACTCAGCATTCATATTCCCAGCCGCTTGTTTTAACTTCAAACGGAAGAGCGGTAATGTGTGATGTAGGCGGAACTTCTTACTGCGTTTTTTCAAAAACAAAAAAACTCTATGACAGCAATGCCGATCAGAAGATAATAACCGCTTCAATCGGTAAAGACGGAAGTGTTGCGATTGCAACCCGTGGAGATAATTCAATGTCGGAACTGACCGTTTACAATAAGAACCGAAAAGAAGTCTTTAAGTGGGAATGTGCTAAAGAAAACATTATAGCGGTTGATGTTTCGGATAACGGAAACAAAGCCGTTGTTTCGGTAGTAGGTGCCGAAAACGGAGAACTTTATTATAAAGTAATAATCTTTGATTTCAGATACAGTGAAAAAATTTCCGAATATTCTTTCGGCTCGAAATCGGTTTCCGCAGTTAATTTTATCGGTTCGAACAAGATTTTGGTTACGGGAAAAGAAGTTTTCAGCGTTATAGGAAAAAAAGATAAATATGACGAAGATCTTTCGTTGAATACATTGTCAAGAGTATATACATCGGATAACAATATAACCGTTGCGGTTTTTTCTAAGTACGGAAGTTCCACTTCTAAGATAATTAAAGTTTATTCCGCAACTGCAAAAGAACTTTTTACCGTTGAACTTGACTCCGGTGTGCGCAGTGTTTCGTGCGATTCCGGATATGTATCGGTTCTTACCGACAGACAGCTTCTCAATTATACCGTAAGGGGAAAACAGGTCGGTACTTACAATATATCAAGCGACGGCGTTTCATGTTTTTCGGACGGCGGTAACACTTATGTGCTTACGACAAGTTCGGTAGTGGCTTATAAAACTGTCGGAAGTAATTTATCGAACGCCGAAGAAACAACGCTTTTACAGGAATAAAAGTTATTAAATTTGTTGTTTAATGTTCATAATTATGATACAATTTAGCCGTAAAATTATATTGGAGGTATAGTTATGGGTATAGTTCTCGATATTATTTTAGTATTAGTTCTCATTGCGGTGATTATCGCTTCGGCGAAAAAAGGCATTTTGGTTACTGTAGTTGAACTTGCCGCTTTTGTGTTAGCGCTTATTTTGGCTTCAAATACGGCGGCTCCCGTTGCGGAAGTTACATACAAAGCACTTTTCAGTTCCCGTGTAGAGAGGAGTCTTCAGGAAGTTTTACCTGAAAATTCAAGCAAACTTACAAATTCTCAAAAAGCACAGTATGTATTTGACAATTTGCCGGATTTTGCGAAAAATCAGGCTGAAAAATGCGGTATTGATGTCTCTTCGATAGCACGGCAAATAGGAACCGGCGGATTCGAAGACGGTGATTCGCTTTATAAATCTCTTGCGCAAGACATTGTTAAACCGATTGCGGTTACAGTGCTCAAACATATAATGTATTTTGTTCTTGCCGTTTTGTATGCGATTGTTCTCAGAGCAATATTGAAGTCTCTGTGTAAAGGAATGAAAAAGTTGCGTCTTATAGGCAGTGCCGATAAGACCGTCGGCGGAATAATAGGTATTGCGAAGGGAGTGGTAATAGTATTCTTACTCGGTTGTCTTTTGTCTTACCTTCAGCCGAGATTTGAAAACGAAAAACTTGTTCAGGCAATTACCGAGTCCTCAATAGTCGAATTGTGTGAGGAGTTTGACCCCATGGAAGCAATTTCGGCTGCGGAAGTTTTTATCAACAATAATATTAAATAAACGGAGTAATCTTTATGAATCAAATTAAAAAACTTTTTGACGGATGTCTTACAATACCTAATTTACTTTCTTTAATAAGAATTTTACTTATTCCCGTATTCGGAGTGCTTTTTTATCAAGGTAATGTTATTTGGGCGGTTGTAGTTCTTATAATTTCCGGACTTACAGATTTCTTTGACGGAAAAATCGCAAGAAAATTTAATCAGATAAGTGAACTCGGAAAAATGCTCGATCCGATTGCCGATAAACTCACTCAAATTACAATAGCGATTATTCTTTTCCTTACTTTTAATAAGTCGACAAATCCCGTTATGACTTGGTTTAAGTGGGTATTCCTTTTCTTTGTTTTCAAGGAATTTCTTATGGTACTTGTCGGCGGAATAATGGTGTTTATGGGACTTAAACCCAGTGCTGCGGAAATTTACGGCAAAATAGCGACTTTTGTGTATTATGCCGTAATGGCGAGCGTAATAGCATTCGGTCCGGAAGTCGGAGCGCTCAGAAATTATTTCACATTACCCGATTGGCTTATGATTGTTTTGGTAATAATTTCTGCAATACTTACTTTTGTTGCTTTGCTCAGTTACATTCCCGATACTTTCAGACAGTTTAAGGAGAAAAAGCAACAGTCCAAATAATTATATACAGCGAGGAAAAACATTAAATGAATAAAAATATGCTTTGTAGCAGATGCCATAAAAATCCTGCGGTGTTTTTTATATCAAAGGTTGAAGGCGAAAACACAACAAATGAGGGCCTTTGTATAAACTGTGCTATGGAACTCAATATCGGTCCGATTAAACAGATTATGGAAAGCATGGGGATTACCGAGGATGAGATTGGCGAAGTTTCGGAACAGATGAAGCAGATAATGGAGAACGACGGCGAAGACGGATTTCAGCCGGGCGGAGCAATGCCGTTATCATTATTTCAGGGGATGTTCGGAAATTCACCGGAAAATTCGGAATTGGCGCAAGCTGAATCTGAAGAACATGAAGATGACGGAAAAAAAGATAAAAAAAGCAAAAAGTCAAAGAATAACAAAAAGAGAAAATATCTTAACCTTTATTGTACGGACCTTACCGAGCGTGCAAGAGAAGGAAAACTTGATAATATAATCGGCAGAGAAAAGGAAATCAGCAGAACCGAACAAATTCTTTGCCGCAGGACAAAAAACAATCCCTGCCTTATCGGTGAGCCCGGTGTCGGTAAAACAGCGATAGCGGAAGGCCTTGCGCTTAAAATTGCGGCAGGAGATGTTCCGGCAAAACTCGCAAATAAAGAAATCCATTTGCTTGATCTTACCGCCCTTGTTGCAGGTACGCAATTCAGAGGACAGTTCGAGTCGAGAATAAAAGGTCTTATCGAAGAAGTTAAATCGGAAGGCAATATTATTCTCTTTATCGACGAAGTTCATAATCTTGTCGGTACCGGCGATGCTGAGGGAACAATGAATGCGGCCAATATTCTTAAACCCGCTCTTTCAAGAGGAGAAATACAGGTTATCGGTGCCACAACTTTTAACGAGTACCGTAAGAATATCGAAAAAGATGCCGCTTTAGAGAGAAGATTTCAGCCGGTAAAAGTTGAAGAACCGTCTATTGCCGATACCTATAAAATGTTGCTTGGCATAAAGAAATATTATGAAGATTTCCACAAGGTTCAAATAAACGACGGTTTGGTTTATAAAGCGGTTACTCTTTCCGAAAGATATATAACGGACAGATTTTTACCCGATAAAGCGATTGATTTGCTTGATGAAGCCTGCACCTGCGCTAATTTAAGAAACAAATCAATCAGCGAGTATGAGATGTTGCTTGATGAAATTTCTTCTCTTAAAAACGAAGAAGACGAACTTTCTCAGGAAACCGAAAACATTGATTATGAGCGCCTTGCTCAGATTCGTGCGGAACTTCTCAGCTCCGAGAATAAACTTCCCGAAATCAAGAAAAAAGCAAGCGACAATGCGGTCTTGGAATCCGATTTGGCAACGGTTATAAATCTTTGGACGGGAATACCCGCATCGAAGGTTGTCGAAGGTGATTTGAAGCGCCTTGCAGGTCTTGAAACGAGATTGAAAGAGCATATTATCGGTCAGGATGAAGCGGTTGACCTTGTTGCAGCGGCGATAAAAAGAAGTCGAGTACAGTTGTCTTTGCAAAAGCGTCCCGCATCGTTTATTTTCGTCGGACCGACGGGTGTCGGAAAGACAGAACTTGTAAAACAGCTTTCAACCGAATTATTTGATACTCCCGAAACGCTAATCCGTTTCGATATGTCGGAGTTTATGGAAAAACATTCGGTATCAAGACTTATAGGTTCGCCTCCCGGATATGTCGGATATGATGAAGCAGGACAGTTAACGGAGAAAGTCAGAAGAAAGCCTTATTCGATAATTCTTTTCGATGAGATTGAAAAAGCGCATCCCGATGTTATGAATATTCTTCTTCAAATTCTTGATGAGGGAAAAACAAACGATGCTCACGGAAGAACAGTAAGTTTTGCAAATACGGTTATTATTATGACTTCAAATGCCGGCAGTGAGCGTAAAGAAAATGCATTAGGATTTGCTAAAGATAAGGGCGAAATTAAAAAAGAAAATGCAATGAAAGCACTTAATGAATTTTTGCGTCCCGAATTTATCGGAAGAATTGACGAAATTATTGTCTTTAATAATCTTACCGATAACGATTACAAAGGCATTGCGGCATTGATGCTTGATGAACTTAAAACTTCGCTTAACGACAGGGGAATTACTCTTGAATATAAAGACTCTGTTACCGATTGCATTGTTTCGAAAATGAACGGGGATGTCCGTGGAGCAAGAGATCTTAGAAATGTAATAAGAAGAAATGTAGAAGATAAGATTTCTTCTTATATGGTTGATAATTGCGATGATATAATAACAAAAGTTTCTTTAAGCGTTTGTGAAGGCGAAATAGAACTTTCCGTTGAATAATTTATGCGTTCTTCAAATAAAATTAACGGTTCATTTAAGATTTACGATATGATACTCGTTTCTCTTTTTGCCGTTTTTATTGCAATTTGTTCTTGGATAACCGTTCCGACGGTTGTACCGTTTACATTGCAGACTTTCGGTGTGTTTTGCGCATTGGGAATATTAGGCGGTAAAAGAGGAACGCTGTCGATTGTCGTTTATCTTATTTTGGGATTTATCGGATTGCCTGTGTTTTCGGGATTTAAGACGGGAGCAGGTACGCTTTTAGGCGCTACTGGAGGATATGTTATTGGATTTGTATTTATAGGAATTGCTTATTGGCTGATTACTAAGCTGTTCGGTAATAAACCCCTTGTTTCGGCTGTTGCAATGAGTATAGGACTGATTCTTTGCTATGTTTTCGGTACGGCTTGGTTTGTTTTTGTGTATGCTGGAAACGGCACGCTGAATTTTTCAAAAGCGTTAACAATATGTGTTTTACCTTTTTTAATTCCCGATGTGCTTAAACTTGTTGCCGCAACGGTGATTGTTAAATTCTTTTCGGAAAAACTCGTGATAAAAAATCCGTGAAATTTATCAGCGAAGTGAAAAATCTTCACTTCGCTGAATTTTTTGAAATAATTTTGTTTTTCCTATTGACAATTCATTGCTTTTTTGGTAAAATATTTTCTGCTGAACAGATAAGCGGGTGTAGTTCAATGGCTAGAATTCCAGCCTTCCAAGCTGGCTGTGTGGGTTCGATTCCCATCACCCGCTCCATAAAAAACTCCGTTCTTTTACAGAACGGAGTTTTTTAGTTGTCTTAACAAACCAATCCTTAACCGAAAAAAGCACTTGTATGTTTACAAGTGCTTTTTTTGTTGCTATTCACTTTTTTGTTGCGCTTTTTTTCTGCTTTTTACAATTTGAACAATTGTTATAATATTAGCGATAATGCTTGCAAAATCAAACGGTGCGGAAGTATAAGATTTAATATACAAGTCATACACAAGATACATAATCATTGTTATTAAAACAAAGACTTTGAAAAGGACAATATCGTTAATATTTATTCCCCACATATATATTAACATAACAAAGAGAGGTACAAGTCCGATTATGTTAAGATTGTTAAAATAAATACCGAGTGCGGTTGCCAAAACACTCAAAAATATTTTAACAGGCACCGTAAGTTTATTTTTGTAAAAAAGATAACTTTTTATCACATTTAATGCGTTTACTATTCCGCCGGCATATCCGCCTAAAAGAAAGTTCGAAACGGAAAAACAGGCTAATTGACCGGATTGGGCAAGAAGTATTTTATTTCTGTTGTTACCCATACCGGCGATTGTTTGGAAAATCGCACCTACAAAAGCAACGATGTTGCCGATAATGATTAAATTCATTTTTCCTCCAACAAAAAGCGTATTCAGATTATAGGTCTGAGCGCAAATTTGAAACTGATTTCTTTATCGAAAGTGAATCTGTATTTTTCAAGAGTGTCCGGACCGCAACTGTTTGTTCCCGAACCTCTGTGGAAACCGTCGACGGTTAGGAAAGTCGTGTTTTGATCTGTAACATCTTCTCGGTGCTGTGCTTTAACGAGAAGTTCCTGCGTGTAATTGTGAACGCTGAAACTGAACTTCGGCTCTGCGATAAACTCAATACCTTTTCCCAGATTGTTTGTAAGTTTGAGGTATTTTACGCCGCCGTGATTTCCGTTATCCTGAGGCAAGATATACGGTTCGTGCATATCTTTCACGGTTGTATTGTAAACTCCGATTAAAGCGTGAGTTTTCAAATCGCAAAGATTTTCTCTCGGACCTCTGCCGTAATATTCGACATTTGAAAATTCAGCAGGTAATTCAACGGTAAGGCTGAAGCGAGGAATATCTTTATCCGCTTTTCTTTCACGCAAAAGGGAAGTGAGAATTTCAACGGTTCCGTCGGAAAATACAGAATAATTAATGCTTGATTTATATAATTTTTTCTTATCCGATTCAATGGAATATAAAACATTGATATTAACACAGTTGTTTTTCTTTTCATAAGAAAGAGACTTGAATATCGGTTTCGCTTTTTCCAAACGCTTGGAATTCCATTTCGGAGTGTTTCCGTGAGAATCGTTATCAATCGGCGCACGGAAAATATTCGGTAAAAATCCACGGGTATTCGCAGCGGGATTTGAATTGATAAATTCCGTTCCGTCTTTTGAAAGACTTAAAAGTTCACCGCTTTTCTTACTGAAAACGGCTTTACCGTTTTCAAATGAAATACCGATGCTTTCCGCTGTTTCCATAACACTGATATTATTCGACTCGGGAAGTGAAAGTTCGTTAGGAATATCTTTGAGAACGAACTGTTCGGTTGCTATTTCGTATTCGGTTTCAATATCGGTATAAACAATGTTAAGCTGATAATCGTCAGCAAGAGAATTTAATTTATAAGGTACGGTTACGATTTCGCTTTTTTCTGGCAAAACCGTTTTTTGAATTTCACCGTTTTGAATTTCGCTTCCGTTTTTCAAAAGTTTCCAAGTGATTTTAATATAATCGGAACTTCTGAACGAGTTTGTATTGTGGATTTTGAAACGGTTATCGCTGATCATTTCACAGCGAAGGGGACGGTATACGCTTTTCATTTCGTAAGCACCCGTATGCGCTGTTCTGTCGGGATACATAAGACCGTCGACACAGAAATTGTTGTCATGCATTTTTTCTCCGTGATCTCCGCCGTATGTATATTCGTATTTATATTTGTTTTGAGCGTCATTTAAGTCGTGCCAAACCGCATGATCCGCCCATTCCCAAATACAACCGCCCATAAGGTTTTCGTATTTGTAGAAAATTTCCCAATAGTCTTCAAGACAGCCGGGACCGACTCCCATAGCATGACAGTATTCACACAGGAAAAGAGGTTTTCCGATATACTTTTTGCCACGGGTTTTCTTTCCGGTTTTTTCGCAATTTTCGGAACTTGTATACATTTCGGAAATAACATCGTATCCTACACGCTTTGTTCTGATTGCGCCTTCGTAATGTACGGGAATTTCGGGACACATTCCGTTTAAGAACATATAGCAAATATCCTGACATTTATATCCGCCTGACTCGTTTCCGAGCGACCACATTGTAATTGAGGGATGATTGCGGTCTCTGTAATACATTCTGCAAACTCGGTCCATATACCTGTTAGCCCACTTAACATCGTGGCTGATAAGATTGGGCTTGTAAAGATGGTTCGGGCCGATACTTCCGGCGCCGTGAGTCTCGATATCGGCTTCATCGACGATATAAAATCCCATTATATCGGCAAGAGTAAGCAACATCGGATCGGGCGGATAGTGAGAAGTTCTGATAGCGTTGACATTAAACAGTTTCATAAGTTCAAGGTCGAGCTTAATATCATCGGCGCTCATAACATATCCGTTTACGGCATTCGTGTCGTGATGGTTAACGCCTTTGAATTTAATGGATTTACGGTTAAATTTGAATACATCGGAAATAATTTCAACGGTTTTGAACCCTGTGTAGTTTCTGATAACCGAGAGAGTTTTACCGTCTTTTTTTACCGTAAGATACATCTCGTAAATGTTGGGAGTTTCGGCACTCCATTCATTTACACTGAGATTCGGAAATTCAAAACAAATATGATGATCGGCAGTTTTTTCTTCGCTGACTGTTATCTTACCGTTATAGAAAAGTTCGAGTTTTACACTGCAGTTTTCGGTGTCGCCTTTCATATCCACGCAAGTATGCAAACTGTAGTTTGAACCGCCGACACATTTGGTTTTTATTTCGAAGTCGTTTATATAACAACTGTCATATTCATAAAGAAGGACATCTCGGAAAACACCGTTTTCTCTGAACATATCCTGACATTCGAGATATGTTCCGGTTGACCATTTGCGTACAACGGCAACGATTTCGTTTTCTCCGTTATGCAAAAATTCGGAAATGTTAAATTCCGCACTGTTGTGAGCGCCTTCGCTATATCCGACAAAATTTCCGTTGATATATAAATCAAGGCATGAAACAACGCCCAAAAACGAGATTATATAGGTTTTTCGGTCATTTTTAATATTAAACTTTTTTCTGTATACGCCGACGGGAAAATCATCGGGTAATTCGGGAGGATAAAGCGAAAACTCATATCTTGTATTAAGATAAACCGGACTTTGATAACCGGTTCTTTGCCAAGTTGACGGAACATTTATTTTATCGAACTGTATGCGCTGAGTGTCGAAATGCTCCGGTAAGATGCTCATTTTCTCATAGTATTTGAAATCCCATTCGCCCGAAAGTACGGTAACACAGTCGCTGTTATATCTTTCCGTAAGGCAGTCGGTCGATTTGAGTTTTTTTAATGAGTGAAAAGGTATGCAATAAGCTCTCGGCTTTAATTTGTTGATTTCGAAAATATCAAAATCTCTGTAATTAGTGTTTTTAATTGAATATTCCATCGGAATTTCCTCCTGAATAACTGCTTATATAATCTTATCATAGTTTCGGTAGGTTATCAATCGCTATTTTTATATTTACAGCATAGTTTTCGGGAGTTCTGTTGACATTGAAAATATTTGTTGTTAAAATAAAGTGTATCATTTAAGACACTTTAGGCGGTTTTATGTATAAAAAAGAATTTGAAAAAACAGCGGATGTTTTATTGCACACAAAGTTGTTCTGTTGTGCCGATAAAGACGAAATCAACTTGATTTGCGAAAAATTCAGCACGGAAAAAAATTACAAAAAAAGCGAGCCGATATTTTCGAAAGATTCAATTGAAAAACAGATAGGAATTATAATCGGCGGAAAAGCAAGCGTCAGAAAAGAAAATGTAGTTATCGGCACTCTTGAAAAGTACAGTGTATTCGGTGCGGTAACTCTGTATAACGCCAATGATAAATTCGTCAATAATATAGTCGCTTTGAACGGTTGCCGTGTTCTTTTTGTTTCTAAAGAAGGCGTTGATATTCTTATTGAGAACAACAGTGAATTTGCCAAAAACTATATAAAATATCTTTCCGAAAGAATATATTATCTAAACGAAAAAATCGACTCGTATACTTCACCGAATGCAAAAGATAAAGTAATGTCGTATTTTGAAAATCAGGCTTCGGGCGGAGTGTATCAAATTAAAGAAAAAATGACCGATCTTTCCAAAGAACTTAATTTAAGCAGGGCGAGTCTGTACAGAGTTATAGATGAACTTACGATTGAAGGAAAAATCAGGAAAGACGGAGATTTTATAAAACTTTTATAAGGAGAAGAAGAAATGAAAATCAGAAAAATTTCGGCAATAATTCTCGCTGTTATCGTGCTTGTTATGTCGGCATCATGTGCGGTAGGGGATAAGACTCCGAAGGCTGTAAACGCTCAGGTTAATGTTACAATGCTAAAAGGTCCTACGGGGATAGGTGCGGTAAAATTGATGTCTGATAACGAAAACGAAACCGCTTTGAACAAGTATAATTTTACTCTCTCGACGGATCCGACCGAAATTTCCGCAGCGATCATTAGCGGTAATACCGATATTGCCGCTTGTCCGCTTAATCTTGCGAGTGTGCTTTATAAGAAAACAGGCGGAAATGTTCAAATGCTTGCGGTAAACACTCTCGGAACTCTTTATATTCTTTCAACCGACCCTCAGATTAAATCAATTTCGGATTTGAAAGGGAAAACCGTTGTTTCTGCAGGTCAGGGAGCAACACCCGAATATATTCTTGAATACTTGCTTGAGAAAAACGGAATTTCGCAGGATGTTACCGTTGAATACAAGTCAGAGCACAGTGAAGTCGCTTCCGCTGCTGTGATGGGAAAAGCGGATATAGTTCTTCTTCCGGAACCGAATGTAACGGCAGTGCTTTCTCAAAACGGCGATTTTATGATTTCGATTGATATGAGTGCCGAATTTGAAAAAACATCGTGCGTTTCGTTGGCGATGGGATGTGTAATAGTAAGAAAAGACTTTGCTTTGAACAACAAAGAAGCTGTTGAGGCTTTTCTTTATGAATATTCGAAATCTATTGAATATGTATCGGAAAGCCTTGATGATACCGCATCGCTTTGCGAGAAATACGGAATAATTCCCAAGGCGGCAGTTGCGAAAAAAGCTATACCGAACTGTAATATTTCTTATCTTGACTCAAATGAAATGAAAACTGTTGCAACGGAAAATCTTGCTGTTCTGTTTAATGCAAATCCCGCTTCTGTCGGCGGAGAACTTCCGAATGATGATTTTTGGTACAATGCAAAATAAAACCGTAAAGAAAAAAGTTTTTAATACTTTAGCCGCAGCGGTAATTTGGCTGGGAGTTTGGAGTGCTGTTTACTTATTCGTAGGAGAAGATGTGTTAATCGCTTCTCCATGGAGTGTAGCGATCAGACTTTTCGAGTTGCTCGGAGAAAAGGAATTTTATATAAAGATATTCAATAGCATTTATGCCGTGCTTAAAGGCTATTTTCTTGCGATTGTATCGGGATGTCTGCTTGCTGTTATTACCGCTGAATCCGAATTCCTTTTTTCTCTTTTTAAGCCGGTTATGAATGTTGTTAGGGCGACACCGGTAGCATCGTTTATTATTCTTGCGCTTGTTTGGATGAGTAAAAAGAGCGTGCCGGTTTTCACTTCGTTTTTGATGGTTTTTCCGATTGTATGGGCAAATATAACAACCGGAATTAAATCAACGGACAAAAAACTTCTTGAAATGGCAAAGGCATATAAAGTACCTGAAGGAAAAATAATTCTTAATGTGTATATTCCGAGTGTTATGCCGGAGTTTTATAACAGTATAACGACGGGGCTGGGCTTTGCGTGGAAATCGGGAGTGGCTGCCGAAGTGCTCAGTACACCGGTTAACACAATAGGCACGGAACTTTATAATTCAAAAGTTTATCTCGAAACAGTCGATTTGTTTTCATGGACGGTTGTTATAATATTATTAAGTATGATTTTGGAAAAAGCGGCAGTGTATATTCTCGGTAAAATATTTTCGAAAATGTCCGGTGGTGATTTGTGTGAAAATAACTCTTGAGGCCGTAAGTAAAAAATTTGCGGATAAAAAAGTGATTGATAATTTTTCTGCGGAACTTGATTTTGAAAGACCCATTGCTTTAATGGGAAAATCGGGAGCCGGAAAAACAACTCTTGCACGCATTATCGCAGGAATTGAACAAGCGGATTCGGGATCTGTTTTCGGAGTGCCGGATAAAATTTCTTTTGTGTTTCAGGAAGATAGGCTTATTCCTTGGTTGAGTGCCGAAAAAAACATTTCATTTGTAAGTGATGATGAAACGGCAAAGTATTATCTCGAAAAAGTTTTTTTAACCGCCGAAAAAGATACACCCGTCAGTGAACTCAGCGGAGGAATGAAGCGTAGAATTGCTCTTGCGAGGGCGTTTGCTTATAAAAGCGATCTTGTTATTCTCGATGAAGCGTTTAAGGGACTTGACCGAAAGCTTGAAAAGGAAATGCTCGAACTTGTGTCATATGAAGCGAAAAAAAGGCCTCTCATTTTGATAACTCACGATATTGAACAGGCGAATTATCTCGGAGCGAAAATCATATATGTATAAAAATCGGTCTGTCGGTATTCCGACAGACCTTTTTTGTCCGAATAAATATTACGGTATTTTATTTCATACCGTCTTCGTATGCTTTGATCATCTTTTTAACCATCTGTCCGCCGACCGAACCTGCCTGCTTAGATGTGAGATCACCGTTGTAACCCTGCTTAAGATTTACGCCTACTTCTGAAGCGGCTTCCATCTTAAACTTGTTAAGAGCTTCTTTTGCTTCGGGTACTGTAGCCATTAAAAACACCCCTTTTCTTGAATTTGCGTTTGCAAGTATATCATTTGTCAAAATGATATTGTTATCAGAGTAAATTTTTGGATTGAGGTGTTTTTTTATGCAACGAACAATAAATTTTTTCAAAAAAGTATAGCAATATAAATGATTATAGTTTATAATAACAGAGAACATTATTTTGGAGGGATATGCTTGGCTTCAAAGTATTCTGTGCTTATCGAAAAAGTGCTTAAAGAATTTGATTTCGAGGTTCTTTACCGACCGGAAGATTTCAGTACACATACAATTTCTTCTCCCGATGTAAACAGACCCGGTTTGATGCTTGTAAACAGGGACGCTTTTTTTGATGCGGGAAGAGCGCAGTTTTTGGGACTTTCGGAAATCGAACTTATCAAAAATCTTTCTGCGAAAGAGCAGTATGAGAGTCTTGAAAGGCTTATGGAAAAAAAGCCGCCTTTTGTTTTAATAACACGGAATCTTGAGGTTCCCGAATGTGCAAAAGAGCTTGCCGAAAAATACAATGTTCCTTTATTTCGCACATCGGAGCCTACTTCAAGCTGTATGGCGGCGCTTATCAGTTTTTTAGGCGTTGAACTTGCAGAGAGAATTACAAGACACGGTGTACTCGTTGAGGTATACGGTGAAGGTGTCTTGATAATGGGCGATAGCGGAGTGGGAAAAAGCGAAGCCGCAGTCGAACTTATTAAAAGAGGACACCGGCTTATTGCCGACGATGCTGTGGAAATCAGAAAAGTTTCTCAAAAAACATTAGTCGGTTCCGCACCCGACAATATCAGGCACTTTATCGAACTCAGAGGTATCGGTATAGTTAATGCGAGAAGAATTTTCGGTATGGGCGCTGTTAAAGTTTCCGAAAAAATAAATATGGTTGTTCAGCTTGAACAGTGGAATCCCGATAAGGTTTATGACCGAATGGGTGTTGATACCGAATATATAAATATAATGAACATAAATGTTCCCGTAACGGTTGTTCCGGTTAAACCCGGACGAAATCTTGCGGTGATAATCGAAGTTGCGGCAATGAATAACCGTCAGAAAAAGATGGGATACAATGCCGCAAAGGAACTTTTGCATCAACTCGGTATGCAAGAAGAAGAGCCGAAGCCCGAAGAACTTGAGATTTGGCAGAATTACTGATTTGTTAAATAATATATTTTTTTGGAGGATATAATATAAATGTATAGAATTGGTGTTGATCTCGGCGGAACAAATATTGTTGCCGGAGTAGTAGACGAATATTACAGAATAATAGGAAAAGGTGCAAAGCCGACCGCTTGTCCGAGACCTGCTGAGGATATTATTGCCGATATTGCAAGCGCTGTTAATATGGCGGTTGAAGATGCGGGTATTTCTTTTGACGATGTTCTTTCAATCGGAATAGGAACTCCCGGTTCTGTTGATAAAAGACTCGGTGTTATACAGTATGCCAACAATCTCGGATTTTCGAATGTACCTGCCCGTGATATATTAAAACAGTATTTCGATAAGCCCGTTTACATTGAAAATGACGCTAACTGTGCCGCTCTCGGTGAAGCTGTTGCCGGTGCGGGAGACGGAGTAGACAATTTTATTGCCGTTACACTCGGTACGGGTGTCGGTACGGGTATTGTGGTAAACGGTAAAATACTTAACGGTTGTAACGATGCAGGCGGTGAAGCGGGCCACATGGTAATCTGCGTTGACGGTGAGGCTTGTACTTGCGGGCGTAAAGGATGCTGGGAAGCATACTCTTCCGCAACCGCACTTATCAGAGATACCAAAAAAGCAATGACTCTTAATAAAGATTCAAAAATGTGGGATTTAGTTGACGGAGATATTGAAAAAGTTAACGGAAAAACCGCTTTTGACGGTAAGCGTGCGGGAGATAAGTGCGCAACTGAAGTTGTTGATACATATATTCGTTATCTTTCCGTAGGAATAGTAAATCTCATCAATATTTTCCAGCCGAAAGTCCTTTGTGTAGGCGGCGGAATAAGTTATGAAAAAGAAAATCTTTTGGAACCTGTCAGAAAATATGTTGAAAAAGTGCGTTACAGCATTTACTGTGATGCGCAGACAACTATCTGTACAGCAAGACTCGGAAACGATGCGGGTGTTATCGGCGCTGCATTGCTTGATGAATAAATGAAAGGTGATATTGTGTCGGATATTGTTAAAAAAACCGCCAAAAAAATAAACTGTCCTTATCTTGAAAATGTTTCGATGAGTAAATATACCAGTTTTAAGACGGGCGGAAATGCGGATTTGATAGTTTTCCCCGACAGCACTGACAGTTTGAAGGCAATTCTCGAAGTTTGCCGTGATAATAATATAAAAACTTATGTTATCGGAAACGGAAGCAATATTCTTGTTTCGGATAACGGATTATCCGGAGTTGTAATAAAAATCGGTTCGGATTTTTCAAATATAGAATTAGTTGATGATGATACCGTTATTTGCCAAAGCGGAGTTTCGATGTCTAAACTTTGCACATTTGCAATGGAAAATTCATTGAGCGGACTTGAGTTCGCTTTCGGAATTCCCGGAACCGCAGGCGGTGCCGCTTATATGAACGCCGGCGCTTACGGCGGAGAGATGAAGGATGTTTTAATCGAGTGCGAGCATATTGACGGCAATATGAATTTCGGAAAATTAAGTTATGATGATTTGAAACTTTCTTACAGAAAAAGTGCTTATTGCGAAAACGGTTATGTCATTACTTCTCTTAAACTGAAATTAACACCTTCTTCAAAAGAAGAAATTAAAGCAAAAATGTATGAAAACCTTGCAAAGCGTAAAGATAAACAGCCGCTTGAATATGCGAGTGCGGGAAGTACATTTAAGCGTCCGCAAGGATATTTTGCCGGGGCGCTTATCGAGGAATGTTCCTTAAAAGGATATAGCGTAGGTGCCGCTCAGATCAGCGAAAAACACGCAGGATTTGTTGTTAATAAGGGCAATGCGACAAGTAAAGATATTGCCGATTTGATTAAATATGTTCAGCAAACGGTTTATAGGGAAAAATCGGTTATGCTTGAACCGGAAGTTAAGTTTTTAGGCGAATTTTAAGAGGTTTTAGATATGGAATTGGTAATTGTTACCGGAATGTCGGGAGCGGGAAAATCCCGTGCCGTTCAGGCGCTTGAGGATATAGGGTTTTATTGTGTTGACAATATGCCGCCGAAACTCATACCGACTTTTGTCCAACTTTGTATGGATTCAAACGAAGAAAAAGACAGAGTTGCTCTTGTTGCCGATATTAGATTAGGAGACGAATTCACAGGGCTTTTCCATATATTAAAAAATCTTGACAGCAGTAAGATTAAATCTAAAATTCTGTTTATTGATGCCGATAACGAAGTAATAATGCGTCGTTATCAGGAAACAAGGAGAAAACATCCGCTTGCCGATGAGTTTGACAGTGCATCTATAATCGAAGCGATAAAAAAAGAAAGAGAAATTCTTCTTCCTGCAAGACAGATGGCGGATTATATTGTCGATACTTCTAATGTTATGAGTTCGCAATTTAAGGAAAAAATAGCAAAACTTTTCCTTAACAATATTTCTTCTTCTCTTAAAATTCACAGTATGTCGTTCGGCTTCAAATACGGAATCCCAAAAGATGCCGATCTTGTTTTCGATGTGCGTTGCTTACCGAATCCGTTTTATGTTCCCGAACTTAAAAACCGTACCGGACTTGAGACGGAAGTAAGAAATTTTGTTATGAATTTCGAACAATCGAAAACTCTTGAAAACAAACTTTACGATTTGATTGATTTTTTAATCCCTCTTTATATGACGGAAGGGAAGAGTCAATTGACAATTGCAATCGGATGTACGGGCGGAAAGCACCGTTCTGTTGTTTTTGCGGAACTTCTTAATAAGCATTTGCTTGAATCGGGTTGCGATGTCGGAGTATTGCATAGAGATATTAAAAGGTAATGATATGACTTTTTGTTCAAAATTAAAAAAAGAATTGCTTGAGTTGTCCGATGTTCAGCCTTGCTGTGTGCTTGCCGAAACATACGGGCTTCTTTTGTTCGGCAAAATGTTTTCCAAGCGTGAAATATACATAAATACGGAGAATTCCGATGTTGCGGGAAAATATGAGAATGTTGCAAAACGAATAAGCGAAAGCGAAGTTTCGTGTGTATCTTCGAAATCCGGGAAATGCAAAGTTTCGGTTAATTCCGATACGGGTAGGATGAGGCTTCTCGAAGCGTTCGGATTAAACGGAAACGAACGCTCAAGAAGAGTCAATTGGGCGAATATAAATAACGATTGTTGCTTCGGTGCATTTTTAAGAGGAGTTTTTTTAGCGTGCGGAACTGTGAACGATCCCGAAAAAAATTATCATATTGAATTTTCGGTGCCGTACAGTTTGCGAAACGACCTTATGAGAATTTTTAATGAGGTTGACTTAAACGCCAAAGAGATCAAAAGAAACGGTCAAAATATTCTTTATTTTAAGGACAGCGATGAAATCGTAACTTTGTTGACACTTATGGGTGCTAACGATTCCGCACTTGAATATATCGGAGTTAAGGTTTTCAAAGATGTTCGTAACAATGTTAATCGCCGTACGAATTTTGAAAACGCCAATCTTGACAGAACGGTTAACGCATCCTTAAAACAGACTCAGGCGATTGAGAAATTAAAAAAAGACGGTAACTTTTCAAAATTGTCTCCGGAATTGAAAAAAATAGCAGAATTGCGTTTGGAAAATCCCGAACTGTCTTTGCAGCAAATCGGACAGTTGTTAGATCCGCCTCTTTCGAGATCCGGGGTCAATCACCGCTTGCAAAAAATACTCAATCTTGCACAGTAGAAGGGAAATCCGATATGGACTTAACATATTTTTTTAAGAGCGTTATTGATCAGGATAAAGCACCGATTGTAATTTGCGACTTGTCTCATACAGTTGTTTATATGAATCCTTCGGCTTGTAAATATTATAAAGATTACAGACCGAATGTCGATGTCGGAAAAAGTATTTTCGATTGCCATAATCATAAATCGTGCGAAATGATTGAAAAAACGGTCGAATGGTTTGCCGAAAGTCGAGATAATAACATAATTCATACCGCATACAGCGTTTCCGAAAACAAAGATGTTTATATGGTTGCGCTGCGTGATGAAAAAGGCGATTTAATAGGCTATTATGAAAAACATGAATTTCGCAATCGTGAATCCGAAAAATTGTATAATTTTGTATGATTTACTTGATATATACACTTGCGGGATTATATATAAATATGTTATAATTTATTAAAATTATGTAGGAGATGTCAATATGAAAAAAGTTTTGTCGCTGTTAATGGCAACTGTAATGATTTTGACCTCGTTGTTTGCGTTGAATATCGGTTCTTTCGCAGCATCAAATACAGTCAGCGTTAAATTAAGCAAAGATGAATACAGTGTCGGAGATACAATTAAGGCTTATATTACGGTTACGGGAAAAATTTCCGGACTTGAACTTAAGGTTGAATACGATAAGGATACATACAGTGTAAAAAAATGTGATTCGGTAGGAAGCCAATCCTTTAATAACAATACGGGAGTTTTGCATTTTGCATGGGCTGCCGAAAAAGATAAAAACTATACAGATAAAACCTTTATCACTATGGATATTGAAGTTATCGGTAAAGGCCCCGGTGATATAATCGTAACTGTTTTGGATGCCGTATCGGATGAAAACTCGAATATTACCTCATCGTTTTCGGTAAACAACAAGAATATCTTCCCGGATGTAAATTATTCCGAATGGTATTATAAAGCTGTAAAATTCAATGCGAAAAACGGATATTTTAACGGCTATGCAAACGGATATTTCGGCCCTGCGGATAAACTTCAAAGACAGGACTTTATAATCAATCTTGCGAAAATAGCAAATGCGGATCTC
>CAZGPE010000004.1:0-98344 GCA_964527585.1 uncultured Eubacteriales bacterium
TAAAGCGTTCCTTTTCCCCCGGTAGAACCGGGGGTTTTCAGCTATTGCTAGACAATAAAAAAGACCGCAACCTTTTAAGATTGCGGTCTTGAATTTGCAGGAAAATTATGCTTTACCCGCACAGCCGAGAACTGTTTCGATCTTATGAGAAACAACTTCTTCAATTGCGTCTCTTGCGGGAGTGAGATACTTTCTCGGATCAAAGTCAGCGGGATTTTCTGCAAAATGCTTGCGAAGAGCCGCTGTCATTGCGATACGGATATCGGAGTCAACATTGATCTTACAAACAGCCATAGAAGAAGCTTTACGAAGCATATCTTCGGGAATACCGATAGCATCGGGCATCTTTCCGCCGAATTCGTTGATCATCTTAATGTGATCCTGATTTACCGAACTTGCGCCGTGAAGAACGATCGGGAAACCGGGAAGTCTCTTTTCAACTTCTTCGAGAATATCAAAACGAAGCTGAGGCTTCTGACCGGGCTTAAATTTGTATGCACCGTGTGAAGTACCGATTGCAATCGCAAGCGAATCAACGCCTGTTCTTGTAACGAAATCAAATACCTGATCGGGATTTGTATAAGATTCATGGCCTTCTTCGACCACAACATCATCTTCAACGCCGGCAAGGGTTCCGAGTTCGCCTTCTACAACTACGCCGTGAGCGTGTGCGTACTCAACAACCATCTTTGTAAGAGCAACATTTTCTTCGTAAGGAAGAGAACTTCCGTCAATCATAACCGAAGTAAAGCCGCCGTCAATACAAGCCTTACAAGTTTCAAAGTCGGGACCGTGATCAAGGTGAAGAGCAATCGGAAGACCTGTCTCTTCCGCAGCAGCTTTAACCATAGCTACAAGATAGCCGTGAGCCGCATACTTTCTTGCACCGGATGATACCTGAAGGATTACGGGAGCGTCAAGTTTCTTAGCAGCTCTTGTAATTCCCTGAATTATCTCCATATTGTTTACATTGAAAGCACCGATAGCGTAACCGCCTTCGTATGCCTTTTTGAACATTTCTGTCGTTGTTACCAATGGCATTATTATTCACTCCTTGAGTAATTGTTTGTTTGCAACGCTGATATTATACCCCACCGCCACTGATATGTCAAACAAAACCGCTCTTTTTTAACATTATTTTAAGATTTTCGCCGTAACAACAGCCTTCAGAAACGAATAGAATAATTCAGGGGGGATTATTATGAACTGCTTTTTTAACCGAAACACAATAACCGACATTTTAGGTAAAGCCAACGGAATAGACCGTATAATATCTCTTAAAGGGAAAAGCACATTTATTAAGCACCGCCTTATCTCAGATTGCATTATAAACGCCAAAAATCACGGATATTGCTGTAACAAATTCCTTTCAAAATATGATTACGACAAATTTTGCGCCGTCTATATTAAATGCAAAAAACTGCTTGTAATTGACAGCGAACTGCTTAAAAACGCATATCAAGACATTGAGATTACACAAATCAACACAGATGAACTTTTTGAAATCTCGGAATTAAGCACATCTTTTTTGAATCTGTTTTCAAAAAAAGCCTTAAAAATTTCAAATGCCGAAAAATACGAAACATCCGCCGCAGCTCTTTTAAGAGAAAACGCTCTTACTTTCTCCCGATTTACCGACAAAGCGAAAATCCTCAACTATGTCCTGTGTTTTATGCAGCGTAACGCCCTTCGGCAAAACAATATACCCGCAAACGAAAATATATTGACGATAAGCAATACGACTCCGTGGGGAATACATACCTGCTACGAAACCGTTGCGGAATTCGGGCCCGATGTTTTCATAATAAGCGATTGTACCAAACACATCGCTTCCGCTTTAATAAACGGTTTTTCCTGCGCATTTATTCAATGCGGCAAAAGTGTCGAAAAATGCGTATGCTCATTATGTCCCGAATATGCCGAACATCTCTTGATACCGGAACTTTACCTTGCATTCGTATGCGAAAATAACTATCACTCATACCCGTACGACGATGCAGCCGTTATATCTTCACGCCGATTTTTGAAATCTCCCGTTCCGAAAAGCATTTATGAACAAATACGGGAAAACGAAATTCTTGCGGAAAACCTGATTGACAAAAGCGTTTTCTCTCTGTTTGACGCACTGGAAACAGACAACAAAATCAACAATTATCTTCTCGAATTCGAAAACGGCGAAAGGTACGAAAAAGCGAGCAATTTCATCATAAAACACATAAGTGCTTAATTTGACAAAGCGTGTGTATTTGATATAATAATAAGATAACAAAGGATGTGAATAAATGAAACTAATCGACATATCGAGAGATTTACTAACGGCTGAAGTGTATAGCGGAGATCCCTCTCCCAAAATCGAAAAAGTGCGTGAAATTTCTCCTGAATCTTACTGTAATTTGAGTGTGATAAACGCCTGCCTTCATAACGGCACTCATATTGACGCTCCTCTTCACTTCCTGCCTGACGGAAAATCTGTCGGTGAGCTCTCTCTGGAAAAGTTTATCGGGCCTTGCAGAGTTATAGAAGTCTCTTCAGGAATCATTACCGGTCAGCTTGTTGAAGAATATTTCCCCCGTGATTGTAAAAAAATACTTATTAAGTCGAACGGCACCGCATTTATTCACTACACCGCCGCCGAAGAACTCGCTTATCTCGGATATGAACTTGTCGGAACCGATTCCAACACTGTCGAATCGCCCGACTCGGACGGCAGCACCCACCGCTCGCTTTTGAATTCCGAAATCGCCGTTCTCGAAGGGCTTGATCTGAGTCAAACATCAAGCGGAGAATACTTCTTAATTGCTCCGCCGATAAAAATATCTTGTGCGGAAGCTTCTTTCTCAAGAGCATTGCTTATAGACGACTATATTTTCTGGAGCAAAAAAGGATAACGCAAATGAAAGAAATCATTATTATAGGAGCAGGTCCTGCCGGATTAACCGCAGGAGTCGAATTACTGAAAAAAGATAAAAACGCTTATCATATCACAATTCTCGAAGCCACCGATAAAATAGGCGGTATTTCCGCAACCGTTTGTCATAACGGTAACCGTATGGATTTGGGCGGACACCGTTTCTTTTCAAAGGACGAACAAGTTAATGCTTGGTGGGAAAGTATGTTAAAAATGCAGGGAAAACCGGCTTTTGACGACAAACTTCTCTCCAAAAGCAAAGTTCTTTCCGACTGCGGACCCGATCCGGAAAAAACCGACAGCGTTATGTTGCTTCGAAACAGAGTTTCCAGAATATTTTATCTCGAAAAGTTTTTCGATTATCCCGTTTCTCTGAATTTGCAGACAATTTTGAATTTAGGATTTTCAAGAACCGTTAAGTCCGGTTTCAGTTATCTTAAATCAGTAATATCTAAAAAAGACGAAACATCTCTCGAAAATTTTTATATTAACCGCTTCGGCAAAGAACTTTATTCAATGTTTTTCGAAGGATACACCGAAAAACTTTGGGGCAGACATCCGTCTGAAATATCTTCCGATTGGGGAGCGCAAAGAGTAAAGGGAATTTCAATAAAAGAAGTTCTTAAAAACGCACTTGCTAAGAGTAAAAAAAGCACGGAAACATCCCTTATCGAAGAATTCAAATACCCAAAATACGGGCCGGGACAGCTTTGGGAAACCGCTGCGAAAGAATTTGAAAAACTCGGAGGCGAAATCGTCTTCAATGCCGAAGTTGATACAATCGAATATAAAGGCAAAGAAATATCCCGTGTTTCAGCCGGCCAAAAAAAGTATAAAGGTGATATTTTTATATCTTCAATGCCGATAAAAGATTTAATAAACAGTATGAACAAAACCTCTCCCGTTCCCGAAAATGTATTTGAAACGGCAAACGGATTGCCGTACAGAGATTTTGTTACCGTCGGATTGCTTGTCGACAAACTATGCTTAAAAAATCAAACAGATATCAAAACGCTCGGCGGTATTATTCCGGACTGTTGGATATATGTTCAAGACGACAGCGTAAAACTCGGCAGAATTCAAATTTTCAACAATTGGTCTCCGTATCTTGTTAAAGATGTCGAAAACACCGTCTGGCTTGGGCTCGAATATTTTTGCAACGAAAATGACGGATTTTGGAAAATGACCGAAGAAGAGTGTGTTTCTTATGCCGTCAGAGAGTTAAAGAAAATCGGCGTAATAAACGAAAACGCAAAAATTTTCGACAGCCACCGTGAAAAAGTAAAAAAAGCGTATCCGGCATATTTCGACACATACAGCCGCCTGCCCGAAGTAATATCTTGGCTTGACAAATACGAAAATCTTTACTGCATCGGAAGAAACGGACAGCATCGCTACAACAATATGGATCATTCTATGATGACCGCTTTCGAAACGGTTTCGAATATCACCGAAAACAAAACAGATAAAACGGCAATCTGGAATGTTAATACCGAAAAGGAATATCATGAGGAGAAATAACGATGGCAAAAAAAGTTACTCAGTGTGAGTGTTGCGCATACTATGTGTACGATGAAGAATACGACTGTTACGGATGCGAAATAAATCTCGACGAAGACGAAATGGCACGGTTTCTGAGTTATTCGGACTTTGAATGTCCGTATTATAATCCGTATGACGAATATAAAATCGTACAAAAACAAAACTAAATTGAAAACCACCTAAAGAAGTTAAACTTTAGGTGGTTTTTTAATGCTGTTTTTAACGGAAATTAAACTTTTTTAACATCGACTTTAACCGAATGTTCGTCAATTTTGAATTCATTTGCCGAAGCATCTGCTATTTCAAGAGCGTCGCAAAGAAGTTCCGACTTAATGAAATCAATATTCTTGTTTATTACTTGTGAGATATATTCATCCGAAGAAACCGCAATTTCTATATGGTCGGTAACTTCAAATCCGCTTGATTTACGGAGATTTTGAACCTTAGAAATAAATTCTCTTACAGAACCTCTCTCGATAAGGCTGTCATTGAGAGTTGTGTTAAGAATAACGGTTACTCCGAAGTTGGTTTCGGCAATATATCCTTCTTTCGCTTTTTCGGTTACAAGAAGGTCGTCCATCGTTAATTCGATTTCGGCACCGTCGATTTCAGTCTTGTAAACGCCCTGTGCTTTAATCGTCTTAATGATTTCGGTATTTCTTTCAATATTGAAATATTCACCGATTGCTTTAAGATGTCTGCCGTACTTGGGACCTAATGTTTTAAGCTGCGGCTTAATTTCATAACAGATAAGACTTTCCGTATCAAAATCCGTCAAAACCGTATCAACATTAAGTTCTTCCGCAATTGTATTAAGTTCTTCGTCTTTAAGAGTTATGCCGTTGTCAATCTTAACAATACATTCGCTCAAAGGCTGACGGTTACGAATACGGACAATCTCACGGAGTTTTCTGCCGATTTCAACTGCTTTGTACGATACTTCCATCTGCGCTTCAAGTTCCGCTTTATCCCAATCTGCTCTGTACTGCGGAAAAGATGCAAGATGTACGCTTTCGGGAGCGTCTGCAAAATATCTTGTTACAAGGCCCTGATAAATCGTTTCCGCAACAAACGGTGTAACGGGAGCGACAACCTTTGTAAGAGTATCAAGAACAGTATAAAGGGTCATATATGCCGCAATCTTATCTTCCGTAAGTTCGGAATTGAAGAAACGGCGGCGGTTACGCCTGATATACCAGTTAGAAAGTTCGTCAATGAAATCTTCCATAGCTCTTGTTGCTTCGAAGATATGATAAGAATCAAATTCATGAGTAACCTTTTTAACAAGTGAATTGACTCTTGAAAGAACCCATTCGTCAATTGAACGGAGTTTGCAATCGTCAATATTGTATTTGCTCGGATCAAATCCGTCGATTTCACTGTAAAGCGAATAGAAATAAACAGAGGCCCAAAGAGTGCCGATAAATCTGTTCTGGAATTGCGCAAGTGTCTGTTTGCTGAAAGATGTGGAAATCCACGGAGCGTTTGCAATACAGAAATAAAGTCTTGTTGCATCGGAGCCGAATTCGTCAAGAACTTCCCACGGATCAACAACATTTCCTATATGTTTAGACATCTTTATTCCGTTCTCATCGTTTACAAGTCCGAGAGCAATACAGTTTTTATACGGCGATTTTCCGAAAATTGCCGTTGAAAGAGCCTGTAAAGCATAGAACCAACCTCTTGACTGGTCGCTTCCCTCACTTATAAAGTCAGCGGGGAACTGTTGATTGAAGAGATCCTGATTTTCAAACGGATAATGATGCTGTGCATAAGGCATTGAACCGGAATCAATCCAGCAGTCGCAAACTTCGGGAGTACGGTACATAGTCTTTCCGCATTCCGAACAAGTCATTGTAAGTCTGTCAACCATAGGTTTATGAAGATCAATATCGGGATCGGCACCTGTTAATTCAACAAGTTCCGCAACAGAGCCTACGACATGCTTATGTCCGCATTCTTCACATACCCAAATCGGAAGCGGAGTACCCCAATATCTGTCTCTCGAAACCGCCCAGTCGATAACATTAGAAACAAAGTTGCCCATTCTTCCTTCTTTGAAGTTTTCAGGGAACCAGTTAACACTTCTGTTGTCGGCAACAAGTTCATCACGCAATGTTGACATCGCAATAAACCAAGAGTCCTTAGCATAATAAATAAGAGGACTGTTACAACGCCAGCAGTGAGGATAACTGTGTTCTATCTTTTTAACTTTAAGAATGACTTTGTTATCAATAAGTTCTTTTATAATTTCATCGTTAGCGTCAAATACAAGTTTTCCCGCATATTTCCCGCATATATCCGTAAACTTGCCTGCAAAATCAACGGGCTTTACGCAGGGAAGTTTATTTTGCTTGCCGACTCTTGAGTCATCTTCACCGAAAGCGGGAGCAATGTGAACAATTCCCGTACCTGCATCAAGCGATACATAGTCATCGGCTACAACATAGAAAGCCTTCTCTTTGAAAGTACCGACAACAAAATCGTATATCGGCTCATATTCTTTTCCGACAAGATCCGAGCCTTTATATGTTTCTACAGTCTCGAAATCCTCTCCGAAAAGATCTGCGGCAAGTTCGGTTGCGATATAATAGTATTCACCATCGACTTTTACCTTTGAATAATCGAATTTTTCGTTTACGCAAAGAGCGACATTCGAACTCAGTGTCCAAGGAGTTGTTGTCCATACGGCAAAGTATGTGTTTTCTTCATCTCTGCATTTGAATCTGACGAAAACCGACTCCGTTTTGATGTTTTTATATCCCTGAGCAACTTCGTGAGAACTCAGTGCAGTCGAACATCTCGGACAGTAGGGAGAAACTCTGAATCCTTTATAGATAAGGTCTTTTTTATCAAGTTCTTTAAGTCCCCACCAAACCGATTCAATATAATCGTTGGTATATGTGATATACGGATGTTCGAAGTCGCACCAATATCCGACACGCTCCGACATTTTTTCCCAAAGGTCTTTATATGTCCATACACTTTCACGGCATTTCTGAATAAAGGGTTCAACGCCGAACGCTTCAATATCGGCTTTTCCGTTAGTATGAATTTGTTTTTCGACTTCAAGTTCAACGGGAAGTCCGTGGGTATCCCATCCGGCTTTACGCTCAACATGATAGCCCTGCATTGTTTTATATCTCGGAATAACATCCTTAACAACACGGGTAAGAACATGTCCTATATGCGGCTTACCGTTTGCGGTAGGAGGTCCGTCATAAAAGACATAACTCTTTGTATTAACATCATTTTTAGCAACGGCTTTTTTGAAAATATCGTTTTCGTTCCAGAAATCAATAACTTCTTTTTCAGCCTTTGCAAAATCATAATTTCTTTCGATTTTCTTCTGCACCTTGCGTTCACCTTCTAATTAGAGTTTGCAATAATTATACATTGTATATTATAGTTTAAGGCAACAAAAAAATCAAGCGTAATCGCATAAAAAACAGCCCCGTCTTTCGACGGGGCTTTGAATAAGAATTAAATTATTCAGCAACTGCTTCTTCTTTAACTTCTTCTGCTTTAGGAACTTCTTCCTTTGCGGGAGCAGCTTTCTTTGTAGAAGCGGTTTTCTTTGCAGCCTTAGCTGCTGTCTTTTTAACAGGTTTTTCTTCTGCTGCCTTAGGCTCAACGAGTTCAATGATTGCCATTTCAGCTGCGTCGCCTCTGCGTGCCCCTGTTTTTATAATGCGTGTATATCCGCCTTTAACATCCTGATACTTGGGTGCTATCTCGTCGAACAACTTCTTAACAACGTCTTCTTTTGTTACGTATGCAAGAACCTGTCTTCTTGAGTGCAAAGAGTTGTCTTTAGCAATTGTGATCATTTTCTCAGTCATTGCACGGACCTCTTTAGCCCTTGTAACAGTTGTTTCAACTTTGCCGTTTTCAAGCAAATAAGTTACCATGCCTCTGAGCATTGCTCTACGGTGATCGGTAGCTCTGCCGAGTTTTCTTGTACCGGGCATTTTATTTCACTCCTTTTATTCGTCTTCGTGGTGAAGAGTGAAGCCAAGTGATTCAAGCTTAGCTACAACCTCATCAAGAGATTTTCTGCCAAGGTTTCTCACTTTCATCATATCTTCTTCTGTTTTGCTTATCAAGTCTTCAACTGTGTTGATGCCTGCTCTCTTCAAGCAGTTAAATGAACGAACAGAAAGGTCAAGTTCTTCTATGGTCATTTCCAAAGTCTTAACATTGCTGTCTTCCTTCTTATCAATAAGGATCGGGCCTGTAGCAGCCTCATCCGAGAGACCGATAAAGAGGTTGAGATGTTCATTAAGAATTTTTGCGCCGAAAGATACCGCTTCTTTTGCGGAAATTGTACCGTCTGTCCAAACTTCAAGAGTAAGTTTGTCAAAGTCGGTAATCTGGCCTACACGGGTATTTTCAACTGTGTAGTTAACTTTCAACACAGGTGTATAAATTGAGTCGATTGCAATAACACCGATAACAACAGGCTGCATATTCTGCTTATTTCTGTCAGCAGAAACATATCCTCTGCCCTTGTCGGCTGTCATCTCCATAACAAGAGACGCATCTTCCGAAAGAGTAGCGATATGATGATCGGGGTTAAGGATTTCAACATCCGAATCAGCCTTAATGTCGCCTGCTGTAACTTCGCACTTGCCGTGTGCATCAATGTAGAGGGTCTTGGGACCTTCATCATGCATCTTAAGAATTACACCTTTAAGGTTAAGAACGATTTCCGTTACATCTTCTTTTACGCCGTCAATCGCCGAAAACTCATGAAGAACATTATCTATCTTAACTGAAGTAATTGCATAACCGGGAAGTGAAGAAAGCAAGACACGGCGAAGACTGTTACCGATCGTTGTGCCGTAGCCTCTTTCCAACGGTTCCATCACGAACTTGCCGTAAGTACCGTCTTCGGTTAAATCGAGTGCTTCAATGCTGGGCTTATCAATTCCTATCATTCAAAAGCCTCCTATATGGTTTGGAAAATACAAACCGAATAATAAAATATAATCTGACAGTAAACTCTATTATTTTGAATAGAGCTCGACGATAAGGTGTTCTTCAACGGGAACTTCGATCTGATCTCTGTTCGGAAGAGCAGCAACCTTACCCTCAAAAGCATCTGCATTCTTTACGAGCCATTCGGGAACGGGACGAGCTGCATTTGCTTCGATAACTGCTTTAATTTTTTCACTATCACGGCTCTTTTCTCTGATAGAAATAACCTCACCTGCTTTAAGAAGGTATGACGGAATGTCAACTTTCTTGCCGTTTACGGTGAAATGTCCGTGAGTTACTAACTGTCTTGCTTCGGCTCTTGATGAAGCCCATCCGAGAAGATAAACTGCGTTATCAAGTCTGCTTTCGCAGATTCTCAAAAGGTTTTCACCTGCCTGACCCTGACGGCGTTCAGCCATAAGGAAATATTTGCGGAACTGACCTTCCTGAATACCGTAATAACGCTTTGCTGTCTGCTTTGCACGAAGCTGCAAACCGTATTCAGAGTTCTTTTTGCGGCTCTGTCCGTGCTGTCCCGGAGCATAGCTACGACGCTCAAGTGAGCACTTGCCTGTATAGCAACGATCACCCTTGAGGAAAAGCTTTTTGCCCTCACGACGGCACAATTTACAAACCGCACCAGTATATCTAGCCATAAATTATACCTCCGTTATACTCTTCTTCTCTTGGGCGGGCGGCAACCGTTGTGCGGAATAGGAGTAACATCTTTAATCATTGTTACTTCAAGTCCTGCGGTCTGTAAAGCACGAATTGCTGCTTCACGTCCTGAACCCGGGCCCTTAACATATACTTCAATAGTTTTCATTCCGTGGTCAACTGCAACCTTAGCTGCTGTTTCCGCTGCTGTCTGAGCTGCGAAGGGAGTAGATTTCTTAGAACCTCTGAATCCCATTTCACCGGCTGAAGCCCATGAAACCGCATTACCCTGAACATCGGTAATTGTAACTATTGTGTTGTTGAAGGTGGATTGAATATGAGCTGCACCTTTTTCAATGTTTTTCTTTTCACGACGCTTGCGTGAAGTACCTTTTTTAGCTGTTGCTTTGGTAGCCATTTACAATTCCCTCCCCTTATTTCTTCTTATTAGCGATTGTCTTCTTCGGACCTTTGCGTGTGCGTGCATTGTTCTTAGAAGTCTGTCCTCTTACGGGAAGACCTTTACGATGACGGATACCACGGTAGCAACCGATTTCTACCAATCTCTTAATGTCGAAAGCTGTGTCTCGGCGAAGATCACCTTCAACCTTTACATTGTGTTCAATGTATTCACGCAACTTTGCTACATCTTCTTCAGTTAAATCCTTAACTCGAGTGTCAGGATTAACGCCTGTTGCGGCAATAATGTCGCTTGCAGTTTTTCTGCCGATACCGTAGATATATGTGAGGCCGATTTCGACTCTCTTATCTCTCGGTAAATCAACACCTGAAATACGTGCCATAGAGTTGCACCTCCATTTTAATATGCGGGCAATTTTGCCCATTAACTTCGTCGTGGATAAGCACAATATCGTTGTTTAGATCTTTAACAACGATAAGTCAAAGGGTAATTAGCCCTGACGCTGCTTATGCTTCGGGTTTTCACAGATAACCATTACTTTACCCTTGCGCTTAATTACTTTGCACTTATCACATATTTTTTTGACAGAAGGTCTGACTTTCATTTTGTTTACCTCCTAATAAAAATTCGTGTATCTTCTTACTTTGATCGCCAAGTTATACGGCCACGGGTAAGATCGTACGGCGACATTTCAACCGTTACCTTATCACCGGGAAGAATTCTGATAAAGTTCATTCTCAATTTACCGGAAATATGAGCCGTTATTTTGTGTCCGTTTTCAAGCTCTACCTGAAATACTGCGTTAGGTAATGCTTCAACGACTGTACCTTCAATTTCAATCATATCCTGTTTTGACATATTCAAGCCTCCGAAATTTGCTTTAACGCTTTTCTTATTGACTTATCTGAAGCGGTTTGTTCCTCAGACAGTTTCTCGCCTACCGGTTTAATATGCTTTGGATTTTTGTACTTCGGCCTCAATAAAGGCCTGTGTTTTCCGTCGCATACCGAAACCCTGTTTTCATCAATTCCGATAACACACATAAGCCCGTCTTTATCACGGCCTTTGAGCGAAACTACTACCGTCCCTTTAACAAGTTCCATAAGTTCACCTTAATCAGCCTTGGTTAAAATTACGGGACCGTTTTTCGTAATCGCTATCGTGTGTTCGAAATGAGCAGCAAGTTTGCCGTCTTTGGTCTTTACCGTCCAGCCGTCAGGTAACTGTTTAATTGCTTTGTTGCCCTGTGTAATCATAGGCTCAATAGCAATTACCATTCCTGGCAACAGGCGTGCACCTCTACCGGAAGTGCCGAAATTCGGTACGCTGGGATCTTCATGGAGTTTGGCTCCGACGCCGTGTCCGGTATATTCCCTGACAACGCCGTATCCGTTTTCCTCGCAATAAGTTTGAATCGCCGAACCTATATCGCCGAGTCTGTTGCCTACGATTGCCTGTTCGATACCTAAATAAAGGCTCTTCTCAGTTACATCGCACAGCCGCTTTGCACTTTCGGATATTTTACCCGCTGCAAATGTGGCAGCATTATCGCCGTTATATCCATCGACCTTTGCGCCTAAGTCAATACTGACTATGTCGCCTTCTTTAATAACTCTTTTTTTGCTCGGTATTCCATGAATAACCTCATCATTTATGGAAATGCATGCCGTGGCAGGAAAATCATATAAATGCAGGAAATTAGGTTCCGCACCCTGCTTTTTTATATAATCGTATGCAATTTTGTCAATTTCCCAAGTTGTTACACCGGGCTTGACCGCCTCGCCTGCCACTTGTAATGCTTCCGCAGAGATTATACAAGCCTTGCGGATAAGTTCAATCTCTCTTGCGGTTTTCAGCACTATCATGCTTAATCCTCCAATGCTTTGAAAGTAAGAGCAGTAGTATCGGCTACTTCCTCCTGACCTTCAACTACTCGAAGAATTCCCTTCTTCTCGTAGTAATCCTTCAACGGTTCTGTCTGCTGATGATATGTGTTCAATCTGTCAAGAACCGTTTCGGGCATATCGTCTTTACGCTGAACCAAACTGTCGCCGCACGCATCGCAAACGCCGTCAACTTTAGGCGCCTTATACTGTGTGTGATAAGTTGCACCGCATTTCAAACATACGCGTCTGCCTGAAAGTCTTGATGCAATCTTTTCGTCGGCAACCTCGATGTCGATTACTTTGTCAATTCTGACGCCCATCTCATCGAGTGCTTCAGCCTGCGGAATTGTTCTCGGAAATCCGTCAAGAATAAAACCGTTTTTACAGTCATCTTCTTTAAGTCTTTCGTTGATGATACCGATTACAACTTCATCGGGAACGAGAGCACCGGCATCAATAAAGGATTTTGCTTTAAGACCCATCTCAGTACCGTTTGCAATTGCTTCACGCAAGATATTTCCTGTTGAAACAGCGGGTATTGAAAGTTTTTCACAGATTCTTTCAGCCTGTGTACCTTTTCCTGCTCCGGGAGCACCTAAAAGTATAAGGTTCATAAACAATCTCCTTTTCTATCAATCAAGGAATCCCTTATAATGACGCATCATCATCTGGCTTTCAAGCTGTTTAACAGTCTCAAGAGCAACACCGACCAAGATGATTACCGAAGTACCGCCGAGTGTGAGGTTTACCTGATGATCAAATGCTCCCGTAATCTGAGAGAAGAGTATCGGGTAAAGAGCTACTACCGAAAGAAGCAAAGCTCCTACAAGAGTAAGTCTTGACAATACTTTTGTAATGTAATCGGATGTGGGTTTACCGGGACGGATACCCGGAATCGCACCGCTGTTTTTACGGATGTTGTTCGCCATTTCAATGGGATTATACTGAATTGCCGCATAGAAATATGCAAAGAATATAATCAATACAAAGTACATAATTCCGTATGCCCAATGTGTTGATTCGAAAATTTTGAAGAAGCCTTCCCAAAATCCGCCCTCTTTTACAGTTACAAACATCTGAATTGTGGGCGGAAGCGAAAGAATCGAAGAAGCGAAGATGATCGGAAGAACACCGCACATATTAACCTTGATAGGCATATGTGTATTTTGTCCGCCGTACATTTTGCGTCCTACAACTCTTTTTGCATACTGAACGGGAATTCTTCTTTCGGCATTGTCCATCCAAACGATGAACGCAACCATAAGAATAAGTGAAATTACCGCTATAGGAACGATTACGAAATATGCGCCGCCTTTATCTACATAAGTATAAAGGTTGTAAATCGTAGTAGGCATACGGGAAACGATGCCTGCGAAAAGAATGATCGAGATACCGTTGCCGATACCTTTTTCATTTATCTGTTCGCCGAGCCACATAATAAAGGTTGATCCCGCTGTATAGCAAAGGATAACCGCAATCGCCTGAAATACTGCGAAGAAGCCGGTATACTTAAGTCCGTTGGCATCTGTTGTGAGATAGCCTTGCGAACGGATGTAGAAGTAGTAAGCTGTACTCTGCATAAGTGCGAGAACTACTGTTGTATAACGGGTAATGGAAGAAAGTTTCTTTCTTCCTTCTTCGCCTTCTTTAGCGAGCTTCTCAAGTGCGGGAATCGCAACAGTAAGAAGCTGAATGATGATTGACGAGTTGATGTACGGAGTAATCGACATAGCGAAAAGTGTTCCGTAGTTAAAAGCATCACCTGTCATCATACTGAGGTAAGTCATAAAGTTGTTTGCATTCGCATCCGTAATAAGTCCTCCGCTGATTTCAACGAAAGGTACGGGAATTGCAGCGCCTATTCTGAACACAAGAATGATGAATGCCGTATAAAGAATCTTTTTACGAAGATCTGCGACCTTCCATGCATTTATAAGTGTTTGAATCACTTCAGATCACCTCAGCCTTTCCGCCGGCTGCTTCGATCTTCTGCTTTGCCGAGTCGGAATAAGCATTAACCTTAACAGTAAGCTTTTTGCTGATTTCACCATTTCCAAGTATTTTTACTCCGTCAAGCGCCTTCTTAATAAGACCTGCATTGATGAGTGCTTCGATGTCAACTGTTGCGCCGTCCTCGAAAGTTTTATCAAGAGCAGATACATTAACAGTTGCGATTTCTTTAGCGAAGATATTGTTAAATCCACGCTTCGGAATTCTTCTCTGCAAAGGCATCTGGCCGCCTTCAAATCCGGGACGCATACCTCTGCCTGCACGGGCTTTTTGACCCTTATGACCTTTACCTGCGGTTTTACCCTGACCAGATGCGGGGCCACGACCGATACGCTTAACGCTCTTCTTTGAGCCTTCAGCCGGTGAGAGTTCGTGCAATTTCATATTCGCACCTCCTTAGCCTTCTGTTACATCAATAAGATGAGAAATTTTCTTAATCTTACCCTGAGTCTGAGGATTATCAGGCTGAACTGATTTGTCCCCGATTTTTCTAAGACCGAGTGCATGTGCTGTGGCAATCTGGTCTTTTTTAGAACCGATAAGGCTCTTCTTAAGAGTTACTTGTAAATTAGCCATTTCACACACTCCTTATCCAATTATTTCTTTTACGGACTTGCCACGAACAGCCGCAACTTCATCAGCATTGCGAAGCTGTGAAAGACCGTTAATTGTAGCCCTTACTACATTGCACGGATTGTTAGAACGAAGTGCCTTGGAACGAATGTCCTTGATACCTACTGTTTCAACTACCGCACGGACAGGGCCGCCTGCGATAACTCCGGTACCGGGTGCTGCGGGTTTCATAAGAACAACGCCTGCGCCGAATTTACCGATAACTTCGTGGGGGATTGTTGTGCCTTTAAGAGAAACCTTAATAAGATTTTTCTTAGCATCTTCAATACCTTTACGGATAGCATCCGGAACTTCACCTGATTTACCGATACCGAAACCTACTGTTCCGTTACCGTCGCCAACAACTACTAATGCGGAGAACTTAAAGATACGGCCGCCCTTAACAGTTTTGGAAACACGGTTAATTGTAATTACTTTTTCCTGTAATTCCATTGTTGAAGCATCAATTTTGTTTGCCATTTTTCTGTTCTCCTTTCTTAGAAGTTAAGTCCGCCCTCACGAGCGCCTTCAGCGAGTTCCTGAACTCTGCCGTGATATACATAACCGCCTCTGTCGAATACAACATCTTTAATGTTCTTTTCGAGGGCTCTTTCTGCTAATTTCTTGCCAACTGCACGAGCAGCTTCTTTGTTTCCGCCGTACTCCTTGAACTCTTTCTCAACAGTTGATGCCGAAGCAAGTGTTGTACCTGTTGTATCGTCAATCAACTGAGCATAGATGTTCTGAAGAGAGCGGAAAACATCAAGGCGGGGGCACTCTGCAGTGCCGGAAACCTTAGAGCGAACTCTTGTGTGGCGTTTAAGTCTTGCCTTATTGCTGTCAGGCCTACTAACCATTTCAATACACTCCTTCTATTATTTTCCGCCTTTACCGGCTTTACCTTCTTTACGACGGATATGCTCGTCAACATACTTAATACCTTTACCTTTGTAGGGTTCGGGCGGACGCTTTTCACGAATTTCTGCTGCGAACTGTCCGACTTTCTGCTTGTCGGGACCGGAAATAACGATTTTATTCGGATTGGGAACTTCAATTGAAATTCCGTCGATTTCCGGCATAATTACCTGATGCGAGAAACCGATATTGAGGACAAGGTCTTTACCCTGCTTTGCAGCACGGTAACCTACACCGTTTACCTCAAGTTCTTTGGTATAACCCTGTGTTACACCGATTACCATATTGCTGATAAGTGTACGGGTTAAACCGTGAAGTGATTTGTTAAGATTAGACTCGTCGGGACGAGTAACTTTAATTTCGCCGTTTTCCATAGCAACATTCATATTGCCATGTACTGTTCTGGTAAGAGTACCTTTGGGGCCTTTTACGGTAACAGTACTGCCGTCAATTGTAACATCAACGCCTGCGGGAACAGCGATGGGCTGTCTGCCGATTCTTGACATACTGTAACCTCCTTACCAAACGAATGCAAGAACTTCGCCGCCAACATTAGCTTTGCGAGCGTCCTTGTCTGTCATTACGCCCTTTGATGTTGAAAGAATTGCGATACCGAGGCCTTTAATTACCTTAGGCATATTTTCGCAATCTGTGTATATACGCAGACCGGGCTTTGAAACTCTGCGCAAACCTGTGATGACAGATGACTTGTTGGGGCCGTATTTGAGTTCGATCTCAATCATACCCTGTTTGCCGTCATCTTCAACCTTAAATCCTTTGATATATCCTTCATCAACAAGAATCTGAGCAATTGCCTTTTTCATGTTTGATGCAGGAACCTTAACGGTATCGTGCTTTGCTGAATTCGCATTACGAATTCTTGTAAGCATATCGCCGATTGTATCGGATATTTGCATACTTTTGCCTCCTTTGCAATTGCTCTATTACCAACTTGCTTTCTTAACTCCGGGAATCTGTCCCGCATGTGCTAACTTTCTGAAACAGATACGGCATACACCGTATTTACGGAGATAAGCGTGCGGCCTACCGCAGATCTTACATCTGTTGTGTTCTCTTGTTGAATACTTAGCGGGTTTTGCCTGCTTAACTTTCATTGATGTCTTAGCCACTTGTTATCCCTCCTTATTTCTCAAACGGAGCGCCCATAAGAGTCAAGAGCTCACGAGCTTCTTCGTCAGTGTTAGCAGTTGTTACGAAACAAATATCCATGCCACGAACTGCGTCAATCTTATCGTATTCGATTTCAGGGAAAATCAACTGCTCTTTAACGCCCATTGCATAGTTGCCTCTGCCATCAAATGAGTTGGGGTTGATACCTCTGAAGTCTCTAACTCTCGGAAGAGCGAGATTGAAGAATCTGTCTAAGAATTCATACATTCTTTCGCCTCTGAGCGTTACCTTAACACCGATTGTCATGCCTTCACGGAGTTTGAAGTTAGCAACCGACTTCTTTGCTTTACATTCAACAGGTTTCTGACCTGTGATGATTGAAAGGTCGTTCATGATTGCTCCGACAACTTTAGAGTTGTCTTTTGCTTCACCGCAACCAACATTGATGATAATCTTGTCAAGTTTCGGGATCTGCATAACGCTCTTGTAGCCGAACTTTTTCTGAAGTGCAGGAGCAACTTCGTTTTTATACATTTCTTTAAGTCTTGCTGCCATGTGTTATGTCCCTCCCTTATTCAAACTGAGCGTTGCACTTTTTGCAAACTCTCATCTTTTTATCGCCATTCATTTCATGGCCTACTCTTGTTGCTTTGCCGCATTTGGGGCAAACAAGCTGAACTTTGTCAGCGTAAAGAGCACTTTCTGCTTTGATAAGTCCGCCCGGCTCACCCATCTGACGAGGTTTAACATGCTTTGTAACCATGTTAACACCTTCAACGATAACCTTGCGCTCTGAAGGACTTACCTGCATAACTTTTCCCTGTTTACCACGGTTTTTGCCGTTGATTACTACAACGGTATCACCTGTTTTAACATGAACCTTATTCATTATTCAGGCACCTCCTTAAAGTACTTCGGGAGCGAGTGAAAGGATCTTCATATAATCCTTATCACGAAGCTCTCTTGCTACCGGTCCAAAGATACGAGTACCTCTGGGGGTCTTATCTTCTTTAATTAAAACTGCTGCGTTTTCGTCAAAACGGATATAAGAACCGTCATCTCTGCGAACACCGCTGCATGATCTTACGACTACTGCTTTAACTACATCGCCTTTTTTAACAACGCCGCCGGGTGCTGCTTTTTTGACAGATGCAACTATAACATCGCCTATATTAGCATACCTTCTGCCTGAACCACCGAGTACACGAATGCACATAATTTCTTTCGCACCGGTGTTATCGGCAACTTTGAGGTAAGTCTGTTGTTGTACCACAGTAATTTCCTCCTTAGAAAATTATTTCGCTTTCTCGATGATTTCTACAACACGCCATCTCTTATCTTTTGAGAGAGGACGGGTTTCCATAACAAGAACCTTGTCGCCTACGCCACACTGGTTATTCTCGTCATGAGCCTTAATTTTAACTGTACGGTTGACAATCTTTTTGTAAAGCGGATGCTGAACTCTGTCTTTAATTGAAATAACAACAGTTTTGTCCATTTTATCGCTTGTTACGATACCAACCTGAGTTTTTCTGAGATTTCTTTCACTCATTACGATTGTCCTCCCTTTCCTTAGCCTTCGTTGCCGTGTAATTCGATATCACGGATTACTGTCTTAACTCTTGCAATATCTTTCTTAACAGCACTGATACGCATTGGATTATCGAGTTGGTTGATGGCCTGCTGGAAGCGTAACTTGAAAAGCTCGTCCTTCAACTCCAAGAGTTTAGCATCCAACTCTGAGGGGGAGAGTTTTTTGATTTCATTTGCTTTCATTATTGCTCACCATCCTCTACTTGTTCTGCCTTGGTAACAAACTTACATTTAACGGGAAGTTTGTTAGCTGCAAGACGCATAGCCTCACGGGCTGTTTCTTCCGGAACACCTGCAATTTCGAACATTACTCTGCCGGGTTTAACAACTGCAACCCAGTATTCAGGAGAACCTTTACCTGAACCCATTCGTGTTTCAGCGGGTTTTTCGGTAATCGGCTTATCCGGGAAGATTTTTATCCAAACCTGACCGCCACGCTTGATATATCTTGTCATAGCGATACGGGCAGCTTCGATCTGATTTGCTGTAATCCAAGCAGGTTCAAGAGACACAAGACCGTAATCACCGTAGTTAACTTTATTACCTCTTGTAGCGGTACCTGTTAAACGGCCTCTCTGAACTCTGCGGTATTTAACTCTCTTAGGTAACAACATTATTTTGTGCCTCCTTCCTTACGAGGCTTGCGGCTGTCGTGAAGAACTTCACCCTTATAAATCCAAACCTTTACACCGATACGGCCGTAAGTTGTTTTTGCTTCCGCAAAACCGTAGTCTATATCAGCACGAATTGTCTGAAGCGGGATTGTTCCCTCATGATAGCTTTCCGAACGAGCGATTTCAGCACCGCCGATACGGCCGCTAACCTGTGTCTTAATACCTTTTGCACCGAGCTTCATCGTTCTGCTGATTGACTGTTTAAGAGCTCTTCTGAAAGAAACTCTCTTTTCAAGCTGTAAAGCAATGTTCTCAGCAACGAGCTGAGCGTTGAGGTCGGGCTGCTTAACTTCGATGATGTTTACGAAAACATCTTTATCTACGCCAAGCATTTTCTGACATGTTGCTTTGAGTTTTTCGATTTCTGCGCCGCCCTTACCGATAACCATACCGGGCTTTGCACAATGAATATTTACACGAACTCTCTTAGCATCTCTTTCGATTTCTACCTTCGGAACACCTGCAGGAGCAAGTGATTCAAGGAGATACTTACGGAGTTTTGTGTCCGATACAAGAGTATCGCCAAAATTTTTCTTATCGGAGTACCAGCGTGACTCCCAATCCTTAATTACACCGACACGAAGACCGGTGGGATTAATTTTTTGACCCATTGTATTACCTCCTCCTCACTTATTCTGCTTCTTTAAGCACAAGATAAATGTGCGAAGTCTTTTTGTTTATTCTGAATGCACGACCCTGTGCTCTCGGTCTGATTCTCTTGAGAGTCGGGCCCTGATCAACACGGCACTCCGAAATATAAAGTCTCGATGTATCCATGTCTTTGTTTTCTGCATTTGCCATTGCTGATTTCAAAAGCTTTTCAAGCGGTTCACACGCAGCCTTGGGTGTGTACTTGAGAATAGCTAATGCTTCAGCGCAAGGCTTATTTCTGATTAAGTCAAGTACGATCTGAACCTTACGGGGTGCAATGCGTACATTTGTTACCTTTGCTGTTGCTTCCATTAGTTAATACACTCCTTTCGACTGATTATTTACCGTTGTTCGATGTCTTTGAACCGGCATGACCTTTGAAGGTTCTTGTCGGTGCAAATTCGCCGAGCTTATGACCTACCATATCTTCGGTAACATATACCGGAACATGTTTTCTGCCGTCGTGAACAGCAAATGTATGTCCGACAAAGTCCGGGAATATAGTAGAGCTGCGGCTCCATGTTTTAAGAACGATTTTTTCGCCGTTCTTATTCATTTCCTGAACCTTTTTGAGTAACTTAGGTTCTACAAAAGGTCCTTTTTTAGTACTTCTGCTCATAATCTACACTCCCTTCTCTTATTTACCGTTGCGGCGTTTAACAATCATCTTGTTAGAAGCCTTTTTCTTATTTCTTGTCTTATAACCAAGAGCAGGCTTGCCCCAAGGTGTGCAAGGACCGGGACGGCCGATCGGAGACTTACCTTCACCACCGCCGTGCGGGTGGTCATTCGGGTTCATAACAGAACCACGGACTGTAGGTCTGATACCCATATGACGAGTGCGTCCGGCCTTACCGATTTTAACATTTTCATGATCGGTGTTGCCTACTGTTCCGATTGTTGCTTTACATTCAGCAGAAACATTACGAAGTTCGCCTGAAGGAAGACGAAGAAGTGCAAGGCCGTTTTCTTTAGCCATGAGCTGTGCGGAGTTACCTGCCGCTCTTGCCAACTGACCGCCTCTGCCGGGATAAAGTTCAACATTGTGAACAACAGTACCTGTGGGGATATCTTTAAGTTTTAATGCGTTACCGACTTTGATGTCTGCGCCGGCACCCTCTTCAACCTTGTCGCCTATTTTAAGGCCTACAGGAGCAAGGATGTATCTCTTTTCGCCGTCTTCATACTGAATAAGTGCGATATGAGATGAACGGTTGGGATCGTATTCAATCGTAAGAACGGTTGCTACGCTCTCTTTATCTCTCTTGAAGTCGATAATTCTGTATTTTCTGCGATTTCCGCCGCCCTTATGACGAACGGTGATTCTTCCGTAACTGTTACGGCCTGCGTTCTTTTTGAGAGGAGCGAGAAGGCTTCTCTCGGGAGCGACCTTAGAAAGTTCGGAATAATCTGTAACCGACATATTTCGTCTTGAGTTGATAGTCGGCTTATAGACTTTAATAGACATTTCTTTCACTCTCCTTGAATACGGCTTAGCGGAGCTGTCTTAACTCCATACATTACCGTTGAGATTATTACATCATTCCGTCGAAGAACTCGATTGTCTTTGAATCTTCCGTAAGAGTAACAACAGCCTTTTTCCAAGCCTGTGTGTAGCCCTCGAAGCGACCGTATCTTCTTAAATGACCTTTGCAGTTCATTGTGTTAACTTTAGCAACTTTAACGCCGAAAAGTTTTTCAACTGCTTCTTTAATTTCGGGTTTTGTAGCATCTTTGGCAACTTTGAAAGAATATTTCTTTTCAGCAGTGCCCATCATGCTTTCCTCTGTAATTACGGGACGGAGGATTATATCCTGAGCAAATTTCATTATGCATATACCTCCTCAATCTTTGAAACCGCATCCTTAACAACAACAATTGTGTTGCAGTTGAGAATATCATAAACATTAAGTGTGTTAACAAGAGAAACCTTTGTTCCCTCAATGTTACGAGCGCTTCTGTAAACTACATCGTCTTTTTCGGGAAGAACGATGAGAGTTTTCTTGCCGGCTTTGATTGCCGAAAGAACTCCTGCCATTTCTTTTGTTTTGATTGCATCCATCGAAAGAGAATCAACAACGATCATTTCGTTATCAGCAACCTTTGAAGAAAGAGCCGATTTCATAGCAAGTCTCTTAACCTTCTTGTTAACATCTATACCGTATTCACGGGGTTTCGGGCCAAGTGCAATACCGCCGTGTGTCCACTGCGGAGCTCTTGTTGAACCCTGTCTTGCACGACCTGTTCCCTTCTGTCTCCACGGTTTTTTACCGCCGCCTGAAACTTCGGAACGAGTAAGTGTTGACTGAGTGCCCTGACGCTGTGCAGCGAGGTAGCTTACTACCATAAGGTGCATAGCCGACATATTCGGTTCGATTGCGAAGATACCGTCATTAAGCTCGATATCGGAAACTTTCTTGCCTGCTTTATCTAATACTGCTAATTTAGCCATTATTCAACACTCCTTTCTTACTTACTCTTAACTGTGTCAGCGAGAACAACGATTCCGCCTTTAGCACCGGGAATAGCGCCTTTAACAGCGATGAGGTTGTTTTCAACATCAACTTTTACTACATCAAGGTTCTGGATTGTAACTCTTTCGGCACCGAGGTGTCCTGCGAGTTTCTTTCCTTTGTAAACTCTTGACGGATCCGAACAAGCACCCAATGAACCTGCGTGTCTTGCTACAGGACCTGTACCATGTGATTCTTTAAGTCTTGAGAAGTTCCATCTCTTGATTGCGCCGGCAGTACCTTTACCTTTGCTTGTACCGACAACATCAACTCTGTCGCCTGCTGCGAATACATCGGCTTTCAAAACATCGCCGACATTCAAAGCATCTGTGTCTTCGAGTCTGAACTCTCTGAGAACTTTCTTCGGTGCAACATTTGCTTTTTTGAAGTGTCCTGCTTCAGGCTTGTTAACTCTCTGGATTTTTACATCACCGAAGCCAACCTGAATTGCAGCGTAACCGTCGTTTTCAACGGTTTTCTTCTGAACAACTGTGCACGGACCAGCTTCGATTACAGTAACGGGAATAACTTTACCGTTCTCGTCGAAAAGCTGAGTCATACCGATCTTCTTACCAATAAGACCTTTTTTCATTTTTATTTCCTCCTTTGGTTATTGGTTGGTGTTTTCCACCAACATGACCTGTAAGCGTGAAAAAGAAACTTAATTATTTAATTTCAACTTCAACGCCTGCGGGAAGCTCAAGACCTGTAAGAGCCTCAACGGTTTTGTTTGAGGGTCTTAAAATGTCGATAAGCCTTTTGTGTGTTCTTTGCTCAAACTGTTCACGGCTGTCCTTGTACTTGTGAACTGCACGAAGGATTGTAACAACTTCCTTCTCGGTGGGAAGCGGAACGGGACCGGAAACCTGTGCGCCTGTGCGCTTAGCGGTTTCGACAATCTTCTCTGCTGCCTTATCAACAAGGTCGTGGTCATAGCCTTTGAGTCTGATTCTGATTTTTTTGCCTTTTGCTGCTGCCATTGTTTTTGCCTCCTTAAAAAGTCAGGGCAACGCTTTTTAACAACTTCGCCGGGTGTTCCCACCCTTCGTAATTAAAAAATCCGAAAAAATTCGGACGTTAAAAAGCACACAGTTCTCCCGATTTTTGCGCAGTTGGGGTACGCTTTGTCAAGAGAACATATAATTTCGCCCGGTTTGTAATCGGACATACTCCACGGTAATTCCCTGCATCAATGTGCAGCCACCTACCGTATCATCGCATATCATAACGCTCATAAATAGGCAGAATTCACCTATTCCACAGCGTGCCTGAGTATTTTAACACATATTTTCAGCGAATGCAACAACTTTTTGATAAAAAGTTCGTGAAAAAAGACGAAATTTTTCTTGAATATGGTTCACCGTTTATTTCACCACAACATTTGGTGTTTTCGGTAAAAATTCAGCGGTTTTTTGATAAAAAACGCTCCGAAAAAAAGAAAAAATTCTCTTTGCGGAGCGTTATATATATAATAGTATAGAAAAAATCAGAAATATTCGACTTCTTTTTTCTCGAAAATTTCATTGTTCAAAACTTTTTTCGGAGCATCCTCAGTAAGATATTCAACCGTTTTTTTATCAATACTTTCGGGAAACTCGTCAATCTTGTCAAGCAAGCAATTATTTCTTGTTTTGTGAGAGTGAGCATCCGTGCCGATAAAGTCAACAAACCCTCTCAAAATAAGATCTTCGGCAAAACACCGCATTTCATCGCCGCCGTGTCCTGCGAGCGAAGAAGCATTAATCTGAAACATACACCCCATATCCCAAAGTTCGTTTACGATTTCGGGATTTTCCGCAAAAGTAACATATCTTTCGGGATGAGCTATAATCGGAACATAGCCTCGGTTTATTATTTCTTCGGCATAAATTATCGCTTTTTCAGGGGCAAACGGTTTAAGCGTATATTCACACAACATATATCGGCTTGAATTTACGGCAAGTTCATCAATATCTCCCGCCGTAAATACCTCACTGTCGAGAAACACTTCCGCCGCACAGTATATTTTTATATCAAGTCCGAGCGATTCCACAATATCGTTCAATGTTTCCGCTGCTTTTTCTCTGCGATACAAAAACTCATCAATATCGTTAAAATCAAGAAAATGCGGAGTAGCTACAATTGAGTCGATTTTGTTATTATGTGCACATCTCAACATTTCGGCGCATACCGTCGTATCTCTTGCGCCGTCATCCATTTCCGGAAGAATATGGCAATGTATGTCAATCATAATTTACACCCTATTTTCTTCTTCATTTCCTTGCTGAAATTCCGCTTTCGTCTCCGAATGTTTCTTCCCGAAAAGATGAATAACGCCTTCATCATTGAGCACCTTCAATATCATAATGCTTATCGGCAAAAGGAAAAGTCCGATAAATCCGAAAAGTCTTGAACCGATATACATTGCGGAAATCGTAACGAAGGCGGGAAGTCCTAACTGCGATGCAACAAGTTTAGGTTCTATTATTTGTCTGATAACCGTGATTACGGCATACACAACAAGGATTCCTACACCGAATTTTACATCGCCGGTAAGCAGAGACCAAATTCCCCAAGGAATAAGTATTGTACCTGTTCCGAGCACGGGAAGAATGTCGACTATTGCGGTTACAAGAGAAATCGCAAAAATGTATCCGCCGTTATAAACACCTATCCATTTCAAAAACGACAGCCCGATCACCATTTCACTGAGCGTAACAAGAATAAGAATACAGTACGCCTTACCCATCTTACCGAGAGTTGAAAAAGCGATGTTTTTGGTTCTGACTATCTTTTGAGCGTTCTTTTCTCCGGCTAAACCGAGAATCATTTTTCTCAGCGAACTGTAATCAGCCGTCATAAAGCATCCTGTAACAATCGCTATAATAACGCCTATCGCTATTACCGGAATTTGTTTGGCCGTTCCCCAAACGGCGCCGATCGGAGATGCAAGAGTCGAAAAATCAAACGAGCTTATTTTTTCCACCGTCGGTACTGCGGTGCTGTCGGGAAGTTGCTCGCTAACGCCGAGAAGATCCGATAAAAGTTCATTGGTATATCCCGAAAGGCTCATCCTTAACCCTTCCGGTAAAAGAGTGAGTTTTGTTTCAATCCACATACAAACCTGTTCGATAAAATGCGGTACATTTTCCATTTTCATCATAAGATATTCGAAAAACGACTTCATTTCCGAAAACAGTTTCATAAAAGCAAACGCTATTATCGAACCGATGACAACGAAACAGAAAATAACCAGCAATGCGGAAAAAATTCCCCGTCCGCCATGCGCTTTTTCGGTAAGCCAGTTAACAGGCCTTTGAAGAACAACTGCCACAAAAAGTGCTGTAACAATCGGCAGACAAATACCGAAAGCATACTTAAAAAACAAATAGAACAGTCCGAGTAAGACCGCAAAATACGAAATATTGATTAAAAAACTTCTTCTTTTTTCAACAGTATTCATTTTTACCACCTTAAAATCGGTTTCGTTATTATACATTTTATACTATTTTCGCTTTTCTTACAATGAATTTATTTAACTTTTATAGAAAATTTATATTTTTGTTTTTTTACACTTTATTATTGCCTTAAAATGTGGTAAAATCTTATGCGACTAAATATATCTTTAACAGGATGTGAGAAAATGAATATAGCAGTTATGGGATACGGCACCGTCGGTTCGGGTGTTGTAGAGGTATTGCTCAAAAACCACGACAGCATTTTGAAAAGATGCGGTCAATCGGAACTTGAGTTAAAATACATCCTCGATCTCCGTGATTTTCCCAACGATCCGAACAAAGACAAATTCACCAAGGATTTTAATGATATACTGAACGACGACACAGTAAAAATCGTAGTTGAAACCATGGGCGGACTTCATCCGGCTTTCGAATTTGTATCAAGCCTTCTCAAAGCCGGCAAAAGCGTTGTTACCTCTAACAAAGAACTTGTTGCCGCAAAAGGTTATGAACTTCTTACCATTGCCGACGAAAACAATGTAAACTTCCTTTTCGAAGCTTCGGTAGGCGGCGGAATTCCGATTATCAGACCGATTTCTCAGTGCCTTGCAGCTAACGAAATCGACGAAATAGCCGGTATTCTTAACGGTACAACAAACTTCATTCTCACAATGATGATAGAAAAGAATATGAGTTTCGAAGATGCGCTTAAGTTGGCTCAGGAGAACGGCTATGCCGAAAAAGATCCCACTGCCGACATTGAAGGCCATGATGCTTGCAGAAAAATCTGTATTCTCGCATCTTTATGTTTCGGAAAACATGTTTATCCCGAAAGCGTTCACACCGAAGGAATAACCAAGGTTACCCTTGAGGATGTCGCTTATGTCAACCACCTCGGCGGCGTTATCAAACTTATCGGAAAAGCAAAGCGTCTTAAAGACGGCAAAATTTCCGCACTGGTTAGCCCGTGTGTTGTTATGAACTCATCACAACTTGCAAATGTCAGCGATGTATTTAATGCAATTCTCGTAAGAGGAGATGCAATCGGTGATGTTGTATTTTACGGCAGAGGAGCCGGAAAACTTCCGACAGCGAGTGCTGTGGTAGCGGATGTTATCGACTGTGCTAAGCATACGGCACGCAAGAAAATCTTCGGTTGGGGAGCAAGTGCAGACGGATATGTTGCCGATTACGAAGAACTCGAAACAGCGTTGTTTATCCGTGCCGAGAGTTCCGATACGCAAAGTGCCGAAAAATCCGTAAAAGATATTTTCGGTTCGGTTAAATTTGTAAAAAGAGACAATCAGCCCGCTAACGAATTCGCTTTCGTAACGGGAACCGATAAAGAGAGTTCTCTTATCGAAAAACTTAATTCAATCAAAGAAATCAAACCCTGCTCTGTTATCAGAGTATCAGACTATTGATAATTGGAGGAAAATTCAATGGCACTTATAGTTCAGAAATTCGGCGGAAGTTCTGTTGCAAATGCGGAAAGAGTAATGAATGTTGCTCAGATAATCACAGATACTTACCGTCAGGGAAATGAAGTTATCGTCGTTGTTTCCGCTCAGGGAGACACAACCGATGACCTTATCGCCAAAGCTCACGAAATTAACGAAAAACCGTCAAAAAGAGAAATGGATATGCTTATGACGGCAGGCGAGCAGATTTCGATTTCGCTTCTCGCAATGGCAATCGAAAAACTCGGATGCCCGGTTGTTTCTCTTCTCGGCTGGCAAGCCGGATTCAACACAAGTTCCGCTTACGGTTCGGCAAGAATCAAATCAATTAAAGCCGACCGACTTAAAGCCGAAGTTGACCGACACAACATTGTTATCGTTGCCGGGTTCCAAGGCATTAACAAATATGATGATTTGACAACACTCGGCAGAGGCGGAAGTGATACAAGCGCAGTTGCAATCGCAGCGGCAATGCATGCGGATCGCTGTCAGATTTTCACCGATGTCGAAGGAGTATTTACCGCAGATCCGAGAAAAGTTCCCGGTGCTCAAAAATTGCAGGAAATCACCTACGATGAAATGCTTGAACTCGCAACCCTCGGAGCGCAGGTTCTCAACAACCGTTCGGTTGAAATGGCTAAAAAATACAATGTAGAAATCGAAGTGCTCTCAAGTCTTAAAAGACTTCCCGGCACAATCGTTAAGGAGGTAGCAAAAATGGAAAAAATGCTTGTCAGAGGTGTAACAAAAGATACAGATGTTGCACGAATTTCAATTACAAACATCCCCAACATTCCCGGTATCGCATTCAAACTTTTCTCTAAACTTGCTCAAAAAGGAATCAATGTCGATATAATTCTTCAGTCAATCGGCAGAAGCACAACAAAAGACATCACTTTCACCGTTTCGAAAGAAAACGCAGAAGGCGCTATAAGTGCTATCCACAGCACATTTGACATTGATGATGACAACATCACCTGCGACACAAATGTTGCAAAAATCTCTATTGTCGGTGCAGGTATGGAATCTCATCCGGGCACAGCTTCTAAGATGTTTGAAGCACTTTTTGAACACGACATAAACATTGATATGATTGCTACAAGCGAAATTAAGATTTCCGTTCTTATCGACCTTAAAGATGCTGACCGTGCCGTTGCTGCGGTTCACAAAGCATTTTTGCCGGAAGAATAATCCCATATAACAAAAAGCGTAACGGCTTTGACTTGCCGTTACGCTTTTTTTATATATAAAATTATCAGTTTACCGAATAAGCCTGCGTCCATCCGTCAACAACCGATTCGAACTCTTCTCCTTTGAGGTCTTCAAGGCAGTCCGACTTATATTCCTGATAAAGTTCATCGGTATTAACATCTATTCTTGTTACCGCAAAAATATAATCTCCGATAATAAAACTTCCCGTTTTACCCACTTCAATTGAAAGCACGCTGTCGAAAAATCCGTCAGGATACTGTGCATTTCCCCGTCCGATAACAACCGTATTTTCCGTTACCGCAACATTTTCGGCATAAGATGATGCATTATCAATACTCGATATGCCTTCGCTCATTTCATTTGCCATGCGGTTGAATTTTTCCGCCATCGTCTGTTTTTCCGCATCCGAAAGCGACACCGTGTTATTTTCGGAATCGACCGTTGTCAAAAATCCCGTTGCAGCTCTGAAAGCGATAAAGTTGCCGGCGAAATATTCTTTCAGTGTTTCATCCGAAACAGGAGAATCTCCGTTCTCGGAATAATACTCCTGCATAAGCCTTTTCTCGAAACTTTTACTCTCTTCGATTTTGAAAAGATCCTGCTTTGAAACGCCTATATCATTATAATATTTAGAAAACAAATGCCAATAAGAATTAACCGTATTTGAAAGTTCTGATTTTTCTTCAAGCGAAAGTTCAAGTCCACGGTTTTCAAACTCCGAATTTATCGCAACATATCTTATCAGCATACTTTCCGCAAGAGCATCAACATCGGCATCCTCTGTCTTTTCACCTTCGATTTTTGCAGCATTTTCAAAATATGCATAAACACCTTTTCCGATTTTAGATGAGTTAACCTTAACTTTAGCATTGTTTGAACACGAACAGAATATTATCGGTAAAATCACCGCAAGAATCAACGCAAGTATTCTTTTTTTCAACTCAATCACCGCCTTATTCAGTCATAAACATAAATGTAAAAGCACCTTTTCCGCAATGCGAAGTGATCGTGCATCCCGCAGTATTGGTGATTATTCTTTCGAAATTTCCTTTTTCTTTTACAAATTCGACAGCGTAGGAGAACGCCTCGTCGGAAACGCCTTCCGTTCTTGCCAGAACCGCTGCTTGAGTGTCGATTTTGCCGCCATATTCAGCCAAAAGGTCGCAAATATAATTCTCTATACACTTCTCGGTCTTTCCTCGGTACTTCTTGTCCATCACAAGTTTTCCGTCGGCATCGGCTTTAATCGACGGCTTTATGGAAAGAATATTCGCACCGAGCAAAGAAAGACTCGAACATCTTCCGCCCTTATGCAAATACTCAAGACTGCTGACTAAAAAAGTCGTTTTCAATTTTGAAACGCACTCTAAAACGGCAGCGTACACTTCTTCGGCACTCATACCTTCTTTTATAAGCGAATGAGCCTTAACAATTAAAAGTGCAATACCGACAGTAAGACTTTTTGTATCGACAACATATACGCCGTCAAAGTCCCCCGAAGCAATACAGGCATTGTTAAACGAAGATGAAATTCCGCTTGATATTCCGAAATGAATTACGCTGTCTCCGTCTTTTGTCATCTTTTCAAAGAAATCGGTATATTCACCGATTGAAACCGCCGCAGTTTTCGGAAGTTCTCCGCTTTTCGAATAATTTTCATATATATCTTGCGGCACAACCGTTATTCCGTCATCATAACTTTCTCCTCCGAGAATTATATGAAGAGGAATTGTGTTTATTGAATACTCTTCAATAAATTCAGCCGGAAGATCCGCAGGCGAATCAGCGGTTATTCTTATGCTCATTTATATACTCCTTAAGTAGTTTTTCCTTTAGTTGTTCACGCTCCAAAGCCTGTTTGGCTTTAAGGGCGTACATTTTTTTGTGTTTACCGATTTTTCCGTTTCTCAGAAAAGCAACCGCAAACATACCAATAAGACCGCCGGAAGCCTGAATAATTTCATCGGTCATCGTATCGGTAAGTCCGTAATCGGACATCGGAACAGAACATTGAAGCGTTAAGCCGTAAATTCTGTCCATTGTAAATTCGTAAGTTTCCCATCCGATCGAAATAAAACAAGCGCAAAAAATCGCAAACATCGCCGCAAGAGCGGGAGAAAGTCTCCTCTTGTTGCCTTGAATTAAAACTGCAAAATCATAGCCGAACCAAGCCGACATAAATCCCGCAGAAAAATGTGTAACAAGATCAAAATGCGAAAAATTTGTACGATTGTTAAGAGTCGATCCGACAACAACCCCGATAAATATAAAAACATTAAGCATTGTTTGGGTCAGATAATCAACACGGGTAATAAACGAAAATCCGCCGAAAATCTGAAAAAAGTCCCATAAATGCGTAAACATTATCGCAAAAATCGCTTCGAGAAATTCGACTGTCGATCCGTGAAAAAGGCCGTAAATTCCCCAAATAATAATCCCGACCCTCAATACAAGCCAAAGCATTTTATGTGAAGCGGGCAAAAATCCCGATTCAAACCTATCTCCCATTTAGATATATCCTTTACTTAAATTTTGCTATCATTCCAGCGGTTTTTACTCCGTTGGAATTCGAACCTACAAGGTCTCCGTCCGATGAAAGAGTTGAGCCGCAAGCGATATAGTTTCCGTTGGAAAGCACGCAAACATTTTCAAATCTGTCTTCTTTTGAGCCGCCGTAACCTTCAACCGAACTAATCTGTCCCGAAGAACTCAGCGTTACAATAATTCCGTCTGCAGCACCTTTATTGCCTACGGTTTTAAGATCTCTGTTGTTGGAAAGCGAATATCCGCAAACAACAAACGAGCCGTTTGAAACCGGGGATATTGATGTAAACGCATCGTCAAGATAGCCTCTGAACGATGTCTGCCATACAATTGTTCCTGCGCTTGAATACTTAACCGCATAAGCATCGTATCCGCCCTGATTACCTACATTCGCAAACGAATTGTCTTTTGAGTTAGAGCGTCCGACTACAACACATCCGTCAGAAACAGCCGCAACGGAATCCGCATTATCAATACCGCTTCCGCCAAACTGCTTAACCCAGTTTATATTTCCGTTAGAATCAAATCTTACAACAGCGGCATCGGCTTTTCCGAAACTCTCAAACGCTTTTGACGACGAGAAATTTCCCACCGCATATATATTTCCGTTGGAATCGGTATCCACGGCATTAAACGAATCGCCTGTTGAACCTACCGATTTTGCAAAAATCACATTGCCAGAAGCGTCGTATTTAACGACAACAGCCGCCGATTTGCCCGATGACAGTCCGAGAACTGCGGACGAGCCGTCATTCGAAGCTGCACTTCCCGCCGCAACAATACTTCCGTCGGGGCAAACGCTAACCGAGTTATAAAAGTCAATCAAACTTCCGCCGAATGAACGAACCCACTGAATATCTCCCGACGAATTAAACTTATATATAACAGCATCATATTCGCCGTAATTCGTTGTTCCGAGATTTGAAGCGTTAGAATATCCCGCCGCTATAATATTACCGTTTGAATCGGTATCAATGCTTTTGAGTGAAAGAGCCCCGTCGCTGTCAATCGCTTTACGCCATTTGAGAATTCCGGAACTGTCAAATTTCATAAGAACCATATACGGTATACCGTCGCCGTTGGAAAGTCCCGAAAACGAACCGTCGGTCGAGTTGGTCTGGACAAGAGAAACATAACCGCCGTCAGTCGTCGCAGCCACGGCATTGCACACATCGTTTTCGCTACCACTGAAAGTTGCTCCCCAGTTTGAGCTGTTGGAACCGGGAGTTGCCACAGCCGTTGTATATACTCTTGTATAGGTAATCGTATTTCCGTCTTTGTCGACAACGGGATTTCCGTATCCGTCTGTCTGAACAAGAGTAGTGATTATCGTTTCGTTCGGAGCGGGAACCGTAATTTTAGTATAGTTAATATTTCCGTTTTTATCGGTAACGAAATTTCCCTCTCTGTCTGTTACGGGAATATCGACATCCTGCGGGTGATAAATCACGGAAGTTTTCACTTCGCCGTTCTCATCATATACTTTTTCTCCGTTAGCATTAGTAACTTCGACGATTTCGGTTTCAAGAACTACAGTTATCGCTTCGCCGTTCTCATCAGTTACGGGAACACCGTTTTTATCGGTAACAACTACTGTTTCGGCATATATAACCGTAGTAACCACTTCGCCGTTTTCATTTGTTACGGCGTTACCGTATTCATCCGTTACGACTACAACTTCTCCTTTTTCGGTTTTCTTACAGGCCGTAACAGTAAGCAAAACAGCCACGGCCAAAACAATGGCTGTGATGATAATTTTTCTGTTTACTTTCATAAGGTCATCTCCAAATTTATACAGTATCATTATACAAATTTATACATTATATATCTTACCATAATATACTGTTAAATTCAATTAAATTTTTGTCTCGTTTTAGAGCATTATTATGTAATAAAATACTATACAAACTTGAAATCTTGTGTTATAATAATCAACTGTATAATTAGGTAAATTATTATTTTCGGCAAGTGCCGATATATCGGAAGGAATGTGTTAAATGGCTTACAGAACCCATAATTGTAATGAATTAACTCTTGCTGACCTCGAAAAAACCGTCAGCCTCGCAGGATGGGTTGATACCGTCCGTGATCACGGCGGCGTTATTTTCATTGACTTAAGAGATCAGTACGGAATAACTCAAGTTGTTATAAACGATGATGCGCTTATGCAGGGAGTTCATAAAGAATCCGTAATTTCCGTAACGGGAACCGTTGTAAAAAGAGATGAAGACACTGTAAACAAGAAGATCCCCACCGGTGAACTTGAAGTCAAAGTTTCCGCTCTTGAAATTCTCGGTAATTGCTCGGAAGCTCTCCCGTTTGAAATCGAAGACTCGGTAAACACAAGAGAGGACTCTCGACTTACCTACCGTTTCCTCGACTTGAGAAACAAAAAAATGCACGACAACATCCTCTTCCGTTCGGAAGTTGTAAGTTTTTTGCGCAAAAAAATGGAGAGTTTGGGCTTCCCCGAAATCAACACTCCTATCCTTACCTGTTCTTCTCCCGAAGGCGCAAGAGACTATATTATCCCGTCAAGAAAACACGAAGGAAAATTCTACGCTCTTCCGCAGGCTCCTCAGCAGTTCAAACAGTTGCTTATGGTTTCGGGATTCGACAGATATTTCCAAATCGCTCCCTGCTTCAGAGATGAAGATGCAAGAGCCGACCGTTCTCCCGGAGAATTTTATCAGCTTGATTTCGAGATGGCTTTTGCAACTCAGGAAGATGTTTTTGCGGTTGCGGAAGAAGTTCTTTACGATACTTTCACAAAATTCGGCGGCGGAAAAGAAGTTTCTCCTGCTCCTTTCGTAAAAATCCCGTTTGAAGAAGCTATGCTCAAATACGGTACCGATAAACCTGATCTCCGAAATCCTCTTATCATCAATGATTTAACAGAGTTCTTCTCGGATGTAGAATTCAAAGCCTTCCAAGGAAAGCCCGTAAGAGCGATCGTTGCTCCCTGTGGCAAATGTTCAAAAGGCTTTTTCGAAAAACTGCTCGCCTATGCACTTGATATAGGAATGAAAGGCCTCGGCTATCTTACCGTTCTCGAAGACAGATCTTTCAAAGGCCCGATTGACAAGTTCCTTACTCCCGAAAAGAAAGCGGAACTCACCTCAATGCTCAATCTTAAAACCGATGATACGATTTTCTTCATTTGCGACAACATTAAAATCGTAAACACTCTTGCTGGACAAATCAGAACGGCTCTCGGCGAGCGTCTTGATATTATTGATAAAAACCGTTTCGAAATGTGCTTCATCACCGATTTCCCGATGTATGAAAAGAACGATGAAGGAAAACTCGATTTCACACATAACCCGTTCTCGATGCCTCAGGGGGAGATGGATGCGCTTCTTAATCAGGATCCCCTTACCATCAAGGCTTATCAGTACGATATTGTCTGCAACGGCGTCGAACTCTCTTCGGGTGCGGTTCGTAACCACCGTCCCGACATAATGATTAAAGCCTTCGAACTTGCGGGATATTCAGCAGAAGAGGTTGAAAAGCGTTTCGGAGCGCTCTTCCGTGCGTTCCACTACGGCGCTCCCCCTCATGCAGGTATGGCTCCTGGTGTTGACAGAATGATTATGCTCCTTAAAGATGAAGAAAATATCCGTGAAATTATCGCTTTCCCGATGAACTCCAATGCACAGGATATGCTTCTCGGAGCACCCGGAACAGTTACCGAACAGCAATTGAGAGAAGTTCATATTAAACTTCGCCGTCCTGTTCCCGAAAAATAATTTATCAGGTGATATAAATGACCATAGACAGAAACCTCGTCGAATATCTTGAAAAACTCGGCAGAATCAAACTCACCGAAGAAGAAAAAGTTTCAGCCGAAAAAGATTTGCAGGATATTCTCACTTACATTGACACGCTAAACGAACTTGATACCGAAGGGATTGAACCGGCATCTCATTCGTTTCCGGTTGCCAATGTAATGCGTGAAGATGTTGTTACAAACAAAGCGGATACGGAAAACATACTCAAAAATGCACCCGACAGCAAAGACGGTTGCTTTGTAGTCCCGAAAACAGTTGAATGAGGTGCAAGTGATGAGAAATATTTGCGAAATGACGGCTCTTGAAATTTCAACAGCCATAAAAAACAAAGAAATAACCGTTACAGATGCTGTTGTTGCGTTTTTTGATGCAATCGAAAAATACGATTCAACACTTCATTGCTATAATTCCGTTTGCCGTGATCAAGCGCTTGAAAGAGCGAAAGAAGTCCAAGAAGGAATCAAAAACGGAAAATATACGGGAAGACTTGCGGGAGTTCCGATCGGCATCAAAGATAATATTTGCACAAAAGGAATTCCGACAACTTGTTCTTCGAAAATCCTCGAAAACTTTATCCCGACATATAATGCTACCGTTGTAAATCGCCTTAACGACGAAGGAATGGTTGTTATCGGTAAACTCAATATGGATGAATTTGCAATGGGTAGCACCACGGAAACATCCGCAACAGGTGTAACACGAAACCCGTGGGATATTCAAAAAGTTCCCGGCGGAAGTTCCGGCGGCGCCGCTGCCGCAGTTGCCGCAAAACTTTCTCCCGTAACGCTCGGTTCGGATACCGGCGGTTCTATTCGCCAGCCCTGTTCTTTCTGCGGTGTAACCGGACTCAAGCCTACTTATGGGGCTGTTTCCCGTTACGGACTTGTCGCTTACGCATCTTCTCTTGACCAAATCGGACCGATCGGAAAAGATGTTGATGACTGTGCGGCGCTTTTCTCGGTAATTCAGGGAAAAGACGAAAAAGACGGAACATCTATGAATTACGAAAAATTCGACTTTGAAAAAGCCGTCAGCGGAGAAATCAAAGGCAAAACAATCGGTATTCCGGAAGATTATCTCGGTGAAGGTATTAACGAAGATATCAAGCAGGCAATTCTCAGCGCAGCCGATAAATTCCGTGAACTCGGAGCAACGGTAGAAACATTCAAAATGCCGATTGCGAAATATGCAATTCCTACCTATTATATTATCGCCTGTGCCGAAGCGTGTTCAAACCTTTCACGCTATGACGGGATTAAATACGGTTATTCTTCTCCCAACAGCGAAAATCTTCTCGACAGATACATTTTAAGCCGTTCCGAAGGCTTCGGAATGGAAGTTAAGCGCAGAATAATGCTCGGAAACTTTGTTCTTTCTTCCGGATATTACGATGCATATTATAACAAAGCGCTCAAAGGCAAAAAACTTATTCAAAATGCATTCTTTGAAGCATTTGAAAAGTACGATATGATTTTAGGTCCTGTTGCTCCGACAACAGCGCTTAAAATGGGCGAAAGTCTTTCGGACCCGTTAAAAATGTATCTCGGAGACATATATACGGTTATGATAAACATTGCGGGGCTCCCATCTTTTTCCGCTCCCTGCGGATTTGACAAAGACGGTATGCCCATCGGTATGCAGCTTATCGGTAAGCCTTTCTGTGAGGCTGAAATAATGAGCGCCGCTAAATCGTTCCAAAACGCAACCGATTATCATAAAAAATTACCGACATTAGATTAAGGAGGACAGTCCTATGGAATGGGAAATTGTAATGGGTCTTGAAGTTCATACCGAACTTGCAACCAAAACTAAAATATTCTGCGGCTGTTCTACCGAATTCGGCGGAGAGCCTAACACTCATGTGTGCGAAATCTGTTCGGGAATGCCCGGAACTCTTCCTCTTTTGAACAAAAGAGTTGTCGAGTTTGCAATCCGCACGGGAATTGCTACAAATTGCACAATAACTCAAAATAATAAATTTGACAGAAAAAACTATTTCTATCCGGATTTGCCCAAGGCATATCAAATTTCGCAGTTGTATCTTCCGATTTGCCGTAACGGTTATATAGAGGTCGATTCTGCCGACGGCGGAAAGAAAAAAATCGGAATTCACGAAATCCACATGGAAGAGGATGCGGGAAAACTTATTCACGACGAATTTGAAGACTGCACGCTTGTTGACTACAACCGTTGCGGAGTTCCCCTTTTGGAAATTGTATCCGAACCGGATTTCCGCAGTGCTTCGGAAGTTATTGATTATCTTACAAAACTTCGTGCTATTCTTCAGTACACCGGTGTTTCCGACTGTAAAATGCAGGAAGGTTCGCTTCGTGCCGATGTTAACCTTTCCGTAAGACCAAAAGGGCAAAAAGAGTTCGGAACAAGAACCGAAATGAAAAACCTTAACTCTTTCCATGCAATCGAGCGTGCTATCGAATACGAAGCGCAAAGACAAATCGAGTTAATCGAAGACGGCGAAAAAGTTGTTCAGGAAACACGCCGTTGGGACGACAACAAAGGGTACAGTTATGCAATGCGCTCAAAAGAAGATGCGCAGGACTATAAGTATTTCCCCGAACCCGATTTGCCCCCGATCGAAATTTCCGACAGCCAAATCGAAAGCATAAAATCCGAAATGCCCGAACTTCCCGAACAAAAACGGGAAAGATATATATCGCAACTCGGATTGCCCGAATACGATACGGGAATTATAACCGGAGATATATACCTTGTCCGTTTCTTCGAAGAAACTCTTAAATATTGCAACTCACCGAAAGATGTTTCAAACTGGATAATGGGCGAAGTAATGAAACTGCTCAACGACAGTGCAACTCTTACGGAAAACAATCCTCTTAAAGCGGAAGACCTCGCTTCGATTATCAATATGGTTAAATCAAATAAAATCAACCGTGGAACCGCTAAAAAAGTGCTTGAAAAAGTGTTTACCGAAGGAGTAAATCCCGAAAAATATGTTGACGACAACAACCTCGCTCAATTGACCGATTTGTCTTCACTCAGACCGATTATCGAACAGGTCATTGCGGAAAACGAAAAGAGTGTTTCCGAATATAAAGCCGGAAAAACTCAGGCAATGGGTTACATTATGGGACAGGCAATGAGAGCGTTAAAAGGAAAAGCACCTGCTCAGGAAGTTCAAAAAATTCTCAAGGAGATTTTGGGCTGATTCCAAAAATAACAAAAAATTTAACTCCCTATTGAATTTCAATAGGGAGTTTCTTTTATCTTTATTCGATTTGTTATTTAAGCTTTGCGTTTGTCAATCGCTCTCTCAATCGCTTTAACGATTTCAACAAGCGGAACAATTGCAAAAGCAAGTCCCATAGCCACCGCATATTCCGCAAAATCAATGGTTTCGAAACTGAAAGCATTTGCAAGGAACGGAACATAGATAACTACCGATGTCAATATCAATGAAAGCACCCAAGATCCGAAAAGATAAAGGTTATGGCTGCCGCTGAAAGTCATGGCAACCGCCGAACCTCTTTGCGAACGAAGGTTGAGCGAATGGAAAATTTCACACATACTCATTGTAAGGAACGCCATTGTCATTCCGTCGGGTGAATTTGTGATTTCCCAAACTCCCGCTTCCATATAATGTCCGATGAAATAAGCCGCAAGTGTGAGCAAAGTAACGAAAAGTCCCTGATATGCAATATCAAATCCGACACCACCGGAGAATATGCCGTCTTTTGACTTTCTCGGAGAGCGTCTCATAATATCTTTTTCGCCTTTTTCCATCGCAAGAGCAAGTGCGGGGAAACAGTCTGTTACAAGGTTAATCCAAAGAAGATGAACCGGCTTGAGAATTGTAAATCCGAACAGATTTGCAACAAAAATCGAAAGCACTTCGCTCAAGTTCGATGCAAGCAAGAACTGAATGGATTTACGGATATTGTCATAAATTCTTCTGCCTTCTTCAACGGCGGAAACTATTGTTGCAAAGTTATCGTCCGCAAGAACCATATCCGCAACATTTTTGGTAACATCCGTACCGGTAATACCCATACCTACGCCAATGTCCGCACTTTTTATCGAAGGCGCATCGTTTACGCCGTCTCCGGTCATTGCGGTTATCATACCGTGCTTTTTCCAAGCGTTTACGATACGAACCTTATGTTCCGGCTGCACACGGGCATAAACAGAGTATTTCTCAACTTCTTTTTCAAAGTCTTCATCGGAAATTTCATTAAGTTGAGCACCTGTAATCGCTTCGTCGGGATGGCTGATAATACCGAGTTCCATTGCAATTGCCGCTGCAGTATCTTTATGGTCGCCGGTTATCATAATCGGTCTTATTCCTGCTGTACGGCACTCTTCGATCGCCGCTTTAACTTCCGGACGAACCGGATCAATCATTCCCACAAGGCCGACAAAAACAAGATCGTTTTCGATTGCTTCGGGGGATATATCGCTCGGAAGAGCCGCATATTCTTTGTAACTGCACGCAAGAACCCTTAATGCTCTGTCTGCGAACGCCTTGTTCTGTGCAAGAATTTCTTCTTTGTCCTGCTCGGTAATATCCCTACAAACGCCGTCTTTTAAGATTTTTGTGCAGCGTTTGAGAATTTCATCGGGTGCACCTTTTGTGTACTGAACGAAGGACTCACCCTTTGAATGAACTGTGCTCATCATTTTACGCATCGAGTCAAACGGTGCTTCGCATACTCTTGCTTCGGATTTAGCAAGATCGTTTTTATTCATACCGAGTGTAAGAGCATAAGCAACAAGTGCCGCTTCTGTAGGTTCACCGAGAATATCTCCGTTTTCATCTACATTTACATCTGTACAAAGTGCCATACCCTTTGCAAGAAGATTTTCGTCATCGGCATAATGTTCAACTACCGTCATCTTATTCTGTGTAAGAGTACCTGTTTTGTCGGAGCAGATAATCTGTGCACATCCAAGTGTTTCGACAGCGGTGAGTTTTCTTATAATTGCGTTTTTCTTCGACATATTGGTAACACCGATCGAAAGAACAACGGTAACAACAGCCGCAAGGCCTTCCGGAATAGCCGCTACCGCAAGAGATACAGCAATCATAAATGTATCAAGTAAAAATTCAAGACCGATAGGATTTCCGGTGATAAACTGACGGATAATACCGATTGCAAAAATAACAACGCAAATTCCGATAACCGCAACGCTGAGAATTTTACTTAACTGAGCAAGTTTTTTCTGCAACGGAGTTTGTCCGTCCTCAGCCTGTGCAAGTGCACCTGCGATTTTACCCATTTCGGTATCCATACCGGTAGCGACAACAACCGCTTTGCCTCTGCCGTAAACAACCGATGAACCCATATACATCATATTTTTACGGTCTCCAAGCGGAATATCTTTTTCGCTTTCACGCAAATTGATAATATCAATAAATTTATTTACGGGAACAGATTCACCCGTAAGCGCCGCTTCTTCGATTTTCAAACTTGCACTTTCGATAATTCTCGCATCGGCGGGTACAGCATCTCCCGCTTCAAGAAGAATTACATCCCCGACAACAAGATCTTCGCTTTTTATCTGAATAACCTTGCCGTCTCTGAGCACCTTTGAAGTGGCAGCAGCCATTTCCTGAAGTGCTTCAATTGCTTTTTCCGCTTTGTTTTCCTGAAATACACCTAAAACCGCATTTACGATTACAACAAGCAAGATAATAATTACATCGGACGGGAATTCACCCTCAAAAGCCGCTGTAATTCCCGAAATTGCCGCCGCTACCAAAAGTATAATGATCATCGGATCGGCAAACTGCTCAAAAAATCTCGCAATAAGTGATTTCTTTTTTCCCTCTTCAAGACGGTTTTTTCCGTTCTCTTCCAACCTCTTTTGCGCTTGTGCCGAAGTTAAGCCGTTTTCGGATGAAGCGGTTTCGTTAAAAACTTCTTCGGCAGTGCTGAGATAGTGTTTCATAGTTTTCCTCCTAATAAAAATGACCTTCGACAGAGAAATTTTCTGCCGAAGGTCTTGCTTCCTAAAAATAATAGGTTCGACGACCAGATGCCGAAAGGCAACATGATGTTGACCGCCGAATTCAAGCTACTCCCCTTCAAATCGGGTTATTAACTTATATAATAATATCACGATTATAGACTTTTGTCAAGCAGAGCTTTTTTCAACGAGTATATAATTATTTATTCCCATGTTTTCGAGCGTTGAAACATAATCCTCGCTGTCAATTATCGGAATAAGCCCTACTGTCATATAGTTACTCTCCGCTTTTTCTTTCAAAGCCGGTATAGATGTCTCCAAAACCGTTTGAATGTCCACTTCTTCTGAATTTCCCGAATCGAGCGTAAAATCAATCGCATTAAACAGCGCCTCGCTGTCAAACATACTACCCGCAAAAAGCTGTTCGTTTGTGTTTAGCGCACTGTCGACATCCATATAAAACGCAATCTGTGTTTGACCGCAAATTTCCGCCGCTTTCGAAACAAATGTATGAAGCACCGAATTCCTGCTTTCCAAACTTTCGGCTTCTCCCGAAAAATATGCTGTATTGACTCTGTCTCCTGTCGGGAAACATACGCTTTTAAGCATTATAACATCAATATTCATTGCCGCACATTCCCCTATTACCTCTAAAAGATAGTCCTGTGCGATTTCGGAATAAGGGTTAAGCCACGGATTTCCGTCGTTCTGGGCACTGTCATCAAGCCATACAGTAGTCATATCTCCCTGCATAACCGAAGCGCCTTTTAACATTGATGCCGCAAGCGGATCTTCAAAACAATATATTTCTGCTATTATTTTGAATCCGTCCGACTTCAACTGTTCGATTGTAGACAAAGCGTTTTCATAGATTTCATCGCACGCCCCTATATCAACGGCTGTAGCGACGGAAGAATTATAATTCAACTTTCCTTCACAAGTTTTAAGTTCAACTACTACCGCATTTGCCTTTGCCTGCTTAAGCTGTGTTCTAAAAAGGTCGTATGCAATTCCGCCGCCTAAGGCTTCATCCGGCATTTCAAGTGCTTTAAGCCGGCCTTCATACTCTGCGGCAAGACCTTGAGATGAATTGTCTATCGGTCTGTTGGACAGTTTTACGCAGACAAAAACCGCAAGAAATACCGCCGCAAACAAAAACACAAGCGAAATATAAAAAATTATTCTGTTTCTTTTTTCTTTTTTTCTTCTTGTTCTGCTTTCACCGATTGCATAAAAACTACTGTTTTTGTAGTTCTTGGGATACTCATAATAGCATCTTTTTCTCGGCTTAGTATCTCTTCTTTGAAATTGCATTTTTATTTCCTTACATAGTCAAACTGCTGCCCGCAAATCCGGAAAATGCAAGCGAGAGAATCGCAACATAAATAAATATGGCGGGTGTTCCTTTGAAAATCTCCGGTATATTTTCATTGCTGTCAAGCCGTCTCAATCCGACATTTATCAGTAAAACCGCAATTACAAACGCAAATCCCGATCCTATTCCCGAACCGATTGCTTCGGCAACGGAAAATGCGGCACGGTAGTTAATAAACGGAACTGCCATTACAAGAGTGTTGAACGCCGCTATGCCGATTCTTCTTACGGTTCTGTCTTTGGCTTTGAAGAAAACAGAAGCGATAATCAACACAATAAGATACATCAATGTTAAAACAAGTACAAATTCTATCGCATGTCCGAAAGTATTCAGTCTTTTTATAAATACGATTTTTTCGAGCAACACACAAACAACCGATACCGATGTGGAAAATACCGTGATAAAAAATGTCATCGGATAAAGCTGTTTCGGTTTTGCCGCCATTCTTATAGCCTCAGACGCACCGTAACCGCCTGTAAAGATGAAATTCTGAATCAGCATCGCATATAATGCGGCAGAAAAAAGTTCTCCGAGTATTCTCATTCGGTATCACCGCCGTTTCCATCACTGTTTGCGGAAATTTCCGTATCTTCTTTAGGCTTTTTGCTCAATTCGAGTTCGGAAAGCAAATCGTCGAATTCGGATTCGTATTTTTCCTTGCGTTCTTTCTTTTCATTATCTTTTTCAAGCGGCTTTACCGCTGTTTTTTTTGTTTTCGGCTTCTTTTCCTCTTTTTTATTAAGAGATTTCTTTGCCTTTTTGCGTTCTTTAACTTTTTTCTCCTCTTTGTCCGAGTCGGGAGAAACAACTCCCTTGAAAAACTCAACCGGATTTTCTTTCGAAGGATCCGCTGAAACTTGTTCGAAATCCTCTGAGAGAAGCACTCTGAGATTTTCGTAATGAGATTGTGATATTTCAGAAAGATTAAACGCTTCTTCGGGAGTTTCATCGGGATATTTTCTCTTTATCATACCCTTAAAAAATGCCGCCGCAAAACCCAATAGAAGAAAAGCACCGAACGGTAATAAAAGCCCCTTGAATTGCATGGGTAAATTCAGTTTTATTCCGTAAAAAGTACCTGAACCTACTACTTCTCTTATTATTGCGATAATAAATATTATCAATATATATCCGATACTTGCCGAAACGGCATCTAAAAACGAATCTTTAACCGAACTTTTTACCGCTACACGCTCACAGTGAAGCGCAATCAATGAATTAACTGCCAAAATGGGCAGGAAAATGCTGACATTTGCCGTTTCGTTGGGAGCGAATGTATTAAAAAACATCCACAAAGGCAAATTGATAAGCACTCCGAGAACAGCGTAAATCATAACTCTGAACTGATGTTTAACTTTCTTTAATGCCAGACTTGTAAAACATTCGATTATTACAAGTTCGGCTGCGGAAACAACCGATAACATAATTGCCGTTTTTACGGATGTTGCCATTGCAACTACCGGGGCAACGCCTATCGCTTCGAAAAGAACGGGATTTTTTACAATCGCACTGTTTCTTATTGAAGCGGCAAGAGAGGTTTTATCAGTCATTGCTCTCACCCCCGTTTTCACCGTTTTGCTCATCCGAAACTTTTTCGGTGTTTATAATTTCGGCAACCTTTTGTGCTATTATTTGAGACTGCTCCTGAGCATCAACGGGTCTGTTTGTAGACATCTCTTGAGCAATCCTGTTTTTTTCTATTTGAAGTTTTTCTTTCTTTGTATACGGAATTTTTTTATCAAATGCAGGTGCAAATGCGTTTACGGCTAAAACAGCAAACACCGTGCTGTCTTCAAAGGAACCGAAAGTCCTTAAAAGCATTGTGATAAGCCCCATTGAAACCGCATAGCAAACTCTCGAAACGGTTCTCTTCGGTGCAAGGACTTCATTTGCAATAAACACAAGTGCCGCCATACCTATAAGTCCGCTGCACAATTCCATAATAACGGAAATAAATCTTCCCGTTGTAATTCTCGGGAACAAGAACGCATAAACAGCGCAAGTTCCGAGATAAACAAACGACATAAGTGCTGTCTTCGGCCGTCTTACAAGAAGATAGCAAAGTCCGCCCATAATCGCAACCGCACAAGTCGCACCCATAGGTCCGGCAACATTGCCGACGGCAATATCAATATAACTGATGATATTTATACCTATCGAGTTTCCCTGAGAAAGCATATATGCTATCGAATTACCCTGCGTTGCATTTTCGCTTGAAAGCAAAGCGAATTTTTCAACAGTTGTAGGTACAGTAGGGTAAGAAAACATAGTTTCCGAACTGCAAACCGTCAAAAAGGCAAGTCCGGCAGCCGCAGGTAAAAATACAAGCGTTCTTGCGTTTCCGAACGGGAATTTTACCGCCGCTAAAGCAAAAACCGTAATAAGTACCGGCACCCACCATGAAGACGAAGCCGGAATACAAAGCGCAATTGTAATCGCCGTTACAATTGAAGATAAATCGGAATAGCACGCTTCAACCCTGTAAAGTTTTGATACGGCAAATTCGCAAACTATCGCCGTAACCACCGAATAGAGCAGTATCAAAACCGCCCTCAAACCGTAATAATAAACTGACATTACCGTCGGAGCAATCAACACCATAAGTATGTCCGTCATATTTTTTCGGGTGTTTTTTATTTCGAGCTTCTCATTTTCGGATAAAACCGGTTTTGCGTTTAATATTTTTTCTCTTTCGCTCAAAACTTCACCTCATTTCCCATATTTTGTTCGTTGCACTTAAGTTAAAACTGAAATATTATATTAACATAAATTTTAATCGGGATGTATAAGACTTATGAAAATAATAAAATCCGATAAAAACTGGATTGCCGCAGAATTATCTGCGGATGCTTTCGGAAAAATCGAAAAAAATCCTTTACTTGCCAAGAGATTTATAAACACCCTTGTTGACATAACGGGTTTCTCGGTTCCGAAAGGCGATTTTTTTATTAAACTGAATGCTTTTCCTTCAAAAAGCGAAGTTTTTATAATCGCTTTTTTTATTAACCGCAAACGGTATAAATTCAGAAATCACAGTAAAGAAATTCTCTTTATACCGTTTAGCGAAAATTCTTTTCTCGATGCACTGTCGATTATTGTTAAATCAAAATCCGACTGCGTAACAGTCTGCTTTTTCGAAAACAAACATATTATCAAAATCAAATTCAATGCTTTAGATAATTTACATCTAAAGCGCTTGTTACATGAATACGGCAAGTCTGTCCGCTGCGATAAATTTATCAACGCCCTTTTTAACGAACATACCGAAACCGTACAATTTCAAATCAAACCGAAGCCTTCGCCTTAAATTCTTCTATTGTTTTTTTTGCATCGGAACTGGAGAATATCGCATTACCGGACACAAAAACATTTGCTCCGGCTTTAGCGGCAACAGAGATCGTCTCTGCGTTTATTCCGCCGTCGACCTGAACATCAATGTCAAGTTTGCGGCGTTCGATTTCCGCTCTGACTTTTTCAACCTTTTCCATCATATCCGTCATAAACGACTGTCCGCCGAAACCGGGTTCAACTGTCATAACAAGAACCATTGAAAGTTTATCAAGATACGGATATACCTCTTCAACGGGAGTATTAGGCTTGACGGAAAGTCCGGCCTTTTTTCCGCTGCTTAAAATAAGATCTATTGTTTTTTCAACATCGCTGTCCGATTCAATATGAAAAGTGATTATATCCGATCCGGCTTTTACAAAATCGGGTATATATTTATACGGATCGCTTATCATCAAATGAGCATCAAACGGCAGAGAACTTGAATTTCTGATACACTTAACTATCGGCGCACCGAGAGTTATATTCGGAACGAAGTGTCCGTCCATAACATCAATATGAAGCATATCCGCTCCGCAATCTTCCATTCTTTTAAGTTCTTCGGAAAGTTTTCCGTAATCGCTCGACAAAATCGAGGGAGATATTTTTACCATAACATTGTTTCCTTTTCTCTTATGCAATTTCGGTTTGAAGCGTTTCTTCTGCGCTTTGTGTTTGAGCGGCTGTTGTTTCAGGCTGTGTTGTTGTAACCGGTAAAGTTGTACTTGGAGCGGTTGTTGTTGCGGTTTCGGGGCTTGAACTTGCCTGAATTGCGCTTATATGATACTCTCCGTCTTTTTCACGCAAAGTAATCTTTACATATTTATCCGGTTCCGGAGCAACCATTTTCCCGTCGCTTGCCTGCGCCCAACCGCTGCTTGCGAGATAACCGACAGTCAAAACAACCGTTTTGCTTTTCTTTTCTACATCAACCACATTCGGAGTATAAGTCGGCTCAATACCCGTCAGCGGAATAACATAACTTTGCTTTGCCGAATCGTAAGTAAATTCGTAACCGTAACCCGATACAGTTGTGTGCACCGGTGCAGGTTCGTTACCGAAAAGTTTAGTATATGATGCGGCAACATCGCTTTCGGGAATAATCATTCCCGACTCCGTATATTCGTATGTTTCGGGAGATAAATCACTTTTCAAAATCGCCCAAATGGAAATATCAATCAACTGACTCATATCGGCTTTGGAAAGATCGTCAAACATACTCGGATCGTTCATAACAACCGGAGTAAGCAATTTATTGTACTCATCTATATTCTTCGCTTTTTCTTTAACCGCATTTATACCGCTGACTCCCGCAACGATTATTGTTACAAGACCGGTAACCGAAAGCACCGCCATTAAAAGACCGAGCGGAAAAGCCCACGGATGCGCTCTTTTTTTTCTTTTATTTCTTTTTACGGGTGTCTTGTTAAAATTCACAATTTCATCTGCCATAACAGTTCTCCTTGTCATCTTATCTGACCGTCGCCGCAAATTAAATATTTGAACGAAGTCAACTGAGGAAGTCCGAGCGGACCTCTTGCGTGTAATTTTTGAGTTGATATTCCGATTTCGGCACCGAATCCGAATTCACCGCCGTCTGTAAATCTCGTACTGACATTATGATAAACCGCTGCCGAATCTACTCTTGCAAGAAATTCCCGTGCCGCATTATCATTTTGCGTAACTATACACTCACTGTGTCCTGTTGAATATTCGGAAATATGTTTTATCGCTTCATCAATACTCGAAACAGTTTTAACCGACATTATGTAATCAAGATATTCTTTTCCCCAATCCTCTTCGTCAGCCGGTAAAATTCCGTCAACCGTATTTCTCGCCTGTTCATCGCCACGCAACTCGACATTTTTTTCGTCAAGTCGGGCTTTTATAACGGGTAAAGCTTTCTTTATTATATCTTTGTGAATAACTATACTTTCCGCCGCATTGCACACGGAAGGACGGGAAGTTTTCGCATTAAATATAATCTCTGCCGCCATATTTATATCGGCATCTTTATCAACATAAATATGACAGTTACCCGTACCCGTTTCAATTACAGGCACCGTTGAATTTTCAACGCACGAACGGATAAGCCCTGCTCCGCCTCTGGGAATAAGCACATCAACATATTCGTTCATCTTCATCAATGCGTTTGCACTGTCCCTCGATGTATCGGTTACAAGTGATATACAGTTTTCATCTAAGCCTGCTTTTTTCAGTCCTCTTCTTAAAGCATTCACTATTGCCGTTGAAGAATTTATCGCTTCTTTTCCGCCTCTGAGAATAACGGCATTTCCCGATTTAAGACAAAGCGCCGCCGCATCGGAAGTAACATTGGGTCTCGCTTCGTATATTACCGCAATCACTCCTAACGGAACTGTTACTTTTTTTACAATCATTCCGTTAGGTCTTGTAATTTCGGAAAGAATTATTCCCACCGGATCTTCAAGTTTTATAACATCCGTTATGCCTTTTGCCATGGAAACTATTCTTTCTTGTGTGAGTAAAAGTCTGTCAAGCATAACATCGGATATGCCGTTTTCTTCGGCATTTTTCATATCCAATGCATTTGCATTGAGAATTTCATCACTTGCTACCAGAAGTTGTTTTGACATTTCTTCAAGAGCGGTGTTTTTTACTTGCGTCGAAGCTGTGCGAAGCACGGTTTCGGCCTTTTGGGCACCCTTCCCGAGTTCAGTTAAATCTGTCATAAACTCAATCCTTTTTTCCTGTAAAAAATGTTCCTACTTGCTTTCCGTCAAGCGCTTTATATATTTTCTCCGGAGCATCTCCGTTCATAACAATCATATCAATGCCCGAATTCATTGCAATTTGTGCCGCATGAAGTTTTGTTATCATACCGCCTGTTGAAAATTTCGACCCGTGCCCTCCTGCGATTTCCATCAACTCCGGAGTGATTTCATCAACTTGGGAAATCAGTTTCGCATCTTCGTTTTCAGTCGGGTTGTCGTCATAAAGTCCGTCTATATCGGTAAGTATTATCAAAGCATCGGCATTTATGAGTTTTGCTACAATTGCCGAAAGGCTGTCATTGTCTCCGTAAACAATTTCGTCTACCGCTACCGAATCGTTTTCGTTAATTATCGGCACAGCTCCGTAAGCGAAAAGTTTTTCGAAAGTATTTATAAGATTTTTTCTTCGTTCCGTATTGTCAACATCGCTTTTGGTAATAAGAAGCTGACCGACCGTATGTCCGTATTCCCCGAAAAGTTTATCGTACATAAACATAAGTTCACACTGCCCGACCGTTGCCGCCGCCTGTCTGCCGGGCGTATCCGACGGCTTTTCTTTAAGTCCGAGTTTTCCGACACCTACTCCGATTGCTCCCGAAGTTACAAGCGCAACTTCGATTCCCGAATTCACAATATCGGAAAGCACCGATACAAGTTTATGCATTCTTCTTATGTTGGTTTTTCCGGTAGCATAAGTTAATGTCGAAGTTCCGACTTTAACGACAATTCTTTTGACATCTTTAAGGACCGCCACTGCCTATTTCCCCCATTATCGTTATTATATAGATAATATATTTTATCACACAATAATATAAATAACAAGTCAGCACAACAAAAAACGGCACGGAAATTTCCGTGCCGTTCTCAATGTTGATATTAGTTTTATTTTACTGTGAATCCGGTGGCAAATGCATTGACAAAATCAAATGTTTCGTCATAAGCATCAGGACCGTCGCAGATATATGAAGCCTGGTATATATCGTTTTCGATATTTACATAAGCGGAAACCGCATAATGAAGGGATGCACCGTCGTTGTCTTTTATTGAGTAGGTGAAATAAACAACTTCTTTTCCGTCGGCAAGAGTGCCTGCTGTAATTTGCATCGAGCAATCCGGATAAACCGTCTTAAACTGTTCAATATACTGATTTTGGTCGGCTTCCTTATTTGCCACAAACATATCCATGGTTTCATAACTTTCAAGAGTTGCCGCTTTCACAAAGTAAACATAGCATTTCGAATCGGAACCCTTTTTATAGAAATATCCGTTATCTTCAAGTGTCCAATCATCAGACATTGTGAATTTGTATTCATGTGTTTCAAGTGTTTGACCGTTAACGATTCTGTCCGGAAGATCAAAATAGTTCTTCTGCGGATTACCGTCGCTGTCATATTTTATATTACCTTTCGAATCGGTAACATAAACCGCTATTTGTCCGTCAAAGTTAACTTCGGTATTACCGCTTTCATCGGTTACAAGCGGTCTTTCTTCTCCGCCTACTTCACCCATGAGGTATTTATTTCCGCAGGAAACAAAAATCAGCGAAATACTTAAAACTATAAGGCAAACTGCAATAATTTTCTTTTGCATAAAACTTCCTCCGTATATCAATCACGAAATCATTATATGATTTTTACACCGTATTGTCAAACACAAATCAATATGCCTTGCCCCAATAAAGCATCTTGTCTGCCGGTTTGCCGCAGCAAACACACTTATCGGAAACCGCTTCCTGCTCAAAAGGAATACATCTTGAAGTTACTCCGGCATACTCTTTAAGTTTATCTTCACAAGCTCTGTCTCCACACCACATTGCTTTGATAAATCCGGGTTTGTTATCGGCAATATCTTTAAGTTCATCAAGATCAGATGCGGTATAAGTCATATTCGCTCTTCTTTCAAGGGCTTTTTGATAAAGTCCGTTGTGAACCGCTTCGAGAAGTTCCGGAATTTTTGTTTCAAGTTCGTCAAGAGATACAAAGTATTTTTCTCTGTTATCACGGCGAACCAAAACGCACTGATTCTTTTCAATATCCTTCGGTCCGATTTCAAGTCTGAGCGGAACGCCTTTCATTTCATATTCGGCGAATTTCCATCCGGGTGAATTCTCCGAAACATCGGCTTTCGCCCGACAGAACGAAGAAATTCTTTCCGTGATTTCCGCAGCCTTATCAAGCACGCCTTCTTTATGCTGCGCAATCGGAATAACCGCAACCTGAATAGGAGCGACTTTCGGCGGAAGAACAAGTCCGTTATCGTCTCCGTGTGTCATAATAATCGCACCGATAAGTCTTGTTGTAGTTCCCCAAGAAGTTTGATAAGGTGTTTTAAGCGTGTTGTCTTTATCCATATACTGAATTCCGAACGCCTTTGCAAATCCGTCTCCGAAATAATGCGATGTTCCGGACTGCAACGCCTTACCGTCATGCATAAGAGCCTCTATGGTATAAGTATCTTCCGCTCCCGCAAATCTTTCTTTTTCGGTTTTTACGCCTTTAACAACCGGCATAGCAAGGACATTTTCACAGAAATCAGCATAAACATTAAGCATTTTTATTGTTTCTTCCTGCGCCTCTTTTGCGGTTGCATGAATTGTATGACCTTCCTGCCAAAGAAATTCTCTTGTGCGCAAGAACGGTCTTGTTGTTTTTTCCCAACGGACTACCGACACCCATTGATTGTAAAGTTTCGGCAAATCACGGTACGAATGTATAATCTGTTTATAGTGTTCGCAAAAAAGCGTCTCGGAAGTCGGACGAACACAAAGTCTCTCCTCGAGTTCTTCGCTTCCGCCGTGCGTTACCCAAGCAACTTCGGGCGCAAACCCTTCAACATGATCTTTTTCTTTCTGTAAAAGACTTTCGGGGATAAACATCGGCATACAAACATTTTCATGTCCCGTATCCTTAAACATTTTATCCATTGTCTTTTGAATATTTTCCCATATCGCATAACCGTAAGGACGAATTACCATACAGCCTTTAACGCTTGTATATTCAACAAGTTCGGCTTTTTTTACAACATCGGTATACCACTTTGCAAAATCTTCATCCATTGCGGTAATGTCATTTACCATCTTTTTCTGTTCAGCCATTTTCCTACATCCTTGTCTTTAATTTCATTCGGAAGTCAGTTTTCTTCTACAAACTTAACAATATCTCCGACCGTTCTGATTTTGTCCATCGCATCATCGGGAACTTCAACCTTAAACTCATCTTCAAAACTCATAACGAGGTCAACAAGATCAAGGCTGTCCGCATCAAGATCTTCTGTGATAACGGTATCAAGAGTTATCTCATCTTCATCAACTTCAAACTGTTCGCAAATTATCTCTCTGACTTTTTCAAAAATCATACTAAATTACTCCTTGAATATTTTATAAATACATTTTATGTATTATTTAATCTTTGTCAATACTTATTCCAAGAATTGTTTCAATGCAGTCATATCAAGCTCTTCATAGTTTTTAAGATCTTCATAAACCGCTTCGGCGATTTTTTTCGCTCCGCCCTCAACCGCACTCTCTATATTCATCGGCATTACAGGATCGTGAACACTCATTCTTAAAATAAAAAATCCGTCTGTATCGGGTGAATCGAAAATAACCTTTACACCTTCGCAACTGTCCTCGGCTAATCTGCGATCGGTGTTAAGAATAGTTCCTTTTTCCGTTTTTTCGATAATTTCCCGACCGTAAGCCTTAAAATCTTTCGCATTTATACCGAAGCGGATTTCTTTTTCTTCGACAGGTTCTTTAAGGTCTTTTATTAAATCCTCAAGCGGTTTTCCCTGCTTTTGCAATTCGGCAAGTTTAATTATTATCTTGGTTATAAGATATGCTCCGTCATCAAGATAATAGTTTTCCTCAAATGCCGCATGACCGGAAGTTTCGATTGCAAGCGGAGAAGATATTCCTTCGTTTTTTAATCTGATGCTCTCGTCGATAACATTTTTATATCCTCGCTTAAAGCGTCTGTGTTTTCCGCCGAGTTTGTTTTCTATAAATTCGGTAAGACCTGCCGATGTAACACTGTCGGTTACCACCGTTGCGCCGCTTCGGTTTTCAAGCGCAATCGCAGAAGCAAGAGCAACCAGTCTGTTGCGGTTAATCTCTTTTCCGTCGGAACTGACACAGGCCGCACGGTCAACATCAGTATCGAAAATTACGCCTAAATCAGCTTTGGATTCAACTGTCGCTTCACAAATCGAAGCCATCGCCGTCTTATTTTCCGGATTCGGTATATGATTCGGAAACATTCCATCCGGTTCAAGATAGCGTGAACCTGTAATATCCGCTCCGAGAGGTTCGAGAACATCTCTCGCAAAAAATCCTCCCACACCGTTTCCGGCATCAACTACGATTTTCAGGTTTTTAAGCGGTCGGTCATAATCCTCATCGGAGTTAACGCCCTGCTTTATCATATTTCTCAAATGCTCACAGTATACCGACATAAAATCGGTTTCCTGTGCCTGTCTTGAAGTGTCATATGCTATTGCATCGTTTACTTCGGCAAACTCAAGAATTTTCGTTATTTCTTCCGAAGAAAGCCCTCCGTCTTCGGTAAAAAACTTGAGTCCGTTTCTGTCCCACGGATGATGGCTTGCGGTAATCTGAACCGCACCGTCGCAGTTATCGAGTTTTGTTGTCATAAACATAGCAGGCGTCGAACAAAGTCCGCAGTCCTTTACATTAACACCCATAGACAGCAAAATTCCGATAACATCCGATTTTATTCTGTCCGCCGAAATTCTCGAGTCATGTCCGACGGAAACCGTAAGCAAATCTTTTTCTTTACCGCTTTTAGCGCAAAGGAAATATACAAAAGCCCCTGTAATTCGCTTAATAGCTTCATCGGTAAGTTCAACAGTATCCGTACTGTCTTTCGCTACGGCAACACCTCTTACATCGGTACCGCTTTTAAGATAAAGCAAATTCATATAAGGTTCCTCCTGACAATTTCATCGGCGGCAAGCATTATACCGACTTTTCCCGATGCGAAATTGAGTCCGCCCTGCATCCATACCGCATAAGGTTCACGAAGCGGCGCATCGGCGGAAAGTTCAATTGAAGATCCCGAAGTAAACGCACCTGCCGACATAATAACTTTACTGTCATAGCCCGGCATATCCCACGGTTCCGGAACAACATAGGAATCAATCGGCGCTCCTTTTTGAAGGCCTTGGCAAAATGCGATAAGTCTTTCCGGATTTTCCAAACATATCGCCTGAATAATATCGTGTCTTGTCTCATCGCTTGCAGGCGTAACCTTAAATCCGAATTCTTCGAAAAGCGCTGATGCAAACACAGCGGTTTTCAACGCTTCTTTAACAACATTAGGCGCATTGAAAATTCCCATAAACAAACTGCGGTTAGATCCGAGAGTTGCTCCGAGTTCCGAACCGAGACCGGGAGTCGTAAGCCTGTACGAACACAAATCCACAAGATCTTTGCGCCCTGCGATATATCCTCCGCTCGGTGCAATACCGCCACCCATATTCTTTATCAAAGAGCCGGCTACAATATCCGCTCCGACTTGAGTCGGTTCTTTCTCTTCGGTGAATACTCCGTAACAGTTATCTACCATAACAACTGCGTTTTTATTTACTCTATGTACAATTTCGCACACTTTTTCGATTTCCGCAATACTCAAACTGTGTCTTAACTCATATCCTCTCGAACGCTGAATATATACCATACGGACATCATCGGCAGCCGCCTGCTCTTCAATTGCCTTATAATTCAACTGTTCGTTTTCGTCAAGGTCTATCTGTTTATAAATTATTCCGAAATCTTCAAGTGTTCCCTGACCTTTATTTTTACCGTTAATTCCTATCACCGAATGAATTGTATCATAGGGTGTGCCGGAAACACAAAGCATAACATCTTTCGGACGCAAAATTCCGTAAAGGCACACACCTAAAGTATGAGTTCCGCAAGCAAGGGCCCCGGCTCTTATAAGTGCACTTTCACACGAAAATATATCCGCTACCAAGCAATCGAGTTTTTCTCTTCCTTTATCGGAATATCCGTATCCCGTAGATGTGCTGAAATCGGTTTCGTCAACTTTATTCTTTATAAAAGCGGCAAGAACCTTTTGCTGATTGTATTCTCCGATTTCTTCAATCCGTGAAAACATATTTTCCGCTTTTTTCAACGCTTTTTCCGAAGCGGTTTTAACTTCATGTGTAAATTCAAAAAACTCTCTCATAATTCAACAATTCCCAAATCAATATATTTTTCTCTTTCGAAACCGAGCTTTTCATAAAAGCGTTCGGTTTTAATATCGTTACAGGCAAGGAAAACTCTTTCGCCGTTCTGTCTGAAATCTCTGCATATTCCGCCGATACAATCCGAAGCATATCCCATTTTACGAAAATCCTTATCCGTTGCAACATCCCTGATAAAAATATTATCTCCTATCTTATCCGCAATCGCAACCGACAGCACGGATTTTTCACCGGCTTTCACCGCACGGACACTTGTAAACCCGCCGAAAACACCTCTTGTCGTTCTCGACAGCCATTCTTTATATGCCCGATCGGTATATTTTTTCAATTCTTTTTTATCAACCGTATTTGCAAGAGCATCTTGCTTAGACTGTATCAACAAATCAAAAATCGGACGAAACCCGTCATTGATTTCAAGCGACTCTCTCCCGCTTTTTATTTTGTTTTTAAGTTCCATTACGGAAATTTTCGAAAATGCGGTTACTCCGAGTTTTTGCGTTATCGAACTCGGACAGTGAACAACCGTTCCTCCGAGTCTTGAAATAAAATCCGCAAGTTCGTAAAAATCCGAACTCTCTTTTGCACAGACATAAACTTTGCTTTTCTCTTTTTCTATCACCAACGCCGTTACGCTATCTTCCACCGTTTGAAGCCACGCTCCGTCAACATTGGTAAAATCAAGAAGAGAAGACAGCATAAAAATATTTTCGGCACTTTGCGGAAAGAAGCCGAGTAAACTGTTTGCCGTAACCTTAGACAAATTCTCAATGAGTTTTATCATCGGCAAGTTCTCCCGCAAGACATTCGGCAAGCATTTTCACAGCCGAAATATCTTCTTTTTTGGCAACTCCGGACGGAGAATGGATATATCTTGTCGGAACGGAAATCGCAACCGTTCTTACTCCTTTTCCGGATTTATGAATTGCCGCCGCATCGTTACCGCCGGCAACTACCGTTTTAGTCTGACACTTAATTCCTTTTTCTTTTGCAAGCACAAAAGCCTTTTTATAAAGTTCCGCATCGTACACGGTGCCACGGTCCATAAAACTTACAACCGCACCTTCTCCGAGTTTACAAACCTTTTTATGCTCCGGCGCATCGGGAATATCCGATGCCGTAGTACATTCAAGCACTATCGCATAATCCGGGCTTACATTAAATGCCGCAACCGCCGATCCTCTTGTGCCGATTTCTTCCTGCGTAACAAAACATACGGTTAAATCATACGGCTGCTCTTTCGAAAGAATATCAAGAAGGATTTTACAACCGACTCTGTCATCAAGCGCTTTGGATTTTATATAACCTTCACCGAATTCAAGATAATCGGATTCAAAATAAGCACAGTCTCCGAGAGAAACATATTTCTCCGCTTCGGCTTTTGACGATGCGCCTATATCTATATACATATCTTCGCATTTCGGAACTTTATTTCTCTCGCTCGAAGAAAGATGATGAAACGCTTTTGCCCCTATTACTCCGTGTATTCCGGAAACGCTGACGCTTCTGCCGAAAACCGATCTTTCGTCAATTCCGCCTATATTCGTAAATTTAAGAAACCCGTCTTGCGTAATATAATTGATTATAAATCCGACTTCGTCCATATGGGCACTGAGCATAACTTTTTTCGAAGCTCTGCTTTTACCTGTCTTTTCGACAATTATATTTCCGAGTGCGTCTACCGTATATTTACACTCCGCAGGTATTTTCGAAATTATATATTCCCTTACGGCTTTTTCACGGCCCGATGTTCCGTTAAGAAGACAAAGTTCTTTAAGCACCGTAATCACCTCCGGACATAATATACATAGCGATGAGTTTTCCTGTGTTCTCCACATCGCATACGCTTACCGTTTCGATTCCGGTATGCATATATCGAAGCGGAACGGAAATAAGTGCACTTTTGAATCCGCAACCGGAAACAGTCATACTGTCGGCATTAGTCCCCGTTCTTCCGCCCATAATTTCAAGCTGATAAGGAATTCCATTGGCTTTCGCAATATCAATAAGTTTTTGAGAAAACTCGCAGTCGAGCGAAGGAGAAATTCCTATCATCGCACCCTTTGACAATTCGCCGCATTCTTGAGAATTGCTGTCCGGAGTGTCGGCAAAACTGACATCAACCGCAATAAATTCATCGGCTTTCGCATTAAATGAAGCAACTTTCGCTCCGCTTCCGCCCACTTCTTCTCTCGAAGAAAAAACAACGATTATTTTTTCGGTGCATCCGCTGTTTTTCAGCATATCCAATGCATAAATTATACTCGCCATACCCGCTCTGTCATCAAGCGCATGACACGAAACTCGGTCTCCCAAGAGTTCAAGAAAATCAGAATCGACGGTTACTCTGTCTCCGAGGCTGACGGTTTGCTTTAATTTTTCTCCCGTCATACCTGTATCTATAAGCGCTTCTTCCGTTTTCATCGCATTGTTTTCGGAATCGCCGTTTTGTAAATGAGGCGGAGTGCTGATAATTACGCCTTTGATTTTTTCTTTTGAATGAACAGTAACCTGCTGTGCCGCAAGAGTTCTGTTATCTATTCCGCCGCAAGCGGCTACTCTGAGAAAACCATCATCTGTAATTCCGGTAACTGCCATCCCAACTCTGTCAATATGGGCATCAAGCAATATTCCGTTACCCTCTCCGTCAATTTCGCAAATCAAATTTCCGAGACTGTCGGTATATGTTTTTCCGTATTTTTCCAGATAATTTCTCGCTGCGGGAACAGCTTCGTATTCGCAGCCCGAAACCCCTGCACAATCGGTTAAATCTTTTAATACTTGACGAATATCCATATTATCCGACTTCCTTTTTATATTTCGGTTCCGCCGACCGGCCGTATCGAAAGCACATAGCAAGAACCTTCACCGAATACCGCTTCGACTGTGCTTTTGTATTCCTCAAGCAAAGAATCGGGAACAAAAGCCTGAATTGTTCCGGCAAATCCGCCGCCGTGCACTCTCCATGCACCTTTTCCTTCAAGAACCTGTTCGCTCAATGCCAAAGCAACCGAGACAGGCTGAACGGAAGGCTGTTTTACCGCAAATACATTTTGATTATACATATACGAAGAATCGCCGCTTTCGATTATTAAGCGTTTGAATTCGTCGAAATTATTATTTTTAAGAGCCTCAACCTCTTTTATTACTCTTTCGTTATCCTTGTAGAAATGCATCGCACGAAGCACGGCTCTGTCGCCGACTTTTTGGCGAAGTTCGGGAATTTTTTTCGTAAATTCCGTCTCGTCGACTTCACGCAAAACTTTTTTTGAAAACTGTTGCGCAACGCTTTCCATTTCTGCTCTGATTGCCGCATACTCATCCGTCAAGTTGGAATGGCTTCCTTTTGTATCGACAATGCAAAGCGAATGTCCGCAGGAAGCAAAATCAAAATCGACTTTTTCGATTTCCGGCTTTGAAGGATCCGCAAAATCAATGGTAATAAAACTGCCTACCGAACAAGCCATTTGATCCATCAATCCGCAAGGTTTTCCGAAATATTCGTTTTCCGCATACTGTGCTATTTTAGCTATTGTTACCGGGTCTACTTTTCCGTCGTTATAAAGATAGTTAAGCATTGTTCCGACAAGAACTTCATATGCCGCAGACGACGACAAACCTGATCCCGAAAGAACTTTTGATGCCGTTACCGCATCAAAACCGCCGATTTTATATCCGTTATTTATAAATCCACGGCAAACCCCTCTTACAAGTGCGGGGGAATGTCCGAACTCATCCTGACGGACAGTTAAATCCGACAAGTCAACAACATCCATCGAATAGCCTTTCGATTTAACACGGACAATATTTTCTTCATTTGCGGACGCAATCGCAATCGCATCCAAATTTATTCCCGCCGCAAGAACTCTTCCGTGGTTATGGTCAGTGTGATTTCCGCCGACTTCGGTTCTGCCCGGTGCGGAAAAAAGTCTTATTTCCCTGCCTGCTGAAAAGACTTCATCGAAATCATCAGCCAATGAACAGTATCTTTCATACTGTTGAGCAACATCCTCTTCACTGACATAAACCCGTTTGAATCTTTCGTCGAATTTTCCGCTTTTTATATCCTCTCTCAACTGTACTGTTGTTAACATTCCAATCATCCTTCCGACTTGTTTTTTAATTCTTTTGATTTTTTCGTTCCGCTGTAAAAATCAATAAACGCATTTACACCGAGCGTCGTAAGTCCCGAAATGGTAAAAATAATAACCAACGGAAGCATAAACGCCAATGAAAACGGATTGTAAACATTCCTACCGACAATACTGTACGATATTATTTTCGGCAAAAATCCTATAAGAGAAAATATTATATATTTACAGTATCCGAAATTTGTCGCTCCGTATAACTGACTGACAGTGTTTATAGGTATCTGAGGAACAAGTCTCAGTGCAATAAGCATTCCGCCTTTTCCCGAAAAGCCCGAAGCGAAGACTTTATCGAAAATCTCATATCTTGAAAGCAATTTATGAACGACACCGCCTCCGAGATGTTTTCCCCAATAGTATTTTATCGTACAAAGAATCGTAAATCCCGCAAGATTTATCAGTGCCGCAATATAAGTCGGGAAAACCATACCCGCTATAACGCATACCGCAGAAATCGGGATCGGCAATACGGATTTTGACAGATACAGAAAAAGTATCGCAATTACTACAAGCCCTTTAATTTCTATCGCCGCAACCGCATCTTCGAAATCCGAGAGCATTTGCAAAACTTCCTCATATTTTACGGCAAACTGCTGTATCTGCATAAGCATAGTTAACACAAGCAAAACCGCACCGATAATTATAAGTGCAACACCTATAAAATTAAGCAAACCTTTGCGGCCTACTTTTTTCTTTTTCAAACGCTCTCACCACACTTTCGAACAGACAATATCATTATAATTTTATAACATATCTTCTTCAAGGTCAATCAATTTATTGATTTTTACTCTAATGATATGATATTATAATACTTAATATTATATCAGCAGGAGGCATAAATATGGCGAAAACCGTCATACTTGACGCAGCGACAACAAACAACGGCGATCTGTCTTGGGATTGGCTTAAAGAATACGGCGAAGTTGAAGTTTACGAACGCACTCCCGAAGAATTGATTTTCGAGCGTTCCGAAAACGCCGATATTTTAATAACAAATAAAACTCCCTTAAGGAAAGAGGTTCTCGAAAAACTCGGTAATCTCAAATTCGTCGCTGTTTTGGCCACGGGATACAATGTCGTCGATACACAGTACCTCAAAAGCGTAAACATTCCCGTTTCAAACATTCCCGCATATTCGACTGCGGCGGTTGCTCAACTGGTTTTTGCTCATATATCCGAACTGTACAATAATGTTTCACTTCACTGTACAGATGTCAAAAACGGCGGATGGAGTAACTGTCCCGATTTTTGCTATTGGAAAACGCCGCTTGTGGAAATGTATTCAAAAACAATCGGAATTATCGGTTTCGGAAAAATCGGTCAAGCCGTTGCCGACATCGCACAGGCGTATCAAATGAATATTCTTGCAGTATCGGGACATGAAACCGATCAATCGCACCGAAAAAACTTCAAATGGTCATCTATTGAAGAAATCGCAGAAAAATCCGATATTGTTTCTCTGCATTGCCCTTTAACCGACAAAACGGAAAATCTTATTAACGAGGATTTTCTTTCAAAAATGAAACCTAATGCAATTTTAATCAATACCGCACGGGGACAGGTTGTAAACGAAGAGGCCCTCGCAAAAGCTCTTAATTCCGGAAAAATCGCAGGCGCCGGAGTCGATGTACTGTCGTGTGAACCGCCGAAACCGGATAATCCTTTGCTTACTGCCGTCAACTGTAACATCACTCCTCATATCGCTTGGGCGGGCTTCGAAACACGCCAACGGCTTATGGGAATATTAAAAGAAAACATCAAAGCATTTTTCGACAGTAAGCCGATAAATGTTGTAAATTTATAAAACGAAACGGCTGAAAATTTTCAGCCGTTTTTCTTGTTATATTGCACAACTTCAGTGCCATCTTACAAATCTAAATTCAAATCATCTCAAGCAGATCTTTTTTCTTCGCTTCAAAATCTTCAGATGTAATAATTCCCTTTTCCTTCAGCGCCGAAAGTTTCTCGATTTTTTCAAAAATATCATCCGTCGGTTCGCTTGATTTTTGCTTTGAAATTAAACCCGTTACGCTTTCGAACATTTTTCTTCCGTTGACAACAATTTTGTCTTTCGCAGTTTCACTTTTCGAAGTTTCTTCGCCGTCCTCAAGCTCTATGCTTTCAATTTCGATTATATCCCGTTCGTAATCTTCTTGAGTATATCCAAATGCGGCACTTTCAAGTGCTTGCTGTAATCTGTTTGCCATAGGCATCATCGAAGCGAAATTCAATCCGCCCGAAACAACTCCGCCGACAACGGGAATAACTTTTTCAACTCCGCCCGCTAAAGTTTTTTTCGTAACATTAACCCCTATTACTTTGCCGATTTTTTTAACAAGCGGATACCATCCGGTTTTCATTAAAGCTTTATTTTGCAACTGTTTTGCCGTAGTTTTCGCCACTTGAGCCGAGAGGACTCTTACCCCGTTTACAGCACCCGCTACGCCGAACATTACCCCGCAATACATCAAAAGACGATTTTTAACTTTTTCGTCATCAACTTGACCGTCTTGCCAAATATCATCCGCACCGTAAAGATATGAAAGTTCCTGAGCAATTCTCAGTGTAAACGCAAAAAACTGTATAACATCTCCCGGTATTGATGCCGCCATCGCCGCTCCGCCCGGAATTGCGGCAGCAAAAGATATGGCAGACGATTCACTTGTTCGCTTAAGAATAAGTTTTTTTGCCATTTCAAAAAGTTTTTCCTGCGAGATTCCCGCTTCGACAGGTCCTAAATCAATTATGTTTTGAACATCAACATCTTCTTTTTCGAAAACTTTTTTCAAAAAATCGCTTCTGACAACCTTAACTCCGGGAACTGTTATAGCGGTTGCGATTATGTTTTCCGGAGTCAATTTTTCCAACATTTCATTTTTCTGTTCCATAGCAAAGTCTCCTTTATAAATAAAAAAGTGCGTCAACCGAAGTTAACGCACCGAAAAACGCAAACCCCGATTGTCGCCAAACAAATTCAAGTATTAAAGGAGATCCTTGCATAATAACCTGACGGAATTTGCGGTTTTACTAAATTCACAAAGTTATTATGCGTAGACAAAGGCAGAATACTCCCTTGTTGCACGGCTTTCCCCTTTATATTGAATTTGTTTGGCATAATCAGTATAACACCTTAACTCAAAAAATAAAAGATATTTTTATAAAAGGAAAATCTAATCCTTCTTTATAAAAAAAGAACCCTCTCGGCTAAATCACCGAGAGGCTTCGCTTTTATTTATTATTTATCGTTTTTCAAAATTTCCGACACTTCGCCGCAAACGGCATTATATGTGTTTGTATCAATTTCAAAAAGCACGCCGTTTATTTCAACCGCACCGTTGCCAACCGAAAGCGTAACGCTTTCATCTTGAGCCGTTCCGCCGATAACACATTTGAACTCAAACACTTTGTCGGAATCGGGTTCAATACGGACTTTTTCCGCCGTTTCTATTGCGGAAACCATTTTACAAATCAAAACCTTATCGGAGACAGTCTCCGTGCCGTTGCAATTTTCGAATTTTTTCGATTCTCGGTCAAGCAAAGTAATTTCCGCTTTTACAGTATCGTCTTTGAGCAAATTATTAAGCACGGATAAATTTTCATCCGTATAGGTTTTGTATTTAAGAACTTCATATTCCACATCGCTTTTTATAAGCCCGTAATGTACAGAAACTCTCCATTGTGCACCGCCCTGATTGTCGGTCAATGTGTATTCAACCTTATTATAACCGTATTTAATATCGGTTATTTCAGGTGCCTGAGCGTAATTTACAAATCCGTTTGCATCGTAGAAATCAGCCGAAACATCGAGTATTTCCATTCTGAAGTCCGTGTCTTTTTCGGATATTCGTGTAAGCCTCGGAATGATTGCGTAAACCTTCGAGTTTGTACTGCCGTTAAGAATTCCCATATCATCGGTTGTCCAATACAACTTTGTCATCGGGAAAACAACGAACAAAAGAACCAAAACGACCGCTATCACCGTTACAGATATAATACCTGCTTTCTTTTTCATAATAATTCCTCCTTTATGCAGTTAACCTTTTCCTGCAATTCAATTTAAGCAGAAACTGTCATTTTTTTCAATCGAAAGCGACAAACACAAAAGAAAACGGCATAAATGCAGATTTTTTCAATAATTTGATAACTGTCGGAGTTGATTTACGAGTTATTTGTTTTTATGAAAATTTATTTCAAACTGTTTTCAAGTTCCCTTTTAAGTCTTGACATCGGAAGACCGACAACATTCAAATAATCTCCGTTAATTTTTTTAACGAGCATTGCCCCCTTGCCTTGAATTCCGTATCCGCCCGCCTTATCAAAAGGTTCTCCTGTTTTTATGTAATCGGAAATTTCCTCTTGTGTTAAATTCCAAAACTCAACTTCCGTGTTTTCGTAAAACACGGTCTTTTTTTCTTTGTTTCTTATGCACACTCCGGTCAAAACACTGTGTGTTCTGCCCGAAAGAGCCGTAAGCATACGGTGAGCATCCGATATGTCTTTCGGTTTTCCTAAAATTTCACCGTCAAGAACCACTACCGTATCAGCCGAAATAACGATTTCATCATCTTCCGATTTTATTGCATCTCCCTTAATTTGAGCAAGATACATTACCGCTTCCTCGGGGGAAATATTTTTCGGCAAAGTCTCATCCGCACTTGATGTTCTCACTTCGAACTCATATCCCGCACTGTGCAGTATTTCTTTTCTTCTCGGCGATCCCGAAGCCAATATTATCTTCATTTTTCCGCTCCGTAAACTTTATGATAAACTTTCATTATTCCGACTTGCGTCTTTGAGTCTCTTATTTCGTTGTTCATAACCATTTCAAACGCTTTTTTCAACGGTATTTTTTTCACTTCGAGAAACTCATCCTCGTCTAAATCCTGCTCGGTAAATGTGATACCTTTGGCGAAATAAATATGAATAATTTCACCGCAATATCCGGGCGTGGGATAAAGTTTTCCGAGATCTTCATATTCCGAAGCAACCGTACCCGTTTCTTCCCGAAGTTCTCTTTTTCCCGCTTCCAACGGATTTTCGCCGTATTCGAGTTTCCCCGCAGGTAATTCAAGCACCACTTCGGAATACGGATACCTAAACTGTTCAACAAACATCAATTCTTCATCTTCGGTTAATGCGGCAATACAAACACCGCCCGGATGTTCTACAACTTCTCTTTTAGATTCTGCTCCGTTGGGCAAAAGAACATCGTCAACTCTGAGATTGATTATTCTACCCTTAAACTTATAATCCTGTGTGATAGGCTTTTCTGCCATATCCATAATAAAATCACTTCTTTCGGAATATATCTTAAATATCTTACTTTATAAGGATGCTGATGTTATGTGCCGTAAAGACCGTATCGAAGAAATCCGTCAAATTACAGAGCGTTTCGATTTTGTAAATCTGACTTCCGCAAACGAGCTTATTTCTCTCTCTTTAGGAAGCGGAAACAAAAGCATTGTGTTTTTGGCCGACGGAACAAACGGCGATGCGATAAGTTCCCGTATCGTTATGCGATTTTTCGAACGCTTATGCATTGCATACAAAAACGATTTGAAAATTTCGTCAATCAAAATCAGAAACATCTTGCGTGATCAACGCATAGTAATAATTCCCTATTCGGATACGGAAAACGATATTATGCATACGGGCGATGAATTCGATAAAAGCGCATTACATAATCTTTTTCTTTCCGCACGCACAAAATATCTTATTTCGGTTTCGTGCGGTGAAAACGCAATTGCATATTTTTCCAAAACGAACTCCGCCGACTGCTCCATGATGGCTCAGGTTTTCAAAAGCATAACCTCATTTCCAATAAGAAAAATGAAAAACGCCGAAGCGCAAACCCTTTTCAAACGGAAAATATGCAGCGCTTTGAATATTCCGTTTTTCGAATTTTCGTTTGACTTTCAAAACCCCGAAAATTTCGAAAACGATTATCGTAAAATCGAAGAACTGCTTGTTCTTTCCTCGATTATGTGATTATTCCCCGTATTTTTTTATCAACTCTTTATAATGTTTACCTTTCTGTTCAAAATTTTTATAAACATTATAACTTGAAGCCGCCGGAGAAAGAAGGCATATCTTTCCTTTTTCGGTAAGTTCGTAAGCCTTTCTAACCGCTTCGTCAAGGTCGTTAGCCTTAACAAGATTTTTTTTCGAATTTGCCTTTTCGAGTTTTTCCAATATTTTATGTGCGGTTTCCGGCGTTCCTATAAGATTTTTAACCGAACAATTTTCTAAATATTCGCAAAACTCCGAATAATCTATTCCTCTGTCCTTTCCGCCGAAAATCAGCGTATCCACTTCTTTCAGAGCTTCAATCGCACACTCTACCGCATGTGGAATTGTCGCAATACAGTCATTATAAAATGTTACTTGCTTAAAAGTACCGACTTTTTCCATACGGTGTTCAATTCCCGAAAAGTTTTCAACACCTTTTCTACATTCTTCATCACTTACTCCGAGCATTTTTACGGCATTATACGCAAAAAGAATATCCTGACGGTTATGCTCACCGAGTAAATGTTCGTTCGTTACTTCAAACGGCAACTCATCATTCGCATAGACTCCGATCTTTTTCGCTTGAGTCGAAGAAAGGTCAACATATTCGCTTACCCCTTGAGTAGCGTTGTAAATAAACACGCCGTCTTCATTCTGATAATTCATAATATGAAGTTTCGATCCGACATAACCCGAAAATCCGCCTTTATAATGATCGAGATGTTCTTCATAAACATTTGTGAGAATCGCTATATCCGGCGAAGCCTTGGTAAACTCCAACTGATGCGAGGACATTTCGATTACCGCATAAGTATCTTCTCGAACGGTTTGAAGCGCCTCGAAAACCGGAATACCGATATTCCCGATCAATTTTGCATCTTTTCCCGCAGCTTTAAGCATTTCATAAGTAAGAGTTGAAGTTGTCGTTTTCCCCTTTGAGCCCGTAACGCCGATTTTTCGGCACTGAGCAAAGCGCAAAAATAAATCAACCTGACAGGTTACTTCCGTCTTATCGCTCACATCAACTTCACGGAAAGAAATCCCGGGACTTTTCATAACAACATCATAGTTGTTTATACACTCAAGATAATCTTCACCGCTTATTACCGTAACATTTTCATCTTCGATTTTAATCGGATTTCTGTCGGAAACAGTGAGTTCCTTTTCGGGAAGATATTTTCTTATATAAGCCAGCGTTGACTGCCCTTCCCTTCCGAAACCGAGGATTAAAACCGACTTGTTTTCAAGGTATTTAATTATTTTCGGCAACATAACCATACATCTCCGTAATTATATAAAGAAATTCATCCGGCACATTGTTTAATGCATTATATTCTTTTAGCAGATTTTTATCTATCGTCGAACCATCTACTTTTTCCTTAAACCGTTCGCAAAGCAAAGGCAACGGTTTCCCGTCTTTTTCTAACTTTTCGCAAAGTTTCCAAAGTGCAAAATTAAACTCATCTTTCGTTCCGACACACTCAAACGGTTTAACTTGAGTTATACCGGCAAGGCCGTCAAAATCCGCAACACAGTCTTCGTCGTTAAGCATATCGTTTCCGAATATACCGACGAGTTTTCCGTAATCGACAAACGCCGATAAAATCGTAAACACAAATAAACATTTAGCACATTTTCCGCACCAAACATTTTTCTTGCTTCCACGGTTACAACTTCTGAAAGTTGTGTGATATTCTTCCAACGAAGCGAACATTTTCGCAATTTGCAATTCGGAAAAAGGTCTTAAAAGGCTGAAGTATTCAATTCCGTCATATCCGAAAATGTTTTTTTGAACATAAGCCGTAAAATCGTCTTCAAACTCATAAGATTTCGAATATTGGTGATTAACATTTTCGCCTTCGATATTAGATTCGTTTGCACTCGACTCATTGGAAAGCACAATGTATTTACCGCCGATAAGATATGCACAGTACAAAGACAGAAACGCAACAATTGCGGAAAAAGGCGTATGCCCGTTCAAATAACCCTCCGAGTTGAGCGATAGAAGATTTTTGTCTATTGTTCTGTATGTCTTTACAATATCTTTTTCCGAATATCCCGCAGCAAGAACCGTATCCGTCCTCGCCTGTTGGTCGTTAACCGTGAAAAATCTGTTCTTTTCTTTGAAGTCTTTAAGCAAAGATGTTGTTACACAGCTGTCTTTTCCGCCGCCTATTGCAATAAGATTTATACCTTTATCCGTATAAGACTGCGGTTCGGCAGAAGGTTTAAGGCTTTCATTGACTTTAATTTGCATAAACGATTCTTCATCGGTTTTTATTCCGTTTATATAGAAGAACTCTGAAAGTCCGCCGAAATAAAGTTTCTTGAACCAACGAATATCTTTTTCGCTTAAATATCCGCACTTAACATTGACAATTTTCGGGCAGGCACACTTCCAATAACTTATAAGTTCCACCATACCGAGATTAAATATTATTTTTTCGGCAATCGGAGAATCAAAACCGTTTACGATTTCAAGATTTTCCGTAGGAATTCGAATTGACGGGGTAAACCTTGCCAATCCGTCGATTGAAAAATCAAAAACTATATTTATATCTCCGTTATCACAGGAGAGAGCCCATCCGTTATACGAAAACTCTTTGTACTGTTCTCTGAATTTTATAAATTTATCGTTTGACAAAAAAATCACTCCAAACCTTTATCGTTTAATTATACTTTTAATGCACCTAAAAATCAAGACAGATACACTTAATATTATATGAGCGAAATTCGGCGGTTAGTTAAATATAAGAATTATCTTTACAAATATAAAACTGTAGTGTAATATAAGCATTAGGTAATCGAACGATTAACTAATAATCTGATTAAGGGGGATAAAACTATGAAAAAACGAATTTCAGCCTGCATTTTAATGGGTATAATCCTTTTTACCGCTCTGTGTCCAACTTTTATTGCGTCGGCAAAGTCCGATATTAAAACCGCAAAATGCGATGAGGTTTTCTCGGAAGAAATGCTGACAGATGAGTTTCACATTGTAAAAAACGAAAATGAATCCGACTCCTTGCTTAAATTCTATTCAAACTCCGATACCCCATGGACTTTTTATTCGAATCTTACCGCTGTTCAAAAAGCCGCTTACAATGCAATTGTTGACAGCCAAGGCGGACTTGAAATCGGTAATAACAGTGAAAGCACTGCCGAAATTTTAATCGGTTTTTCAACAAAGCAACTCTATGCAACTTCTCTTGACGAGTTGAAAGATAACACAAAAAACACAATAATCGGTGCGATGTCAGCTGTCATCGAAGATTATCCGGAATATTTTTGGCTGGGAAATTATTCGTATTCCTTTTCTTACGCTTATACCCAAACAGGCGACTTCTGGGTAACCGAACTGAACTTAAAAATAATGCTCAACACAGATGATTATTCAAACTTTGAAACCATTCGTTCCTGCTATAAACAAATGCAAGAGAAAATAAGCAACTTTGTTATAAACGGCAGTTCAAGATATGCGAAATGTAAATCCATTCACGATCAAATCTGCAAAATGACGGTATACACAACCGATGTTGCCATGGCGCATCAACCCACGGGCGTTTTTCTCACCGGTCAAGCGGTTTGCGAAGGATATTCCGAAGCATTCAAACTTTTATGCGACCGTGAAAACATCCCGTGCATAACAGTCGTAGGTATGGGAAACGGCGGAGCGCACAAATGGAATTATGTTAAAATGGAAGACGGGAATTGGTATGGGATGGATTGCACTTGGGCGGACCAAGGCGATTCGGGAATTTTCTACGATTATTTTATTGTAGGGTCGGAAACTTATACTTCAAACGCTTTCGGTTCTCCGGCAACAAAATTCGGCAACGGCACAGATACCGAAGGCAACCATATAAACACGGGAACCTTGTATAATTATGACGGATTTTCTTTGATATATCCTTCAATATCTTCAACTTCTTATTCGGGAATTACGCCGATTTTCAATTCAAATCTCGTTTTCGACAACTCAAAAAACATTGTTTTTATTACAAAGGATGCAAATCTTACATCTTCTCTATGGTGTACTTATGCTCCGTCTTGGGCGCCTTCAAACAACAGTGCCTCCGTTTCGGGAACGACAACGACAGGCACGCTCAATATTACAAGTCCGTTTTCAAAAACATATACGGTTGTCCGTTGGGGCGATGTCAATGCCGACGGAACAACAGATTTAACCGATAACCAAATAATCACCGATGTAGTATCCGGAAAAACCGTTCTCAACAACACGGCAAACTTCAACGCTGCAGACTATAATCAAGACGGAGTAATCGACGCTTTCGATATGTTTTATGCAGATTTATATGTCAACACAGGAAAACTTGTAAACGGATGACAAAACCGTCAATATTTACAAAAACGCTTCCCGTTATTTGTTAAAATTCAACCTATAAAATTAAAATATGTACTTATTTTAAGCGAATAACTGACACTCTCTACAAAAAAGACTGTAAAAGATCGGAATTTTTTACAGCCTTTTTTATTTTTTTGTTGATATTTTTGTGCAATTATGCTACAATTTTTCTTGTTGATATGAAAATTATGTTTATTTTCATAGATAAACAGTTAATATAGAACATTGGAGTGATACCTATGAAAGCCTACACATCTAATAACATCAGAAATATTGCCGTGGTAGGACACGGCGGAAAAGGAAAGACGACCCTTTGCGAAGCAATGCTTTATGTTTCGGGAGCAACCGAAAGACTCGGCAGAGTAGCCGACGCAAACACGGTTCTCGATTTCGATGCAGAAGAAAAACGCCGCAAATCATCGGTATCTTCCGCAATGGCAGCTATTGAATGGGACAATACAAAACTTAACATTATAGATGCTCCCGGTCTTTTCGACTTCGAAGGCGGAGTCTCCGAAGCAATAAGAGCCGCAGAAGCCGTGCTTATAGTAACCTCTGCGGGTTCGGGTGTTGATGTCGGAACGGAAAAAGCCTTCAAAGCCGCAGATAAAAAAGGAATTGCCAAATTCTTCGCAATTACAAAAACCGATTCCGATCACAGAAGTTTCTACAAAACCTTTGATGCGCTCAAAGAAGTTTACGGAAACAAACTTTGTCCGACAATTATTCCTTATATGGAAGGAAATATCACAAAATGCTATGTCAACCTCATGACAGGTATGGCTTTTGAATACGATGCGGACGGAAAAGCGAAAAAAGTCGATGTTCCGAACGATCCCGTTATCGAAGAAATGACCTCTTCGTTTATGGAAGCCGTTGCAACCACAGACGAAGCACTTATGGATAAATTTTTCGAAGGTGAAAAATTCACTCAGGAAGAAATCCTTAAAGGACTCTGCCTCGGAATATTCGACGGTTCGATTTATCCGGTATATGCCGTTTCGGGTCTTACCGCAGCCGGTGTGGATCAACTTCTCTACGGTCTCGCATGGTCGGTTCCCGGAGCTTTCGGTTATGCGGGAGAAACCGCACTCAACGAAAACGGCGAAGAAGTAATGCTTCCGTGTGATATAAACGGACCCCTTGCGGCAATCTGCTTCAAAACAGTTGCAGATCCTTTCGTAGGAAAAATGTCTTTCTTCAAGGTTGTTTCCGGAAAACTTACTTCGGATACAGCGGCATTTAATTTCAGAACCGACGAACCTGAAAAAATGGGAAAAATCGTTACGGTAAAAGGAAGCAAGCAGGAAGACTGCAAAGAAATTATTGCCGGAGATATAGGCGTTGTTACAAAATTGCAGTCGGTAAAAACAGGCGATACGCTCTGCGAATCGAAAAACAAACTTCAACTCAAAGGTGTTGACTTCCCGAAACCTTGTCTTTCAATGGCAGTTTGCGTAACCAAAAAAGGCGAAGAAGAAAAAGTCGCACAAGGCTTACAGCGACTTATGGAAGAAGATCCGACAATCACATTTACTCTTAATAAAGAAACAAGACAACAGGTTCTTTCCGGATTAGGCGAACAACACCTTGATGTTATCGTATCGAAACTCAAAAACAAATTCGGTGTCGATGTAACTCTTGAAACACCTAAGGTCGCATACCGTGAAACTATCAGAAAAGCAGTTGAAGCACAGGGTAAACACAAAAAGCAGTCCGGCGGACACGGACAGTTCGGTGATGTATGGATTAAATTCGAGCCGTGCGACAGCGATACTCTCGTTTTCGAAACAGCAGTAGTCGGCGGTGCCGTTCCGAAAAACTATTTCCCCGCAGTTGAAAAAGGCTTACAGGAATGTGTTATGAAAGGCTTCGCCGCAGGATACCAAATGGTCGGACTTAAAGCAACACTTTATGACGGCTCATATCATCCCGTCGACTCTTCGGAAATGGCATTTAAGACTGCCGCTTCGCTTGCATTTAAGGCGGCTATGCCCAATGCAAATGTCGCAATTCTCGAGCCGGTCGGAACACTTACCGTAAATCTTCCCAACGATAATCTCGGCGATATTATGGGAGATATTACAAAACGCAGAGGCCGTGTTCTCGGCACAAACCCGTCAACCGACGGAAATCAGGAACTTGTTGCCGAAGTTCCCATGGCGGAAATGGGCGATTTCACAACGGTTCTTCGCTCAATCACAGCCGGAAGAGGCTCTTATACGCTTGAATTCGCACGCTATGAGCAGGCGCCTCAAGCTGTTGCTGACAAAGTAATTGCAGAAAAGGACGCTCAAGACGAATAATTCACATTTAACGGGAGCTGAAAAACAGTTCCCGTTTTTCTCTTGTTATTCGATAAAACTTCTTGAAAAACAACAATTATATGATACAATATTAGCGATATTTTCAATTGAAAGGTTGTTATAAATGATAAAATCTCGAAAATTTCGATTGATTGCGGCACTTATGGTTCTCACATTGGCAATTACCGTTTTTTCTTCTTGCGGTAACAATTCGTCAGACCCGATAGAAACAACCCCGTCAACCGAAGCAACTCAAAGCACTGTACCTACAAGCATCAACCGTCTTACAGGACTTGAACTTTCTGACAGTTCCGTACAAAACAAACGCCCTGTGGCTGTTGTTGTCGAAAACTCACCCGAAGCCAGACCTCAATGGAGCCTTTGCACCCCCGATATAGTAGTCGAAGGCCTTGCCGAAGGCGGTATTACAAGAATGTTATGGCTTTACTCGGATATTTCAAATGTCGGTAAAATCGGTCCGACAAGAAGCGCAAGACATAACTTCGTAGAAGTCGCAGCGGGCTTTGATGCAATTTATGTTCATTTCGGCGGAAGTTATGCAGCATATAATCTCTTCTCTTCCGATTCTTCCATCAACCATATTGACGGAAACAAAGCAGAAGAAAGTTATTTCAAACGGGACTCTTCAAGAAAAGCTCCGCATAATGCATATACAACAGGCGAATGGATAACCAAAGCAATAGGAGATAAAAACTTCCGAACCGATATTAAAAGCGGATATGAAACTCCGTTCAGTTTTTCTTCCGAAAAGAGAACTCTCGCAAACGCTTGTTCAAGCATCGAAATGGAATTTTCGACAAATTACAAGCACACCTTTACTTTCAACTCCGCCGACGGTTTATATTACAACAATATGAATTCAAAAGCGATGGTTGACTCCGACGGAAATCAAATGGCGGTAAGCAATGTAATTGTTATTTATTCTAATGTCGGATCATACAAAGGCGATGAAAAACTCGTCGAATGGAACCTCACAAGCGGAAAAGGTCTTTATATTTCAAACGGATCTTACGAAGAAATCACTTGGAAAAAAGGCTCAACTCATAGCGCACTTGAACTTTACTCTTCCGACGGAAGTGAATTGAAACTTAACACCGGCAAATCCTATATCGGCTTTGTTCCGAGTTCCAACTCGTCAAAAACAGTTATTTCATAAACTAAAATTTAATTTCATGATAACCGAAGCATTTTGCTTCGGTTATTTTTTACAATATTTTTCGTCGTTTTGACGATTTTAAGTTTATTTTTTGGTGAATTTGTATTCACCTGTTTTTCGGCAAACCAACGCAGTTTCAACGGTTTTGCTCTTCTAAGTCTCCTTAAAAATCAAATGCATCATTTTTCTTTAATCATATTGCACAAAAAAATATATGTTTTTTTGGTAAAAAAGTCTTGACAAATATTACAAAAGGTGTTATTATACAGATACAACAAAGAAAGAGAGGCGAAAACAATGGCAGTTAAACAGTTGGAAGCTCAGGAACAGCTCAGACTTATCGAAGACATCGGTAGCAGCAAGAAGTTCTCCTGGAAGACTTTCGTAAAAGCTCTTGAACTCTATGTAATTTCTCTTTAATCGGTAGAGTTCTTCAGCGACCGAGTTTTCAATCTCGCTTCGGCGAGTTTATATATAACCATTACACTTTTTCATATAGAATCCTAACCCCCTTTTTAAGAAAAAAGACCGCTTAAAGCGGTCTTTTTTCTTGCTCTTTATCGGCGTTAATGTTAAAATATACAAAATTCATCACGGAGATAATTATGATAACACACATTTTCTTTGATCTGGACGATACATTGCTCGACTTTCACAAAGCCGAGCATACCGCTCTTTCTAAAACACTCGCACATTTCGGAGTAAATCCTGCCGAAGAAACATTAAGCCTTTACAGCCGAATAAATAAAACTCAGTGGGAGCGTCTCGAAAAAGGTGAACTTACACGGGACGAAGTAAAAACCGAACGCTACCGCATTTTATTTAACGAATTAGGTGTAACTCTATCTCCAAAAGACGCAACAGCCTACTACGAAAATATGCTCTCATTCGGTCATTATTTTATCGACGGAGCCGTCGAAGTGCTTACTCAGTTAAAAGATTATAATCTTTTTATCGTTTCAAACGGTGCCGTTAAAGTACAAAACGCCCGTTTGGACAGTGCCGGCATAAAACCGTTTTTCAAAAAAATTTTTATTTCCGAAAGTCTCGGCGTTAACAAACCCGACAAACGATTCTTCGATATTTGTTTTTCACAAATTCCTTCTTTCGATAAAGAAAACGCCGTAATAATCGGAGACAGCCTTACTTCCGATATTAAAGGCGGAATTAACGCAGGCATTAAAACCGTATGGTTCAATCCGAATTCACTGAAAAATCCATCCACGGTTTTACCCGATTATGAAATACACTCTCTTTCGGCACTTCCCAACCTAATCAAAAAAATGTAAAAAAACCGGCGGTCTCAATCAGGCCGTCGGTTCTTTTTTTCTTTTTCAATCAACAAAACACAGAGTAAAAACGAAAATACACATCCCAACAGGACGCCCCACCACATTACATTGCCTTTTGCAAACGAAAGCGTAAACACGCACAGCGAAGTCGAAACAATCAAAACAGCATTCAAACAAACAGACTTCTTTTTGTTCGCCGTCGCCTGAAAACAAGTCGCAGCAATCAATATAAACGGAACTAATATCAAGGACAATGACAAAATTCTAATAATCTCATTGCCTTTGTTCAAAATTTCAGGACTTTTCGAAAACACCGAAATAAGATGTTCCCCAAGAAAAAATCCTGCAAGCAATTCGGCAACACAAAATCCGCAAGAAGCGCCGAGTGCCGATTTTATAGCCTTCTTTACTCTCGAATATTCTCCCGAAGCAAAATTATAACTGATAATCGGAGACAGCGCCATTGAAACAGCGTTTATCGGAACAAGAGAAAACTGTATGATTTTGCTTATATACGCAAAAGACGCAATCGAAGCAGCATCATCGAAATGCGAAAGTCTGTTGTTTATCGCAAACATGACAACCGACATTCCGCCCGTTTGCAACAAAGCGGGAACCCCAAGTCCCAAAACATTTTTTACAATAGAAAAATCCGGCAATTTAATCTTAATTTTTTGACAACTGATTTTCAAGAAAAAGATAACACTCATCAAAAAACTTGTAAACTGACAGAGCACTGTCGCTAACGCCGCACCGACTACCCCCAACTTCAGCACAAAGACAAATATATAGTCGAAAAGTATATTTATTCCTGTCGGAATCAGCCAAATCAAGAGCGAATATTTCATTCTCCCTTCCGCTCTTATTATCGAAGAAAAACCTGTAGAAAAAACATTCCCCGCCGCAATGACAATAAAATATTCTCTTGCATACGGCATAATTTCGTCCGTCGCTCCGAAGACACGCAAAATAGGTGTGCAAAACAGAATCGAAATTAAACTGACCGTAATCGCAGTCGAATAAAAAACCGCCATCGTATTAAAAGTAACATCGCCGGCTTTTTCATATTCTTTTTTTCCTAAAAATCCGGTTACCAAAACGCCCGCTCCACCGCCGAGCATTTGCGCAAATGCCGCTTGTATCATCATAAAGGGAGATGCAACCGAAACTCCCGCCATCGCAAGATCTCCGACTCCGTAACTGATAAAAACCGCATCTACAGCATTGTAAAGAGCGGAAAACAGCAGCGAACAAAAAAGCGTTGAAGAATACTTAAAAAGCAGTTTCCCTATAGGTTCTGTTCCCATTTCCAAACTTTTATTTTTCATTTTCAAGAGCCTCAAATGCAACTTTGAATCCTTTTTTATACGCAAAAGTATTAAGCATCCATCCTTCGCTGAAAATCGGGAAACGGTAATATCTCTCAACCTCTTGAATAAGAGCCATTAAAGCCTGTGCGAAAGCATACCGAATTTTGCTTTCACGGTTTAATTCAACCTCTACATCAGCGTATGAGTTGTAAAGTTCTATGTACTCTTTCTTTTTATCGAGGGTATCAAAAAATCCTCCTAAGCAAATAAAGTCAAAAATCGGATCTCCCCAAAAACTTCTTTCGGGATCAATCAGCGTAAATACAATTTTTCCGCCCCTGTTTTCGCAAAGCAAATTCGTATCCCACAGATCGAAATTAACAAGCGTACATTCCGCTTTAGCAAGTATTTCTTTGTATTGATCAATATAGGGTATGAGCCTTTCACCGTTCTTACAATGTTTTCCCATTCGCTGTGCATCATCGACAAGAGCCATAACAATACTGCGATATGCCTCATACCAGTTTTCGTAAAGCGTATTCTGAATATATCCGAATTTACCGTTTTTTATCTTGTGCATTTTGCAAATCATTTCAACGGATATTTTGTTTTTTTCGGCAGCGTCCGTCTCAAACTTATTTCTGTGCACTCCGGAAACTTTTTCCATCAAAAACCAATTAGCATGAATATCCTTACAGGAAAAATCTTCAAAATAAATTTTCGGCAAAGCAATGTCCGTATTTTCCGCCAACACGCCATACCAATAAAGTTCGGTTTTGAGCATATCTTTTTCATAGGTCATTACCGGCAAGTCGTTTTTCGGAGCGATTTTCATAACATATTCTTCGCCTGTGTCGGAAACAATACCGTATGCGGAATTGAACATTCCCAATCCGAGAGGCGCAGTTTCAATTGCTTTTCCGAGTCCCGCTTTTTCAAAAAGACCCTTTACCGTTTTATCATCTAATTCATATTTTGTTCTGCTTTTCATATAATCACCGCCGTTTATTTTACCCTAAAATTACCACAACATTTAATTTTTGTATATCAAAATCCATAACTTATATCAAAAAACCGAGATAAATTTCCCGAAAGCCATTGACGGCACCTAACATATTTTGTATTCTTAAAATGGGTGATAAAATGAATTACGATGAACTTATGAGTATAAAAATAATACCCAAAGAGATAGCAAAATCGCAATCAAAGTCTGTGATAAACAACCTTTATCATACACCTTACAGGGATGAAATCCGTCTTTTTTCCTGCATTAAACAAGGCGACTTAAAGAAACTTCTTTTTGAAATAAAACAAGTCGGATTACAAAATATCACCGTCGGTCAAATGTCGGACGACGAACTCAAACAGCGAAAATATATGGCGGTAAGTTTTATCACACTTGCAACAAGATATGCCATACAAGGCGGTCTGAATGAAAACGCCGCATACACTTTTTCCGACGATTTTATCAGAAGCGTCGACAGCGCAAAAACAAAAGCGGGCGTAAACTCTCTGATTGTCGATGCGGCAATCGAACTTACAAATAAAGTCAGCCTTCACCAAAAAAATCTCAACTACTCTCCGCACATCCGAAAATGCGTCGCCTATATAAACAAGAATTTGGGAGAAAAACTCACAGTCAACAGCGTTGCCGATCACTGCAACCTTTCAGCCGACTATCTCTCTCATCTTTTCAAAACCGAAATGGGCGTCAATTTAAGCACTTATATAACGCATCAAAAACTCGACCTTGCCCAAACTCTGTTATGGGAAGGATATGACAACGAAAAGATTTGCTACACGCTCGGATTTTCCAGCCAGTCGCATTTTATATCGCTTTTCAAAAAAGAATACGGAATAACTCCGAAAGAATATATTGCTTTAACCCAAATATAAAAACAAGCGTTGCAGAAACACATCTGCAACGCTTTATTTTTTCAAAACTGCCCGCTTTTTTTCCATGTACTCGGATAAAAAAGAATAAGCATCGGGAATATTTCAAGTCTGCCCATAAGCATACATACGCTCAGCAAAATTTTGGAAACCGGAGAAAACATCGCAAAATTCCCGGTGGGTCCGACCAATGAAAGACCGGGACCGACATTAGATATACAAGTTGCAACACCCGTAAGAGTCGTTATAGGATCAAATCCGTCGAGCGCCGAAATCGCAATACTTGCAAAAGCAAATATCATTATATCAAGAGAAAAATAAACAAGTACATTATGGACAGTTTCCTTTTCAACCGTCTTTCCGTTCACCCTGACAATATTGTAGGAACGGGGATGGAGCATATGTTTAATCTCCGTAACGGAAGATTTAAGCAAAATCATAATTCTCGATATTTTCATTCCGCCCGCCGTACTTCCCGCACAGGCACCGATAAAAATCATAACAGCGATAAGGGTTCTGCTGTATTCGGGCCATCTGTCAAAATCCGCAGTGGAATAACCGGTTGTGGAAACAACAGATGTTACTTGGAAGAAAGCATATCTCAAACACTCGGAAACAGACGAATAAAGATTTCTTATATTGTATGCAATCGTAACCGTTGCAAATCCGACAATTCCGAGATACCAACGCAATTCCTCGTTAAAAAATGCGGTTTTGAACTTCTTAATAAGAACAAGAAAATACAAGTTGAAGTTTACGCCGAAAAGAAGCATAAACACAGCAATAACGATTTCGGCAGCAGGATTCGAATACGAACCGACGCTTGCGTTTTTTATTCCGAAACCTCCCGTTCCGGCCGTTCCGAACGAATGAAGAAGGGCATCATAAAAGGGCATTTTACAAAGCAACAAAGCAACAACTTCCGCCAAAGTCAAAAAGACATATATCAAATATAAAATCATTGACGAACTTTGTATTTTCGGCATTAGTTTTCCCGCTTCGGGACCGGGAACCTCCGCTCTCATAATATGCATCGAGTGTTCTTTAGACATCGGAACAACCGCCATCATAAACACAAGAATTCCCATTCCGCCGATCCAATGAGTGAAACTTCTCCAAAACAAATCACTTTTAGGAAGTGTCTCAACATTACTTAAAAGACTCGAACCTGTTGTGGTAAATCCGGAAACCGTTTCAAAAAACGCATCTATATAATTAGGAATCGAACCGCTGACAACAAAAGGAATCGCTCCGATAAGTGAAATCAAAACCCAAGTAAGAGCAACCGAAGCAAGCCCTTCTTTTGCAAAGATTTTATTTTTGCATTTCTTCGTGAAAGCACCGCATACAGCCGAAACCGCAACAGCAACCGCTATCGCAACGGCAAAGCCGACAACACTCTCGGAATATATCAGAGCAACCGCCATCGGAATAAGCATTAAAACAGCTTCTATTCCGGCAATTCTGCCCAATATTTTAACTATCATTTTATAGTTCATATCAGGCCTCCAGCACTTTATCGAGTTTTGTTATACCTTTGTGTGTTGTTGATATTATAACTCTGTCTCCGGCCTTAATTACATCATCACCCATAGGAATGATACAGTCGCCGTTTCTGATAATTGATGCAATTATCACATCATCATCAACTCTAAGGTCTTTAATCGGTATATCAAGATAATCGGCGTTTTCATTTACTTTCAGTTCCATTATTTCGACTTTTCGCTCAAATATATAGTAAAGCGAATCCAAACTCGAATCGTAAGCGTTCTGCATTGAACGGACATATCTTACAATCTTTTGAGTTGCAATACTCGCCGGCTGAACAATACTGTCAATGTTATTTCCGGCAAGCATTCGGATTATATGACTTTCCTTTATCTTCGCAACCACCTTATCAACACCGACGCTCATTGCAAACATCGAACTGATAACATTATCCTCATCGTCTCCGGTAACCGAAATAAACGCATCGGCCATCTCAATTCCTTCTTCGCTGAGAATTTCCGGATTCGTTCCATCGCCGAGCACAACGCTAACTTTCGGAAACGCTTCCTTAAAGCGTTCACAGGATTTCTTGTCTTTTTCGATTATTTTTATGGTTATTCCGAGATTGGCAAGTTGTTTTGCAAGATAATACGCAATATTTCCGCCACCGAGAATAAGAACGGTTTTTATTCCGTGTCTGTGTTTACCGAACTTTTTGATAAACTTGTTTATCTCCTTATATGAACCGACTATATTCACACGGTCGCCCGCTTTGATTTCAAAATCGCCTTTCGGAATAAACACTTCGTTGTTTCTTGAAACCGCACAAACAAGAATATTCGCATCGGTTTTCGCTTTCAAATCACAAAGTTTCATATTCACCAGAGAACTTGATTCTCCGATACGAATTTCAACCGACTCAGCCTTACTGTTGGCAAAAGATTCGACTTTTGACGCCGACGGAAAACGCAATATTCTCGAAATATCGCTGGCAGTATCTTCTTCCGGATTAAATGTCATTGTAAGGCCGAGTTCTTCTTTCAAAAATTCAGTCTGATTAAAATAATCCCGATTGCGCACTCTTGCGACAGTATGTTTTACTCCGAGTTTCTTCGCCGTTAAACAACACAGCAAATTAAGTTCATCGTCTTTCATTGCCGCTATGAGCAAATCGGTATCCTTAAGTTGAAGTGAATTCAAGGTATCGTAACTCGCCGCATTTCCGCACACAGTCATTACATCAAGAGAATTATCAATCTCTTTAAGCCGCTTAAGATCCTGCTCAACCACGGTAATATCGTGATTTTCTTTCGACAGTTCATGCGCTATCGAATATCCGACACGGCCGGCTCCCGCAATAACAATTTTCATAACCCATTCTCCTTGAGCGAATATGCTCCTATTTGTTTTGCTGAATTCGACTATATTATAGCACTTACCTTTTCAATGTCAACACGGAAAATTATCGCTTTTCCGTCTTTTTTTCGGCAAATAAAAATATACTTACCGTAAGGAGATGATTCGTTTGAAATACATAATTCTAACAAAAAAATCCCTCTTTGTTTTTATATTTGTTTGTCTTGTTTTTACGGTAATATGCATATCCGTTTCCGAAAAAACCGTTACCGTGTCCGCTGAATCTTCAAGACAGATACCCATATACTGTGTGGACACGCAAGATAAAAAAATCTCCGTAACATTTGATGCCGCTTGGGAAGATTACGATACCGACGATTTAATAGAAATCCTTTCAAAGCATAATGCAAAAGCTACTTTTTTCATTGTCGGCGAATGGGCGCAAAAATATCCCGAAAGCGTAAAAAAACTGTATGACAGCGGACACGAAATCGCAAATCATTCGTATAACCACACAGCATACAGCACATTAACTAAAAAGGAAATCCGAGAAGACATTGAAAAATGCAATAACATATTAGCCTCTATCACATCCTGTAAACCGACATTGCTCAGAGCTCCGTCGGGTGATTACACCGACACAAGCGAAACTGCGGCAAAAGAAACAAATATGAGAACGGTTCAATGGTCTGTCGACAGCCTCGATTGGAGAGGGTTAACAGTTGACGAAATAAAAAGCAGGGTATTGCCGGCAGTCGAAAACGGATCAATACTCCTTTTTCATAATGCGGTAAAGAACACGCCGCAAGCACTTGACGAAATTTTAACACAACTGGAAAAAGACGGATATTCTTTTGTCAGCGTATCCGAACTTATTTTCGAAAAACCGTACCGAATAGATATAACCGGTAAGCAGATAAAAGAATAAAAGCGAGGAATTCCTTCCTCGCTTTTCAATTTAATTTTGAATATCAGTCTTCGTCGCAGCAATCACAGTCGCAATCGCATCCGTCAAGATCAAATTCAAGATTTTCGCCGCAGTTGGGGCATTCCGCAAATCCGTCAAGAATTGAATCTTCATCAAATTCAACTACTTCATGACAAGCAGGGCACTCAACTTCGTACATTTCATCGTCATAGCAATCGTCGCAATCGCAATCACAATCACAGCAATCGTCTTCGTAAACGAACTCTTCAAGAGAATCCAAGTCCTCATCGACAGCATCGAGCTGTTCGGTAACGAGTGCAAGTTCATCTTCAAGATCCGCAACCGAGAGCGCAAGATCGTCGATTACATCCAACATTGCATTGATAAGTTTGGTTTCGGGTTTTGCTTCATCAAGCGAAAGACCCGAAGCAAGTCCTTTGAGATATGCTGCTTTTTCAGTAACTGTCATCATAAACTACCTCCGATTAGTTAGCTCTTCCCATATATTCGCCTGTTCTTGTGTCGATCTGAATCATTTCGCCCTCGTTAATGAAAAGCGGAACTTTGATCTCGGCACCTGTTTCAAGAGTAGCGGGTTTTGTTGCGTTTGTTGCGGTATCGCCTTTGAAACCGGGCTCTGTCTTTGTAACTTCAAGTACAACGAATGTGGGGGGTTCTACGCCGAAAACCTTACCTTTATAGGAAAGGATTTTGCAAACCATTGTTTCCTTAACAAATTTGAAGTTGTCCGAAAGATCGTCTGCGTTTATCGGAACAAGTTCAAAAGTCTCGGAATCCATAAAGTAATAAAGATCTCCGTCAGCATAAGAATATTCCATATCTTTTCTCTCAATAAATGCTGTCGGGAACTTAGCTGTGGGGTTGTAGCTCTTTTCAACTACCGCACCCGTGATAACATTTTTTGTTTTAGTTCTAACGAAAGCAGCGCCCTTACCGGGTTTAACATGCTGGAATTCAACAACCTGAAGTACCTGGCCGTCTTCTTCGAATGTTACGCCGTTTCTGAAATCACCAGCTGAAATCATAAATTAATCCTCCATTTTCCCGCAAAAATGCGGAACATAATTTTACAATTGTATTTTATCCTATATTCAAGGATTTTTCAAGTAGTTTTTACAGTATTATCAATTCTTTCGGTACCCGTGTCAGATTTTCGCATCCGTTTTCGGTAACAAAAAGCATATCTTCAATACGAACGCCGAATTTTTCGGGAATATATATACCCGGTTCATCGGTTATGATATTACCGGCTTTAAGCACACTTTTGCAAGAGGGCGCAAGGCTCGGAAACTCATGAATTTCAACACCGACTCCGTGCCCGGTTGAATGAGTGAAGTATTGCGCATATCCGTTAGCGGCGATTACATCTCTTGCTGCCGAATCAACCTCAAAACATTTTACATTCGATTTAACACTTTCCATTGCGGAAAGTTGTGCCTGAAGAACGGTGTTATAGACATCCTGCTGCTCATCACTGACACATCCGAGTGCTACCGTTCTTGTCATATCGCTATGGTACCCTTTAACAACGGCACCGAAATCCATTGTAATAAAATCGCCTTTTTCGACTGCCTTTTCGGTAGGCACCCCGTGTGGTTTTGAACTGTTTTTTCCGCTTACGGCAATTGTTTCGAACGAAAGCGCATCCGCTCCGTGAGTAAGCATATAATAATCAAGTTCCAGAGCGATCTGTTTTTCCGTAACGCCTTCTTTAATAAAAGAAAGAATATGAGAAAACGCTTCTTCCGCAATCCGTTGCGCCAGAACAATCCGTTCAACTTCCCAAGGTTCTTTAACACTTCTTATATCCGTTATCGCTTCGTCAAGTTCTCCGTCGGCAACTATTTCGATTCCGTCAAGCAAGCGTACAAGTCCCGTATATTCTTTGAGCGTCATTTTCTGTGTTTCAACTGCTACACTCTTTACACCGAGAGAGTCGAAAAGTTTCGTTATCTGTTCGGCATTTTTTTCTTGAAGTACAACTTCGCTGTTTTTAACACTTTTCTGTGCCGCTTCGATATATCTTCCGTCCGTAACAAAAACAGATTTTTCCGCAGTAACAATTAAATATCCGTCGCTCGACTCAAATCCCGTAAAGTAAAATCTGTTTTCCGGCGAAATTATCAGCGCCGCATCAAATCCGGCTTCTTCTATATAAGATTTAAGTTTTTCAACCATATCACTCAACTCCGTATCCGTGATTTTTTTCAAACTCTCTGATTATCGGTTCTTCTCTGCGTGCTTTCCAACGATAATAATGGGGATACAAACTCTTTGCCGGCAGCGGATCAACTCTCACGGGAATCGCACCGCACCTGTTCGCCGCCTCAATATCCGAAAACAGTTGATCACCGACCATCGCAAGTTCCGTAATATCAACGCCCATTCGTTTTGCCGCTTTTTTCAGTCCGTTAGGAGACGGCTTTCTTGAAAGATGTACAAAGGGCAGGCCTCCGAGATACTTTGAAATCGGAACCACTCGCATAAGTGTGCCGTTTGATATTATAATGATAGGGAACCCGGCATCCTGTATTTTCTTCACCCATTCACGAATACCGTCCACATATCTAAATGTTCCGTCCGGCGCAACCGTGTTGTCAATATCAAGTCCTACCGCTTTCGCTCCCATTTTTTTCAAATCGTCAGCCGTTATATCAAGCACGCATTTGAATCTGTATTTCGGCATCAAAAAATCTTTCCGTTTCATTAAACGCTCCTTATTAAAAACAAAAGCACCGGCATACCAAGTATGTCGGTGTTTTCAGAAAAGTTATTCGCTCTTGGACGCTTCGGAAGAATACCGATAAAACGCCCCGTGCCCGTTTTTATTTATACTTTCTTTTACGAGCTGCTTCCGACTTCTTCTTTCTCTTTACAGAAGGCTTTTCGTAATGTTCTCTTTTACGAACTTCTTGTATTACGCCGTCACGAGAGGTCTGTCTCTTAAAGCGTCTGAGAGCGCTTTCCAAAGACTCGTTGTCTTTAACTTTTACCTGGCTCACATTATTCCCTCCCTTTAATCGTAAATTCTGTGCTATTATACAACACCAATCGTCCGATGTCAAGTATGTTTGAATATCTCAACCATAAAAATTTTGTAAAAAAATCGGGTAAAAGGGCAATTGTTAACAATTTGTTCACAATTTTGTGTGCGGTTTGCCATAATCAATTGTTATTATAATAATGAACTTAGGACAGATATTTGTGGTGGATAAATGTCCTACCTTATTATTCTAAACAATCCCAATTAAAGAACCGATGCAGCTGCATCGGTTCTTTTTTTGTTTAATTCGGAAAATGCGAAAGATAACCGAAAATCTCCTTCAGCGTATCTAACGGATTTTGATTTTCCGTGATTTTTACGCTGATATATTTTTTTCCGTAATCGCACACTGAAACCCTTCCTCTTAACTGCGAAGAAAGATTAAGTACCATACTTGTCGGTATTTCATTGATATAAAGGATAACATTTCTTCCTTTTTGCCCGATTTCGTAAACTCCGAATTTCGATGCGGAATTTCTTAAAAGAGAAATATCTATCAGCCCGTTCACCGACGGCGGTATTTCTCCGTATCTGTCAAGAAGTTCATCTTTAACATCTTCTGCATCTTCAAGCGTACAAACATCCGCAATCCGTCTGTATATCGCAAGTCTTTGCGGTACACTGTCGATATATCTCTCCGGAATATGCGCATCTATCTGCATATCTATAAGGCAGTCTTTTTTGTTCGTCTGTTTCTTTTCGCCTTTTTCTTCGCTGACCGCTTCACCGAGAAGTTCAAGATACATATCATATCCGACCGCTTCCATGTGTCCGTGTTGCTGTGCGCCGAGAATATTTCCGGCACCCCTTATTTCAAGATCTCTCATTGCAATCTTAAATCCCGAACCGAACTCCGTATACTCTCTTATCGCTTCAAGTCTTTTTTGTGCGATTTCGGAAAGTTCCTTACCTCGCTTAAAGGTAAAATATGCCGATGCTCTGCGGGCGCTTCTGCCGACTCTTCCTCTGATCTGATGAAGTTGAGCAAGCCCGAGCCGATCCGCATCTTCGATTATAAGCGTATTGCAGTTTGAAACATCCACGCCCGTTTCGATTATCGTCGTACACACAAGTATGTCAATTTCGCCTTCAAGCAGCGCTCTCCATATTTCACTAAGTTCGTCTTCCGCCATTTTTCCGTGAGCAACGGCTATTCGTGCTTCGGGAATAAACTCTTTTATTTCCGAAGCTTTTCGCTGAATGTCTTCTACACGGTTATATAAATAATACACCTGTCCACCACGGCGAAGTTCTTTTTCCATCGCTTCGGCAAGAATTCCCATATCATGTTCGATAACATAAGTTTGCACCGGATGTCTGTCTTGCGGAGCTTCTTCGATTACCGACATATCTCTGATTCCGGACATCGCCATATTAAGCGTTCTGGGAATAGGTGTTGCCGATAAAGTCAATACATCAACAAACGGGAATTTTTCTTTAAGTTTCTCTTTTTGTGCAACTCCGAACCGCTGTTCTTCGTCAATGATCAGCAATCCCAAATCCTTAAAGGAAATATCCTTTGAAATTATGCGGTGCGTTCCTACGATAACATCGACAGAGCCACGCTTAATATTTTTTATTATTTTTTCCTGCTCTTTTGCCGTTCTGAAACGGGAAAGCATTTCTATTTCCACGGGAAAGCCTTCAAACCTCGTTGTGAGCGTCCGATAATGCTGAAGTGCGAGAATTGTTGTCGGAACCAAAATCGCACACTGTTTTCCATCCGCAATACACTTAAACGCCGCCCTGAGAGCTACTTCCGTTTTTCCGAAACCGACATCTCCGCAAAGCAATCTGTCCATCGGATAAGATTTTTCCATATCGCCTTTAATTTCATCGACAGAACGAAGCTGATCCGGTGTTTCGTCATAAGGGAAGCGCCTTTCGAAATCAGACTGCATATCAATGTCCGGAGAAAACGCAAAACCTTTTGACTGTCTGCGTTTTGAATACAGCGCCACAAGTTCATCCGCCATATCCTTAACGGCGTGTTTAACCTTACTGCGTGTCTTTTCCCATTCCGCACCGCCTATACGGTTGAGTTTAACCGTTTTACCGCTTTCGTCGTGCGGTCCTATATATTTTGAAACAAGATCAAGTTGTGTTACGGGAACATATAAAACATCGTTTTTAGCATATTTGATTTTTATATAGTCCTTTACGATTTTTCCGACTTCGAGTTTTTGTATTCCGTCAAATACACCTATACCGTGCATTCTGTGGACCACATAATCCCCTTTATGCAATTCGTCAAGAGAATGGAGTCCCTGTCCCTTCTTAAAATTATACTTAGATTTACGCTTTGACGCCATCGCATTGCGTCCGTAAGTAAAAACATAAAGTTTTTCGTTCGGATAAGCAAATCCACCCGAAAACGCTCCGGAAAGAACACAAACCCGTCCCTTAGGAAATTCTTTAGGTTCAAACGGAAAATAAAGCGCCGGTATGTTTTCGCTTTCGAGGTCATCGGCAAGCGTTTTTGAAGATTTCTCGGTACCGCCCATAACAATAACGGTAGCGCTCTTTTCAAGAAGAGGGGAAATATCGTCGCACAAAACATCAAGTTTACCGTTCCAAACAGGCAATTGAGTTGTTGTGAATGAAATCAAACTTTTTACGGGTATATCAAAACTGCCTCTCGCAAAATTATCAAAATACAATATTTTATGCTTTTCGTACTCGGCAAAAAGTTCGGCAATTGTTAGATGATATTTATCTAATCCTGCGCACAGCACACCGTCTTCAAGCAGCACTTTAATTTCTTCATTAGCGAGTTTTATGCAATTTGCGGCTCTTTCTTTAACATTTGAGCTATCGCAAATGATTGTTAGATATTTTTCATCTGCATAATCAAAGACCGTACTGAAATCTTTATATGCAAGTGAAAGATATTTATCTTCGGAAGTAAGATTCGCTCCGGACTCCAAGCGTTCAACATCCGAAAGCAAATTTTCTTTGGCTTTTTTCGAACCTTTTCCTTTGACGGTTTTTTCAAATTCAAGTATTCTGTTTTTTAACTGCTCATCGTCCGAAAACAGTATCTCCGTTGACGGCATGACCGAAAACTCATCAACTTTATCAGTCCGTCTCTGTGTCTCAATATCAAAATGAGACATCGTTTCAACCGTATCTCCCCAAAATTCGATTCTGACAGGGGAGTCGCTGTCGGGAGAAAACAAATCCAAAATTCCGCCTCTGAGTGAAAACTGACCGACACCTTCAACCATATCGCTGCGACTGTATCCCGACGCAACAAGCACTCCGACAACCCTGTCAAGAGATACTTCCGCACCGACTTTAAGTGTCATCGAATGTTTTTTCAATTCTTCGCAGGGAATTGTTCTCTGCATCGCCGCTTCGACTGAACAAACCGCAACATCTATTGTTCCCTCAAGCATATTCGAAAGAACTTTCAATCGCCTTTGCTCGTATTCGTGTGAACGGTATTCAGCTCCGTTAAACGCAAAATCCCGTTCCGGATAAACAAGAGCGGTAACGCCGAACATCTTCAAATCTTCGGAAAGTTTTGTCGCCGACGCTTCATCGGGCATAACAACAAGAGCCTTACGCTTTTTATCTGCGCAAAGCGAACTTATAATATGTGCTTTATGGATAGCGGTTAATCCGAGGACACCGAGAGGCATTCTTTTACTGTCTATTTCCTTTTCCAGTTCCGCAAATTGTACCGAACCGGTCAAACTTTCTTTGAAAGCCGACATTTACACTCTATCTCCTATGAATTAAATTTATTCATTGCTTCGTCGATTTTTCCGTCAAGAATAAGTTCAAGAGCGCAACAAGCGTTTTCGCTTGCTTCTTTAAGCGGTTTCGCTTCATCCTTTTTGAATTCGGAAAGAACCCAATCGGCAAGGTCGTAATCGGGATGAGGCTTTTTGCCGACACCGATTTTTATTCTCGGAAAATTATTGCTTGAAATACAGGATATTATACTTTTAATCCCGTTATGTCCGCCGTCGGTTCCCTTGCGTTTAATTCTGAGTTTTCCGACATCAAGTGAAATATCATCAAATATAACAATCACATTTTCGGGCGGAATTTTATAAAAATTAACCGCTTCTCTTACCGCTTCTCCGCTTAAATTCATATATGTCTGCGGTTTCATAACAATAACACGGTGTGAGTTTATAACGGTATCGGCTATAAGCGCTTTATATTTGAGCTTATTTATCTTAAATCCGTATTTTTCCGCAAGTTCGTCAACGCACAAAAAGCCCGAATTGTGTCTTGTGAGCGTATACTTTTTATCGGGATTTCCGAGTCCGACCACAAGAAATTCAGGCGTGCCGACAGCCTTGGTTTTGAAATTTAGTCTGTCAAACATATTATTTTATTCCTCTTTATTTTGTATCTCTTTTAATTCTCCAACCGTTTTTATTCACCTGTCTTGCTCTTGCAATACCGAGTGAATCATCGGGAACATCTTCTGTAATTGTCGATCCCGCCGCCGTATAAGCGCCTTCTCCGACAGTTACCGGAGCGACAAGATTTGTATTGCAACCGATAAAAGCATCGTCTTTAATTCTGGTTCTAAATTTTGCTTTTCCGGTGTAATTAACCGTAACCGTACCACATCCAAAATTGACACGCTTACCTACATCACTGTCTCCGACATAAGTCAAATGCGAAACTTTTGTTCCGGTGTCAATTGTCGAGTTTTTCACTTCAACGAAATTTCCGAGATGCACATTTTCCCCGACAACCGAATTCGGTCTTATATGAACAAACGGCCCGATATTACATCCCGATTTAACCGTCGAATGATAGCACTGCGTTTCATTGAGAACAACCCCGTCTCCGATTACGCTGTCCTCAATGAGTGTGTTAGGCCCGATATGGCACCCTTTTCCTATTTTTACTTTTCCTCTTATAATCGTACCCGGCAAAATCAAAGTGTCAACTCCGATTTCAACATCCGGTTCAATCATAATGCTGTCAAAACAGGGGATATCAACTCCGGCATCAAGATGTTTAAGCAATTCGTTCTTTCTCGCAACTTCGTTAAGCATATAGAGTTGGCGTCTTGTGTTTGCTCTTAAAACAATATCGGGAGCATCCGCATAATATGCATCAACTTTACCGCCGCTGTTTTTTATTTCGTTTACGGCATTGCTGATAACACCTTTTCCGGCTTTAACGCTTCCCTCAAAACTCGAAAGCAAAGCTTTTCCGTCAAACCAATATGCGCCGGAACTTACTTCAAAAATCTTTTTTATATCGCTGGTTGCGTCTTTTTCCTCAACAACATCAACAAAAACGCCGTTTTCATCACGGACAATTCTCGAATAACCGAACGGCATATCAACCTGTGTCGAAACAAGCGTTACATCGTTGCCGTTGGAAATATGTTCCTGCATAGCGTTTCTCAAAACAACCGCATCTGCAAGAGGTGCATCACCTCTGAGGGCTAACACATCCGCTTGAGAATACTGCTTTACAAAATCGACAAATTCGCTTTCGACATCCTTTTTTTCGAAAGTTTTACATCCGAGCGTTTCCGCAAAAGCCGAAACTTCCGTATCGCCGTCGGACACAATAACGATAATATCTTCGATTCCGCATTTTTTTACGGTGTTTATAACTCTGCTGATTATCGGTTCGGAAAGTACGCACATCATATAAGTCGAATGGTACGACTTAATAAGTGGATTTTCCTCTGCCGCCAAAATGACAGCCGCACATTTCTTAATCATTCAAAATACCTCACTTTCAGTTTTCGATAAAGTATTTTTCATACCAAAGCAAGAACGAATAAACCGACCATATTTTTTTCATATTGTGTGCTGCTCCCGATTTGTGATCGTCTAACAGTTTTACAATATACTCACGGTTGAAAAATTCGCCGGCCATATCCGATTCGAATTTTTCCTTAACCGTATTATAAAATTCATCACGCTTAAGCCAATCGTTAAGCGGAGTTAAAAATCCGGTTTTTCTCATCGAGGAAGTTTCCTGCGGAAGTTCCTTTGCCGCAGCACCTCTGAGCGCCACTTTTGTCGTTTCACCGTTAACTCTGTATTTTGACGGTATTCTGAGTGCTATTTTAAGCATTTCTTTATCAAGGAAGGGAACTCTCAGTTCAAGAGAATTCGCCATACTCATTCTATCCGCTTTAACGAGTATATCCTGAACAAGCCATGTTCTTATATCGGCATATTGCATCTTTGTTATATCGTCTTCGCCCTCAACTTCGTCAAAGAACTGTTTTGTGTAAGTCCAAGGCTCCGATGACGGTATTTTTTCGGCAAGCAATTTATCAAGTTCCGAATGGTTGTAAACATAGTTGCATCTTATGAATCTCTGCTCAATCGGGTATCTGCCTCTTGTAAGAAAACGCTGTCCGTGGAAACAGGGGAGTTTTTCCGCAACATTTCCGAGTAAGGTTCTTATTCCCTGAGGCACTTTCATATATTTTTCAAAATCAAGCGGTTCCCTATAATAATGATAACCGCCGAACAGTTCATCCGCACCTTCTCCCGAAAGCACAACTTTAACCTGTTTCGATGCAAGTTCGGCAAGAAAATAGAGTGCAAGTGCCGAAGGGTTGGGGAGAGGTTCATCCATATAATACTGCACAGTCGGAGCAATATCGAAATATTCCTTCGCCGTTATTTTCTTTGTAAAATTCGGTACATCTTCGTGTTCGGCAAATTTCACCGCTTTATCAAGTTCGGAATATTTTTCTTCGGCGTATCCTACCGAGAAAGTCTTAACCTTATTTCTCTTCGCCATTTCATGAACAACATAACTTGAGTCCACGCCGCTGGAAAGAAAACATCCGACTTCAACATCGGCAATTCCGTGAGCGACTGTCGAGCCCTTAAATGTTTCGTCTATAAGATTTTCCCAATACTCAATGTTTTTACTGTCATCTATATCATATTCGGGAGTGAAATATCTTGCGGTTTCGAATTTACCGTTTTCGTATTCAAAATAACTTCCGGGTTCAAGTTTATATACATTTTTGAACAGTGTTTGTGTTGTCGGAATGTATTCAAAACAAAGATAATCCGGAATTCTTTCTTTGTTAAGTTCTTTTTTGAAAAGCGGATTGGACAGAAACGACTTTATTTCGGAACCGAAAAGGAAATTACCTTCGTTAAGATAATAGAAAAACGGTTTTATTCCGAAAATATCCCTTGCACCGAAAATCTTTTTTTCATTTTTATCCCAAATAACGAAAGCAAACATACCTCTGAGTTTTCCGAGAATTTCTTTGCCGTATTCTTCAAACCCGTGAAGTATTACTTCCGTATCGGTCTTTGTTTTGAAAATATGTCCTTTTTCGATAAGTTGCGTTCTGATTTCTCCGTAGTTATATATTTCTCCGTTAAATACAATAACTTTTGTTCCGTCTTCGTTTGTTATCGGCTGACTTCCGCCGTCGAGATCTATTATCGAAAGTCTTCTGAAGCCGAGAGAGACATCGGAATCAACATAATAATCTTCCTGGTCGGGACCTCTGTGAACAATTCTGTCCGCCATTGCTTTAATAATTTTTTGATTTGCTTCGTTATTGTTTTGGGTATTAACATATCCGACAAATCCGCACATAAACTAACCTCTTAATCTTTAAGTTTCTTTCCGCACGCCGAAATACTCGCTCTTGCAAGACATTCCATTGAATCAACAACATCGACACGCTTTATATTGTAATCTTTTTTAATTATCGAAAGTTCGGTACATCCGAGGATTATTGCATCACAGCCTTGTTTCTTCATTTCTCCGATAATTCGCTGGAATTCGCAAATATCCACTTCTTCTCCGGCTTTTACCTGATTGTAAATTATATTCATCAGCGATTCTTGATCGTACCGAGACGGAACGGCATATTCAAGCGAGTGCTTTTTAATAATGTTCTGATACGCCTCGGACTTTATCGTTCCGTCAGTGGCAAGCACTCCGATTTTTTTAATGTCAGGCACCGTTTTTTCACAATAGCTTACGGTTTCTTCCAAAATATTTATTATCGGAACATCAACATTTTTTTGAATTTCATCAAAAAAATAGTGAGCCGTGTTACAAGGAATAACTATAAAATCGCACCCGTCTTTTTCAAGCATTTTCGCATCGTTTATCATAACAGGCAAAGGATTCTCCTTGCTGTTATCGAGAATGTATGCTGTTCTGTCGGGGATTGAAGAATGGTTTAATATAATCGTCGTGATATGTTCTTGGTCTGTTTTGGCGTCAGTCATTTTAATAATAAGGTCGGCAAAATAAACCGTTGCCTGCGGACCCACTCCGCCTATCACACCGAGAACTTTTTCATATTCTTTTTCTTTCACTTTTTTCACTTTCTTAAATTAAAAGTATTTTTTGAATTTCCTGAATTGGTTAAGAAGCGCCGCTCTCGCATAAAAATTATGTTTCAAATTTTTATCTGCCTTATAAAGCAACGGATAAGTTACCTTGCCTTCTTTGAAAAGTTTTCTCGCAAGGTCTTTGAAATCGCTTTCGGGAACATACTTCATAATTACGCCTTTCGGCACAACGGAATACAGGTTTATATTGTCCGCAACCGTATATTCTCCGAGATTATCGTAAATATAATCGTCGACAATCCATTTTACCGTGTTAAATCCGCTTCCCGTAACATAAAAATTACTTCTTCCGAGGCGGACATTTATTTCAAAGAATTTATATTTGCCGTCTCTTTCATCGTATTTAATATCGAAATTCGCAAATCCGACATAACCGATATGTTCAAGGAATTTTGTTGCGGCGGCAACTATTTCCGGATTAACTTCATTGATTATGGCAACAGGATTTCCGATTGCAGTCGGCGTATGATCCTCAAGTAATGTTCTGCCCAAAGCGGCAAATCTGACCTTCGAGTTTTTATCGCAATAGCAGGTAAGAACTCTCATATAGGTATCATCACCCGGTATTTTATCTTGAATAAGGAACTTATAATCATAACTCGATTTTTCAAGATTCCCCAGCATTTCTTTCAACTGAGTTTCGTTGTCAAAAGAAAATACTTTTTTCTTTCCTTCGAATTTAGCGTAATGATACATTGCCGAATTCGCCGGCTTTGCGATAACGGGATAGTCGAAATTAAATTTCAGATCATTCTCTTTTCCGCATTCGTATACATAAGTTTCGGGATAATCAAGTCCGAGTTCTTCGAAAATTTCGTAAAACTTATCTTTAAGCACAATTTTATTGAGCAAATCTTCATCAATATACGGAACAATATAATACGGTTCAAGCACTTTTTTAGACTCTATAAGCGCACGAACATACCAATCTCCGCAGCCTAAAACTATAAGTTTCTTTTTTCCTTCAAACTCTTTTCCGATTTCAAGAAGTCTTTCTACAAGCACTTCTTTTTTTTCGAGATTTGGAAAAATTCTGTTTTCGATTATATCCGAGTTGGCAATATATCCGCCTTCGGACATACTCAAAACCAAAGATTTAATATTGTATTCCTCATGAAAACTTCTCGCAAGCGAATATGCCGTTATATCCGCACCGAGAATTACGGGGAGAAATTCTCTTTCTTCAAAATGCATAAACATTACCTCTTTACTGCATTATAATGTATCATTTTATTATAAATTATATCAATATTCGTGTCAAGCAATTACACCCGTTTCAAGCGAAGTTTGAAAAATGTTTCCGTATTATTTTTCGCTTACCAAAGCAATATATACTGTTTACATTCGTCCGTTTTTGATTTATAATTATATGTTGTTATAATTGATTTTAGGAGGAGATTTTATGGCTAAACTTAACAGATTTACTTCTTTTATGGGATATGCTTTTTCACCCGTATTTCAAAAACTCGTCTATAAAGGCATGAGAGCTAAACCCATCCTTCCCCGTGAAATTAAAAAAGCTACCGATTTGGGAAATATCGACCTTAACAAAACCAAATTCGTCGCTCACCGTGGGCTTTCCGGAATAAAACCCGAAAACACAGCACCCGCTTTCATTGCGGCAGGTGAACACGGAAATTATTACGGCTTGGAATGTGATACTCACATGGCAAAAGACGGGGTGTGGATGATTGTTCACGATCCGAATCTCAACTCTCTTTACGATGCGTCGGGAGATGTCAAAAATCTTACAAGCGAAGAACTTCAATCAATAAAAATGATTCGTGGTGCAAACATTGACAAACACAGTGATGTTAAAATGTGCACACTGCAAGAATATGTTGATATATGTAAAAAATATAACTGCCGTCCGATAATAGAAATCAAAGATTCCCGCACGGAAAAAATGCAGGATTTTTATGATTTCCTTGTTAAAAACGGAATCGAAAAAACCTGTGTGGTTATTTCCTTTATAATCGAAGACCTCAAAGCGCTTAACAAAATCGACAAAGATATTGAAATGTGGTATCTTGTAAACTATCTTACCCATCACAATATCAAGCAGGCTATTGACAGCGGTTGCAAAGGTATGGATTTTGCCTGCTCGTTTAACGCTTGCCGTCCCGAAATGATAAGAAAAGTCATTAAAAAGGGACTTGTAGCTGCTTGTTGGACCGTTGACGACAAAGATGCGCTCAAATCAATGGTCGATGCAGGCGTTACATACATAACAACAAATTCAATTCTTCCGGAATAAGTGAGATATAAAAAAATGAAAAAACAGATTAAAATCGCTCTCTGTACCGCAGGGACAGTCTTTCTTTGCGCAATAATCGTATTTGCGGGAATAAAGACAAAATATAAACTTGACGAAAAACACTTCTATGCAGCAAACACTAACACCAATCCCGTTCTGCTCGTCGCTCACCGTGGCTACTCCGATGCAGCACCCGAAAACACCCTCGCTTCATTTATCGAAGCGGGAAAAAGCGGGAAGTTTTACGGTGCGGAATGTGATGTTCAGCAAACTTCCGACGGCGTTTGGGTTATAATGCACGATGATGATGTTAAACGAACAACAGACGGAGAGGGGAATGTTTCCGATTTTACATACGAACAGCTTTCCCTCTTAAATATCGACTCCGGAAGCGGAATCGACAAATATCCTAACGAAAAAATCCCGACACTCGAAGAATATCTCGATGTGTGCAGACAGTATTCAATGAGACCGTTTATTGAAATTAAATCTACGGCAACACCCGAACAGGCTGCCGACATATACAGTGTTCTTTGTAAACACTCTTACGAAAAAGAGTGCACCGTCATCAGTTTCAATCTCGGTGTTCTCGAAAGTCTCCGTGCGCTCGACAGCGATTTAGATATTTATTATCTATCCACATTTATCACAGAAAAAGACATCAGTGCTTGCATAAAAAACAACTTCGGTCTTGATTTCAACCAGGCAAAAGAACACAATACCGCAAAAGTTTTGAACAAAGTCTACGACAACGGAATAAGTCTTGCCGCATGGACAGTAAAAACTCAGCAACAGTATAACCGTATGATTGATAACGGAATAAACATTATAACCTGCAACTCACCCGATTTTAACTGACAAGGAGAAATATATGGCAAAGTTTTGTCCGCTTTTTTCGTCCTCTTCGGGAAATTCCGTATACATCGGTTGCGGTGAATCGGGAATTTTGGTTGATGTCGGAGTCAGCGCAAAAAAAACGGAACTCGCTCTTAATAATATAGGTGTTGATCCCGACTCTATTAAGGCGATTTTTATAACACACGAACATTACGACCATATCAGCGGACTTCGTGTCTTCGCCTCTAAGCATAACATCAAGGTAATAGCCCTCGAAAAAACTCTCGAATATCTTGAAACCAACACTTTTCCCGATAAAAAGATCCTTACCGATACAATAGGGGAAGCCGGGTACGATCTCGGATCTTTATTTGTAAAACCTTTTCGAACTTCTCATGATGCTATTGAAAGTTGCGGATACTGTGTTGAAACATCCGATGGAAGAAAACTGTCTGTCGCTACCGATCTCGGACTCATAACCGATACCGTTCATAATGCGATTTGCACAAGCGATTTAGTAATGATCGAATCAAATCACGATGTCCGTATGCTCGAAAACGGACCTTATCCCTATCCGCTGAAAAAACGGATACTCGGAAGCACAGGCCATCTTTCCAACGACTCGTGCGCCGAAGAAGTAGTAAAATTGTTGGAAAGCGGAACAACAAGATTTTTCCTCGGTCATTTAAGCAAAGAAAACAATTTTCCGCAATTGGCATATCAAACTTCGTTTTCTTTTCTTGAATGTGCGGGTGCAAAAGAAGACAGCGATTACATATTAAAAGTCGCAAAACCCGAATGGGACAGTAAGGCGGTAATGTTATGATAAATATTACGGTTATTGCATTAGGCAAACTCAAAGAAAAATATATGAGGGAGTTTTCGGACGAATACATAAAAAGGCTCACCGCTTTTTGCAAACTGAACATCGTAGAACTCGCACCTAAGCAACTTTCGGAACGCCCTTCGCAAAGTGAAATAAAAAACGCTTTGGAAATTGAAGCACAGCAAATCAAAGCTAAAATTCCGCAAAACTCATTTGTTTTTTCAATGTGTATTGAGGGAAAACAATTATCGAGTGAAGCGTTTAGTAAAAAAATATCTAACATTGCTTTAGACGGAAAAAGCAGTATAGTATTCATCTTGGGAAGTTCATTCGGACTCAGTGAAGAAATCAAAGCACTTTCCGATTTCAAGTTTTCAATGTCCGAAATGACATTTCCGCATCAAATGGCACGGATAATGTTGCTTGAACAAATTTACAGAGCGTTTCAAATCAGTTCCGGCGGAAAATATCACAAATAACAAAATGGAGCAAACTTCAAAAAGTCTGCTCCATTTATTTTTACTCGATTAAACCGTTAGCCGACATATTATAAATCATCTGTGAAATTTCGGCACGGCTTGAATATGAAAGCGGATTTAAGGAAGTTTGCGTTCCGCTACCGACAATCTTGTTTTCGACAGCCCAACCAACAGAAGTCCGTGCCCAATCGCTTATTTGAGCGGCATCTGAATACGCAGAAAGCAAAGTTTCAACCGAACCGTTCAGGGTCATATCTCTATGTAAATAATTTCCCATGTATTTATAAAGAATCACACAAATCTGTTCCCGTGTAATTCGATCTCCGACACCGAAACAGTCTCCGCCGGCATAACCGTTTATTATATTGTTATCTACTGCCCAAGCCACTGCCGACGAATAATACGAATTTGTCGGTACATCGGAAAATCCGCCGTTTTCTCCGGCATACGCTGTCAAATCCGCTTGTGCGATTTTTGAAAGAACAACAACAAAATCTTGTCTTTGTATGCTGTCGGTAGGTCCGAAATTCCCGTTTTCGTTTCCGTGAAAATAGCCTTTACCGACAGCGAACTTAACAGCCTCAAAATACCAATCATTATAATTAACATCGGGAAACCAATTACACACAAAGGCAAAACCGTTGTTTTGTGCAAATGTCTCGGCAGACGAACCGTACACTCCGTAAACGGTAAAGTCATTGAATTTTTTAAGCGTTTCTCCGAAAGATGATGCGCTGTTTTTAACGAGTGTATATCCGAACGCCTGATTTCCAATTTGTGTTACGGTATCCGGAACCGCAGCGCTTTTAAGATTATCGCATCCGAAAAAAGCCCCGTCTCCGATTACTTTTACACCGTCGGAAATTATCAGTTCGCTTAATTGCTTACAATCGGAAAAAGCGGAATCTCCGATTGTTTTTACGCCTTCTGAAATATATACACTTTTCAAACAAGAGCAATCTCTGAAAGCAAAAGAAGAAATATTCTCAACTCCGGACGGAACGGTAATACTTTTCAAAGATTCGCATTTGTAAAAAGAATACTGTCCGATTTCCCTTATACAACTCGGAATTGTAACGCTGACAATTTCCGAATTTTCATAAAATGTTCCGGAAAGTTCGCTTACCGAATATCCGTCTATTTGCGTCGGAATAACAACATCACTTTGAGAGCCGTTGTATTTATCGAGTTTCAGCGTGTCATCTTCGAGAACCGTATACTCATATTCTCCGAAAGTTACGGCATTTGCGACAATACCCGGCGCAACTGTACCGAAAAGCAAAACGATAACCGATAACAAAACGCATAGGATTTTTCTTGCTTTCATAAAACCACTCCCCACTGTTATTTGTCTGAATTTTAGCATAGCCGATCTTTATTTGTCAACATTCAGCACACAGATATAAAAATAAAAGCGGCAAATATAAATTTGCCGCTTAAATATTATTAAAATCAATTATGCTTTCATTGCTTCTTCAACAGCAACTGTAGCAACAACCATGGGGTTGTTACCCATACCGATAAGACCCATCATTTCAACATGAGCGGGAACAGATGATGAACCTGCAAACTGAGCATCGGAATGCATACGGCCCATAGTATCTGTCATACCGTAAGAAGAGGGGCCTGCTGCCATATTGTCGGGGTGAAGAGTACGGCCTGTGCCGCCGCCCGAAGCAACAGAGAAGTAGTTAACACCGTTTTCA
>CAZGPE010000005.1:0-87349 GCA_964527585.1 uncultured Eubacteriales bacterium
GTAGGCGCCCCTTATAGGGGCTGTGCAAACCACTAGTTTACTAGTGGTTATGATTTTGTTCGAAAAAAGGCTTTATTTTTTTATACAGCCGTGTTATTATGTAACTGATGTGTCGGGGTAAACCGACTGATGAAGGGGTATATTTTATGAAAGAATATTTTAAGAGGATAACTTCCGAACCGAGAAAAATCGAACTCGTTATTTGGTGGATATTCAGAGCGTTGCTTATTTATGCGTTTATCAAAGGATTTTTCAGAGATCCCTTTGATATTACAGATCCGTTGCAGGTAGGAGCGAATTTCCTTTGTACTTTTGTGTGGGAAGTGTTTATGCTTTTGCCGAAAAACAATTCTTTGCGTTATGTTTCACCGAGTGTCCAGACTTTTCTTATAGTCGGAATTTTCTGCGGATCGTTTTGCGGAAAATATATGAATTTCTATTATGATTTGCAGTGGTGGGATGTCGTAATGCATTTTGTCGGCGGCGGTGCGTGTGTATTTTTCGGTTATGAAATCGTTACCGCAATGCAGAAAAAAGAAAAATCGGCTGTTCCGCTTTCGATTGTTTTGCTTTGTGCGATGGGCTTTTCGTTCTTGGCTTCAACGGGATGGGAACTTTTTGAGTTTACTTTCGATCAAATCGCTTGCAGAAGTTCATATCTTGCGGGGAATATCCAAGCAGCCGGAGACGCTCAGCATTGGTCAAGGGTTTTGGCGGAAGGTACTCCGAAAATCAACACGCTGTTCAATCCGTGGTGGCCTGACCGTTGGCCTTTGATGGATACAATGTCGGATATAGTTCTTAATACCTGCGGAGCGCTTATTGCGGTTGTATTTTTAAGATTTGTTCCTTACCGTCATAAAGGAAAAAACGATGTTAACAAAATGTTTGAAAAGAATGTAAGAGAAACGGCATAAAATGAAAACAAATTATCAGTTGTTAATGGAAGAAGAGTTTAAGAAAATAGAAAGCACAGGCGAAAAACCTGTGCTTTTGCTTCAGTGCTGCTGTGCACCGTGCTCAAGTGCGGTTATCGAGCGTCTTGAAGAACATTTTACTCTGAAAATTTATTTTTATAATCCGAATATTTATCCCGAAGCGGAATATACGAAAAGACTTACTCAGTTTGACAAACTTCTTGCGGACAAAAAAGAAATCGAAACCGTTAAGGCGGAATATATACAGGAAGAATTTTTCGATTTTGTAAAAGGCCTTGAAAATGAGCGTGAAGGCGGTGCAAGATGTACGCAGTGTTTTATACTCCGTCTTCGCAAAACAGCCGAAAAAGCAAAAGAAATCGGCGCTGATTACTTTTGCACAACTCTTTCCGTCAGTCCTCATAAAAATTCGCAACTCATAAATCTTATAGGGCTTAAAATTCAGGAGGAGACAGGGGTAAAATATCTTTGTTCCGACTTTAAGAAAAAAGAGGGATATAAACGGTCGGTTGAACTTTCGAAAGAATACGACCTTTACCGTCAGGATTATTGCGGATGTAAATTTTCGATTTGGGACGGAGCGACAGTCGAAAAAAATATATAACTTCAAATTAAACATCAAATCCACGGGTTATATCATACCCGTAGGGGCGGCGTTTCGCCGCCCGTTTTTTATGTAATCTCAAAATTCACGGGTTATATCACACCCGTAGGGGCGGCGTTCCGCCGCCCGTTTTTTATGCAACATCAATTTCACGGGTAACATCCAATCCGTATGGGCGGCGTTCCACCGCCCGTTGCATTGGAATATCAAATTCACAGGTTACATCACATCGTAGGGGCGGCGTTCCGCCGCCCGTGAGAAACGCAGAAAGTAAAATAAAAAAATCCAGTTTCCGTCAACCGCAATTTTTATCTGCGGTTATTTTATGAAACGCTATTTTATATGTAATCCGATATGTTTTATTTGTTAACGAAAAATAAATTCCCAATACCCGATAATGTGATATGTCGGTAAATGCGGGCGGCGGAACGCCGCCCATACGGATTGGATGTTGCCCGTAAAATATATATTTCAAATCTCTTTAATTAAATAACACAACAAAAAAGGCAGTTCAAAACGAACTGCCTTAATTTATTTTGATTAGGGTTATGCAACTTCGACTGTTCCGTCGTCTTTAACGGTGATTTTCATACCGTCTTTGACATAGTCAAGGAATTCTTCACCGAGACTGTCGACAACGGGGAGAGGAGTGCCCTCAAGCCAAACATCAGAAAGTATTGCGCCTGCTGCGGCAAGAGAATCTATCGGCTCCGAGAAAAGAAGGCAAGCGGGCTGACGCTGCATAGCACATGCGCAGTAAATTACAAGTCCGCCTGTTGTCGAACCGATTGTTCTCGGAAGACATAAAGCTTTACCGAGCATTTCTTTTCCGTAGAGGTCGGGGTTGTTTTGGTCGCCGCAAGTCGCTTTTTTATCACCGAACTGTAACGCTTTTTGGAAAGAAGCAAGGGTGTTGAGTCCGCCGTGAGATACAAGAGCATCGGCGGTTATATTACCTGCTGAAACGACTCTTCCTTTGAAAGTTTTCATTATGCCTTTCCTCCCTTCGTAATCTGAACAAGAATTTCGTCATCGGTATAGTAACGGGCGCTTGTATAGGTGCGCAATTTGTTACTTGAAGTGATAACGGGCATCTTTGTGCTTAACGGGTTATTCATATACATAAGCGGACAGATGTAACTTGTAATAACACCTGTTTTCTTAAGTCGTTCGGCATAAGGAGTTTCACCGAATTTTTTAAGAACTCCGGGAGCAGCGGTAAATACTGTCGGAATAACGACTTTAGAATTTCCTGCTTCTTTAAGTCCCTTTTCAACTTTTTCGGTCCATGAAATAAGCTGTTCGAGGCTCATATGAGGACATCCCATAAAGCAGAGTTTCGGTGTTGCGTCTTTATTCTTCCAGATAACAGGATAACTGTCGTAAACTCTCTTAAGTTCGGCATCGTCGATAACATAAACTTTAGCGTTTTCTTTAATGAGACTGTCTCCGAGTTTAACTGCTTCGGGAGTTATGTTTTCGACATGGTAAAGACCTACTGCGCCGTTCGAAGCGGTAGCGGCACCGAAATCTTTAAGATATGTTTTAGCGGCATCGTCGAGTTTGCCGTCGAAATACTTGTCAAGTCCTCTGATATAGGGAACATCTTCCATAACCTTCATTCCGATTGCGGAACCGAGAAGCTGAGCTTCGGGTTTCTTGGAAGTTTTGATTTCGATTATCCAATCGGCTTTTCTTCCTTCATCTTTCAAAAGACCGAAAGAGGGAACATAGCCGACAATCGAACCCATAAGGTCGATGATACCGGAGTTACGGTTACATCTTGCGCCCAATACAGAGTTAGCGAAAACAACTGCCGAAGATTCGGACCATGAAAGAATATCGCCGTAGTTGGGAGTGTTTCCGACTTCGTCCATATAGCAAGTGCAGGTAAACGCATCGCTGTTCATAAGACCGAGTTTTTTAAGCTGACCTTCATAGAAATCCTGCTTTGTATACATAAAGCGGTTGAATACAAAGTTCTGCAAGAAATTTGAGGGAACATTTTTATCTACGGGACGGGGGTCGGCTGAGAATTTCTGAGCCGAAACAGCGCCTGTTTCGATAAGCTGATCCATAAGTTCGTAAACGGGAGTAAGAGCTTTAAGACCGAACGATGTTACAAGGTGATTGTATTTACTTGTAACGGGAACCATCTCATCGGCGCCGAAAAGTTCACCGTAGCGAACAAGGGTTTCCATAACTTTTGCCATGGTTTCGCCTTTTTCACCGTTGAGAATTGCTTCCTGCGGTTCGGTAAGTTTCATATTGTGTTGCATATTAAAACTTCCTTTCGTTATATTTTCATAGCTGCTTCATAAGCACGCCAAACAACCGAACGGAGATTTCCGACATTTAAGCAGTCTCCGACAAGAATAGCTTTCTTGTTGCCCTCAAGGGGAGTGGGGATATAACCCGCACAGGAAATAACAGAATCACATTCGATGTCGATTGCTTTGCCTTGCTTGTCGGTACATACGATTTTACCGTCCTGAACTTCTTTAAGAGATGTTTCAAGATATACCGGAACTTTGTGAAGGTCGAACCATTCACGCAAATATGAGGAGTTTGCAAGACAAACACCTTTCTGGCTTACAAGGTCGTCTTTCATTTCTACGATAATCGGATCTTTGCCCTGCAACGCCAATTCGTAAGCGATTTCGCATCCGGTAAGACCGCCGCCGATAACCGCAACTTTCTGTCCTACGGGTGTTCCGTTAAGGTATTCGCAGCCTTCTATCATCTTTTCGTATCCGGGTACACGCTTGAGATAACGGGGAGTAGCACCTGTTGCAACGATAACCGGAGCATCTCCGAATTCGCCTGCGTTTTTAACTTCGTCGTTAAGTTTAACTTCGATGTCGAGTTTCTTCATCTGTGAACGGTACCATTCAAGCAAATCACGGAGTTTGCCTTTGTATGATTCGGCACTTGCGGGGATGAAAGCACCGCCCAATTTGTCGCTCTTTTCGTGGATTATCGGATTGTGGCCTCTGAGTTTAAGAACTCTTGCCGCTTCCATACCGCCGATACCGCCGCCGATAATGTGTACGGTTTTAGGCGATTTAGCCTTCTTGATATAGTGCTTGTTCCACTGCATCATTTCGGCATTGACCGCACAGCGTGCGAGATGCAAACTGTCGGAGAGATCCTGATCGTTGGGAACGCCTTTATAGTGGCACATATTGAAGCAACCGTTATGGCAAAGGATACAGGGACGGATGTCGTCTTCTTTGTCGTTAATCATCTTTGTAACCCATTCAACATCGGCAAGGAACGGACGGGCAAATCCCGCACCGTCGATTTTTTCTTCCTTGATTGAGTCTGCGGCAACTCTCGGATCGAGTCTGCCGGCACAGATTACGGGAATGTCGACAAATTTCTTTATATGCTCGACATCTGCGAGGTTGCAGTTTTCGGGCATATATACGGGCGGATGCGCCCAATACCATGCATCGTATGTTCCGTTATCGCAGTTAAGACAGTCGTAACCGGCATCCTGAAGGTATTTTGCGGCCTTTTCCGACTCTTCCATGTCTCTTCCGGCTTCAACATAATCTTCGCCGGGTAAAGCGCCCTGACGGAAGCCTTTTGTCTTTGAAAGAACGCTGTAACGCAACGAAACGGGGAAATCGTCTCCGCAGGCTTTTTTAATAGCCTGTACGATTTCAACTGCAAAACGGTAACGGTTTTCGAAACTGCCGCCGTATTCGTCGGTACGCTTGTTAACATATTTAAGTGTGAACTGGTCAAGAAGATAACCTTCGTGAACAGCGTGAATTTCAACGCCGTCAACACCTGCGTCTTTAAGCATTTTAGAGCATTTCGCAAAAGCGTCGATAAATTCTTGAATTTCTTCTTTTGTCATTTCACGGGACGGAATTTTATCTGACCAACGGTTCGGTGCGGGGCTTGCCGTTGCCGTGATTTTATCAAGGTCCATAAAGGGCTTGCTTACGGTACGAAGGAACTTGTTGGTGTAAAGTTTTTCCATCATTTCGCTGACGGTGAAACTTCTGCCGAAACCTGCCGTAAGCTGAACGAAAAGTTTAGCTCCCGTTTTATGAAATTCGGGCATCCAAGCCTTCAAATCGTCATACATTTTTTTGTTTTTATAAAGCCACTGACCTAACATGGGGTTGTAGACAGGCTGACAGCCGGGAAGAACAAGTCCTGCGTTGTTCTTCGCAACTTCCATAATGAAGCGTGCACCGTCTTTGTCAAAGTGGTTGTTTTCCATCCAGCCGAAAAGGTCTGTTCCGCCCATACTTGTAAGTACGATACGGTTTTTAATTTCACAGTTGCCGATTTTCCACGGAGTAAACAACGGATCAAGGCGTTTATCCATAAAAAATACCTCCACAAAAAAAGTTTTTTACCTTACCCTAAACAAAGAGTACGATACTGCATACAATTATAGCACAAGTGTTGATTTTCTTCAATAACTCAGGCAAAAAATCGTAATATTGCTTAAATTGAGACTGCTTATTTTGTGCATTTGTTAAATTCGTAACAACCAAAGGTCAAATAAAAAGGCGGAAAAGAGTCTCCTTTCCGCCTTTATTGAAATTTAGGTTGATTTTTCAGTCTGCCGACTTGACGGTGAGTTTTCGTTTATCCGCTCGGCAAAGACGGATTTCGGGTACTGCGGAGAAGTTTCCTTTGTTTTTATAAGTGATAATTATTTCTTCCGGCTTACAGCAAACTTCAAAACCGAGTTTTACGCAGTCGTTTTTAAGATATGCGTAACTTTCTCCGTCATCGGTGAAAAATTCACTTGAGAAAATTCCGTCTTTAAGAGGGTAAACGGTAAATTCGAGTTTTTCTTTTTCGGAAAAACCGTATTCGGAAATGTCTTGTGCAATAACGCTTCCCGCACGGATAAACATCGGGACTTCTTCGTCTGCGGGAACGGAAATTTTAAGTGCTGTTCCGCCCGAATAAAGTTTTCCGCCGAAATACCAGTCATCTTTTTTCGGAAGATATACCGAGGTTTCCGTTTCGCCCTCGTCAAAGACGAAGCCGACAAGAATATCTCTGCCGAACATCATGGAATTGCCGTTAATATCAATTTCTTTATCGTCGTAAAAGAGATTGAGCGGGGCGTTTATAGGTTCGTTTTCTTCAACCGATTTGTATGCGCAGTTATACATGTACGGCATAAGGCGTTTGCGCTGAGCGAAAATCTTTTTTACGCTTTCGATTATGTCGGGATAACTCCACGGCATAGTAGCGGAACCGTCGGTATTCCATGAATGTATGGTAAATCTCGGTTCGAATACGCCGTGCTGAAGCCATCTTAAGAGTAATTCCCTTGATGGCATATTCCCCGAAAAACCGCCCAAATCGTGTCCGTAAAAATAAAGGCCGGACATACTCATTGTAAGACCGATGAAGTGGCAAAAACGCAAATCCTTCCATTCGGTTCTGTTGTCGCCCGACCAAGTTTGCGCAAAACGGCGTACTGCGGGAGAACTTGAGCGGGAAGATAAAAACGGACGCAGGTCGGGATTTTTCTCAGTCTGTGCCGAATATGACGATGCGTTCATAAGATATGTCATCACGCTTCTTACCCGTGATGCTTTAATTTCGCCGTCCGAAAAGCCGTGGCAGACGGCATCGCAGTCTTTTATGTCGAATTCGTTGTTATCGTTCCAAGTAGCAGTAATTCCGTAGTCGAGAAGTTTTTCACCGACCTGATTTTTCCAAAAGTCAAAAGCACCGCTGTCGGTGAAATCAAGGTAACTTCCGTATCCGTCCCAAAATCTTGTGATGAACGGTGTGCCGTCGGGGTTTTTGACAAACCACCCGTTGTTTTTTATTGTTTCATACATAGGATGGCTTAATAAAAACGCAGGTTTAATATTGGGGATGAGGTTAATTCCGTTTTGGGAAAAAGTCTCGATAAACCTCGCAGGATCGGGAAATTTATCATAATTCCAATTGAAAACGCAACGCTGATTTCCGATTGAAGTGTACCCTGAGGAAAGGTAAAAACCTTTACAGGATAAATCGAGTTGCTTTACCTTTTCGAGAAAGCCGTTCATCTGATTTTCGGAATCCGGAGCGTCGGTATAAGCCATTGTGCTCGCACAGTAATCAAAACTCCATTTCGGTGGGAAAGCGGTTTTTCCGCAAAGGGTTAAAAACTGTTTGATTATTTCGAGTTTACTTCCGAAAAAGACATAGTAAACAAGAGCATTGTCTTCGCTTGAAAAGAATTTGAACGGCTCATAATAGTTGTTGATTTCTTTTCCGAAATCGAAATAAGAAGTATCGGAAGTATCGTAAAAAATGCCGTAAGCACCGACGGAATTTTCGCATATATAAAACGGATAGTGTTTATAAAGCGGATCGGAATTTTCGGCATCGAATCCCATACAGTCCGAAGTTTCGATTCTGAAAGATCTGCCGGATTTGTCAAGATAGCCGCCCTTGTCTCCGAGACCGAATATTTTTTCGTTTTCTTCTCTTAAAAGATAGTGAAACACACCTTTTCCGAATTCGTTTTCAAGGTTGTATGCAAGAGGTGTTCTGTCGCTGAGAAGGGTTTTTCCGTCCTTTGAAAAAGAAACGAGGAAATTTTCGGGATCGACTTGCATTTTTACCGATTCGGAGAGTGCGAAAACGAATTTCCCGTTTTTTGATTCGGTTTCGGCGTTTATCGGCGTAAATCCGTCAACGGATAAACGGTCTCTGCCCGATAAAGACATATTCCCGTCGGGGCATATATTGAAAGTCGGCAGCATTTTTTCGCTTTTTTCGTAAACGGCAACACGCACACAGTTTTTTGAGATAAAATCTATGCGTGCGGTGTTTTTTCCGTCGTAAAACTCCTTGAAAGAGCCGGAAGAGTTTACAAGGGAAAATATATGATTGAATTTCATTAGAATTCAGCCCCTTTGTTTGAGAATGTATTTAAGAAAAGCTTTTTTGTTTGCCATTTGCCGACATAGGTGTTTTCGCATAAATGCAGGGGATTTTTATATCCTTTTTCCCAAAGAGGAATGTTTTCGCAGTTGGGATTTTTTGTTTTTGCGAAAGCACAAAGCAAAGCGTTAAGTTCATCCGAAATTCTGTAATCCGTTTCGTCGAAAGGTCTCCAATTGTTTGCGAGAGTTCCGAAAGCATACAAAAGATCGCACGAATGCCATGCGCCCGCATTGTCGCCGGGGAGTTCACGGTCGAAATTGTATATGTAACAGGGACTTTTATGATTTTTGCATTTTTTTGCGTATTTTTTTGTTAAATGTTCAAGTACAATCGGCATCATATCGGTTACGGTAACGCCGAGAATAATCGGAATATCGGGAATTGTTGCGCACGAAAATTCACTTTTTTTAAGAAGTTTTCCGTCCTCGACAGGCATCGTGTGAAGAAGAGAGAGTTTGTCCTTCTTACACGCATCGCTCCAAGCATAAAAAAGAGTTTTCGCATCGGTTTTTCTGAGTTCGTCGATTGAATTTACCGATGCGTTTTCGATTATTGTGTTCCAAAATTTTTCGGTGTTTTTCGGTTTTTCGGGACGGGCGACCGCTCTTTGAAGAGAGGCACCGCTGAGCATAACCGCACCGGAAACCAATCCTTTACATTCCTCGGAAGAGATGAGTATATCAACACTCATCGCACCGGCACTTTGACCCATAAGAACGATATTATCCGCATTTGCGCCGAAAGAAGAAATGTTGTGCTTAACCCATTTGATTGCACAGAGCTGGTCGAATAATCCGTAGTTTCCGCAAACACCCTCTTTGTTTGCCAGAGCGGGATGCGAACAGAATCCGTAAGGACCGAGACGGTAGTTTACCGCAACAAAAACAACCCCGTTTTCTGCGAATTTTTTACCGCTGATATGTCCTTCGTTTGAACTTCCGCCCGTAAAAGAACCACCGTGGATATAAACGATAACCGGACAGTCTTTTTTATCTTTCGGTACGAAAATGTTTAAGTAAAGACAGTCTTCGCTGTATTCAAAAGACATACCTTTGCGGAATTCTTTGTGATAAAAAGCGTTGCATTTTTCGTCTTCTTCGAATCCACGCCGCTGATATGAACACGGACCGAATTGCGTTGCATCGTAAATATCGGTGAAAGCGAGTGTTTCCGTGGGATATTTCCAACGCTCAGCCGTGGCATATTTAATCCCACGGAATTCCGAGTAGGTTCCGCAATCAATTCCTTTGATTTTACCGCAGACGGTGTTTACAATAATTTCTTTCATAAAATCACCTTTGTTTTATACACAATAATAATTCAAGTCCCAGCAGGGAATGTATCTGTGATGTCTGAGATATATTTTATATTCCGAATTGAGTTCGAGTATCTTTTCGGGTAAGGTAAATATGTCCTCACTTTTATGGTAAGCGGCAATGTTGAGTTTTGGCTTGAGAGAGGCAAAAGTCTTTTCGCATTTTACGAGCATTTCGTTTTCGCAGCCTTCAATATCGGCTTTTAGATAAGTAACAGGGAAGTTTTCGCACAGAAAATCCACGGTACGAACTTCGACTGATTTTCCTTTAGGTGCAACGGCATTTCGCCTTCCGCCTTTACCGGTGAAAATCAAAGTTGTGTTTTCGTTCCATATTCCGCAGTTTACAGCCGAACAGTTTTCTTTATCACGGATATATTCTTCTAATTTAGAATAACTTTTGCTGTCGGGTTCAATCGCTTTGATCGCACTGTATTCGCCCGAACAAAAGCGGAGAAATTCTTCTACCGTGTCGCCACGGTATGCGCCGAGGTCAAGATAATATTCGTCTTTTCCGAGTTTGAGAATGTTTTCAAACGCTTCTTCTTTATCCGTTTCGTTTCTGAAAAGGGCATCGAGTTCTCCCGTGAAATTAAATTCCAAAACATCTTCGAAAACTCTTTTTGATTTTTCGTCGGCAAGTAAAGAATAAACTTTTTCGAGTCTGTCGGAATATTTTTCGAGAAATTCACGGTTGATATATGCACTTGAAAACGGGCTGACACAGGGAACGATAACCTTGTGCCGTTTTGAAAGATTTATTATGTTTTGAAGTACATCTTCAAGTTGCGAAGCAAATCCGACGGTGATTATAAAATCACCGAATTCGTTTTCGAAATCCGCAGCCGATTTAACTTTGAATCCACGGAAAAAGCGGTCTCTTACAAACGAGTCGGATGCCATAACACCGGAAAGTTTAATTCCGAGGCGTTCATATTCGTCGATAATTTTATCCGCACCGTTTCCGGTTCCGTAAAGTATAACGGGAATTTGCGCTTTTTTGAGAAATTCCCAAGAAGAATTCATTTTTAATATGTCCTGAACCATTTTTATCTCCTGAAGATAATTTACGGTTTTATTGTAACATACACACTATTCGCCGTCAAAATAATTTCTTATATCGGAAAAAACTTTTTTCTCGATTCTCGACACATAAGAACGGGAGATGTTTAACTGTTCTGCGATTTCACGCTGTGTCATCGGAAAGTATCCGTTTAAGCCGTAATGTTTGACGAGGATTTCTTTTTCTCTGCCCTCGGGCATTGAAGAAATAAACCGTTTGAGTTTTTCGACTTGCATTTTACCGTATATGTCATCGCAGACCGTATCGTCGGAATAGATTATGTCCGAAAGCGTAAGCGGATTTCCCTGATCGTCGGTGTCAATCGGTTCGCTCATCGAAATGTCCTGAGAAGTTTTTTTCTGAGAGCGGAAATACATAAGGATTTCATTTTCGACACATCTTGCCGCATAGGTTGCCAAGCGTGTTCCTTTATCGGCATTAAAACTGTTTACGGCTTTTATCAAACCGATTGTTCCCACGGAAATTAAATCGTCCTGTTCGGAATAAGTCGAATAGTATTTTTTTATTATATGTACCACAAGCCTGAGATTGTGTTCAACGAGTTCGTCTCTTGCGTGAGTGTCGCCGTTTTTCATCCTTTCAAGTGCTTCACGCTCTTGCTTTGCCGAGAGCGGTTTGGGAAACGAACCTTGATTTTGAATGTGAAGCATAAGGTAGAACATATTTGAGAAAATCGAAGAAAACAACGAAAAAAGCAAAAAATCACACCCCTTCTCAAAAAATATATGAGTAAGGGATGTGAAATTTGCAAGTCCCGATAAAATCGGATTTTCAGACTGTTAAACGGTGAGAGCCGTTATGATACTCGAATAGAGTTTTACGGGATCTTCGAGATAGTTCTTTTTAAGAGTTTGTGCCTGAAGGCTGTCGCCTGCGAAGACCGTAAGGCGCATAAGTTCGTCGTTTCCGCCCATAAGCGTGAAAGTAACATTGTATCCGCCGCTTTCGAGTTTTACAATATCAACTTTATTTTCCTTTTCAACACGCTTTTTGGTCATAAGTTTGATTGCGGAATTAACCGCTCTTTCTCTGACTGTTTTCGGAAGCGTTGTTTCGAGATTTTCTGCGATTTCACGGCCACGGGGGAGAATTACATAACACTCCTCATCGTTTTCGATAACCGTGTCAATGCTTGCATTTGAGAGCAATTCCGTTACCGCCTGATTGATTTCGAAATAATTTGCAAGACCGTTTTCGAGAACGGCATCGTTAAGTTGTACCTTTTCAAGAGGTTTGTCTATCGCTTTAAGCAGATAGCAAATCAAAAGCCGAATTTCCTCACGGTTGCGAAGTCCGCCTAATTCGATTCCTGCGTCAAATGCGTCAAATTCCATTTACTGTAAACTCCGTTTTTTATTTGATTTAACAATTTTACTCTAAGAGATAAATTTTGTCAATTTACATTCACAATATATTTGCACTCGGCGGTATAAGTGTGTTACAATAAAATGAAAAATTATGTTCGGTAAAAAAGGTGTATTATGCAGGTTGCGATTATCGGCGGCGGCGCATCGGGAATAATGTGTGCCGCAGCGTTGAAAAAAAAGAATAAAAACATTGATGTAACCGTATATGAAAAACTTCCGAGAGTTCTGAAAAAAATTCTCGCTACGGGAAACGGAAGATGCAATATTACCAACGCTTATTCTTCTGCGGAGTATTTTTGCGGAGATACCCGTTATGTCAACGGCGTTTTCTCAAAATATCCGCCTCAAAGCAATATGCGGTTTTTCGAGGAAATCGGACTGCTTTTAAGAGAGGAAAGTCAAGGAAGAGTTTATCCCGTTTCAAATCAGGCTTCATCGGTTGTGAACGCTTTGCTCGGAGAAATTAAGAATAACGGAGTTAAAGTCGTTACCGATACCGAAATTACCGAGATAAAACCGACAAAAAACGGCTTCTTGCTCAATTCGGAGATAAAAGCCGACAAGGTTGTTATTTCGGCAGGCGGAAGTGCCGCAAAACAGCAGGGAACAGACGGCGGAGCGTTCAGGCTTTTGAAAAGTCTGTCGCTTGAAATCGAACCTCCGGCTCCTGCGCTTACGGGAGTTTTAATTGACGGATTCCCGAAATCTCTGAAAGGGATAAGAAATATCTGCGAAGTTTCGCTTTTTATCGGGTCTGATAAGGTCTATTCCGAAAAAGGCGAAATACAGTTTAACGATTACGGACTGTCGGGTATTCCGGTTATGCAACTGTCGGGACTTGTCTCGCAAAGTAAAAATAAAAATATGTATTTAACGCTTGATGTTCTTCCCGATACTCAGGAGAAAAAACTTTGCGGATTTTTGCTTGAAATGAAGAAAAAATATCCCGAAAAGACTGCGGAAGAAATGATGACGGGATTTGTCAGCAAGGCTTTGGGCAATTATTTGCTTATGTGTTGTAATATCGGAAAAGACGGGTTGCTTTCGCAGGTTTCCGAAAAAAGTATAAGGAACCTTGCATCTTTAATGAAAAACTTAAAACTTAAGGTTAAAGGCACAAGAGGATTCGAATTTGCGCAGGTAACCGCAGGCGGACTTCGTATGAATGAGATCGACTGTGAAACAATGCGCTGTAAAAAATATAAAAACCTGTATGTTATCGGAGAAGCGCTCAATGTTTACGGACTTTGCGGTGGACATAATCTTCAATGGGCGTGGAGTACGGGACGCATTTGCGCAGATGCGATTTCAAAGGAGAGTACGGATTGTTAAGGATAAACGAGATTAAACTTCCTCTTGATTATGAGGATGAATACGGCGATTTGCTTAATGCGGTTTCAAAAACTTTGAAAACCGATAAAAAAGCGATAACCTCTTTGGAAATATTCAAAAAGAGTGTTGATTGCAGAAATAAAAACGATATTAAATTTATATTTTCGGTCGATGTAACTCTCGATACCGACGAAGACTCTGTTGCGGCAAGATTTCCGCTTTCCAAGGTTCAGAAGGTTGAGAAATACTCATTTACAATGCCCGAAAACAAACGCACATCAACACTAAGGCCTGTTGTTGTCGGCTTCGGCCCGGCAGGAATGTTCGCTTCATTGATTTTAGCGAGGGCGGGACTTAATCCCCTGATTGTCGAGCGTGGACAAAAAGTAGATGAAAGAACCGAAAGCGTAAATAAGTTTTGGAAAGAAAGAAAACTCGACTGTGAATCAAACATTCAGTTCGGTGAGGGCGGAGCGGGAACTTTTTCCGACGGAAAACTCACGACGGGAATTAAAGATGCAAGAGTAAGAGAAGTTTTTGAGGAATTTTGCCGAAACGGAGCTCCTCGGGAAATTCTAACTTCGGCTCTTCCGCATATCGGAACGGACAAACTTAAAGATGTTGTAAAAAATATGCGCCGAAAAGTTATTTCTTTAGGCGGAGAGTTTCTCTTTGAAACGAAATTAACCGATATTATCGTGTATAACGGCTGTGTTCAGGGCATAACACTTACAGACCGAAGCGGAAAAACACGGGATGTTGAGACAGATACGGTTGTTTTGGCGATCGGACATTCGGCAAGAGATACGGTTGAAATGCTTTATGCCAAAGGCGTGCCGATGCTTCAAAAACCGTTTTCGGTAGGTGTGAGAATCGAACATAAAAGAGAAATGATAAACGCTTCTCAGTACGGAAAATTTGCCGATCATCCGAGACTGAGTGCGGCAAGTTACAAACTCGCCTGTCATCCTCATGGCAGCAGGGGAGCGTATACTTTCTGTATGTGTCCGGGCGGAACGGTTGTATGTGCTTCGAGTGAGGAAAACACGGTTGTTACAAACGGTATGAGCGAATATGCAAGGGATAAGGAAAATTCCAACTGTGCGGTGCTTGTCGGAATTTCTCCGGAAGATTTTAATTCCGACCATGCTCTTGCCGGTATGTATATGCAGCGTGAAATCGAAAAAAAAGCCTTTGATATGGGCGGCGGGGATTACAGCGCACCGGCTCAGTTGGTGAAAGATTATCTTAACAATACACCGTCGGTTAACTGCAAACAGGTAAAACCTTCTTTCCCGACAGGAGTTAAATATACGAATTTAAGAGGCCTTTTGCCGAAAAAAGTTAATGATACAATGTGCGATGCACTTGTGAAAATGGATAAAATGTTATCGGGATTTGCCTGTGAAGACGCTTTGCTTACAGGTCCCGAAACAAGAAGTTCGGCACCGGTAAGAATTGTCCGTGATGAGTTTATGCAAACGAAAATCAGAGGACTTTATCCTTGCGGTGAAGGTGCGGGATATGCGGGCGGAATAGTGTCCGCAGGTGTTGACGGAATAAAAGTCGCACAGGCTGTTTTAAGTGATGAGAGGTAAAAACGATGATATATAAAATGCATAAATGGGGTCCGTATTCAAAGAAATATTTCGGTATTTCAAAAATTGCGAACCATAAAAAAGAAGAAGGCGTCAGGTTCGATTTTACGGTACTTCCCTGCGTGTCTAATACAGATGCGAAAGTACCTAATGTTACAATTCCCGTAGGAGTTCATCCTTGGGAGTGCAAGAGCGATTATTCTTATTACTCCTACCGTCAGGATATTGAATGGAAAGATGTTATTTATTCGGATGTGTCTTTTACAAGACTTGATGACGATTCGACTCTTGTAAGAACGGAAATTTTCAACAATTCCGATATGATGCAGAACTGTCTTGTCAATTTCTTTTCTTCGATTCAGTTTCCGACCGTCAACCGTGTTAATCTTACGCTTCCCGAAAAATGCGAATTTAAGAAAGCGCTTTCGTATGAAAGTTACGAATACAACACTCCTCGTCCTTGGGACAGAGAAACAATGGATGCGATGCATAAGGGCGAATTTTTCGATGACCGCTTTTTCGAACATAAGGGTCTCGGAGACAGAGATAACAACCGTTACATTCTTCCCAAGTATTCAAAACTCGGTGAAGAAAAAAATGACCGTATTTTGTATAAATTCGATATGAAAAACGGTTATGACAATGCTGTTTTGGCGGTAAGATACAGAACAACATCTGTAAAGGCTTCCACCTTTACAATAAATGAGAAATCCTTTGAATTCAAGGCTTGCGACGAACCGGAAACAGTATTTTTCCCTCTCGGTAAACTCAGCGGCGGTGAATTTCTTCTTTCGCTTATTTCTCAGGGAACGGGCGGAATAGAATTCGACTTTTTGGTTATATGCGAAGAAAAAGATAAGGGAATAATCGTAACCGAAACCGAAAAAAATAACTTTATGCCGCAGGTTGAAACTCAGGATAACGAAGTCGGAAAAACGGTAAAAATGAAGTATGAAGATGTTGAGGGAGTTTTTACATTAAGGACTTTTAACAGCGAAACAAGACTTCGTGAAATTCCGAGCGGCTGTCTTGAAGATGTTCCCACACCCAGAATTTCTCAGCCCGATCCGAGTTTCGACAATATGATGGAGACTTTTTCGGGCGAATTCCAATGGAAACATTCCGATGAAGGTTATTACCAAAACACGCTTGTTCATACGATTTATATCGCTCCGCATACAAGTCATATCGAATATGCGGTAATTTCGGGCAGCGAAACCGAGTATAAATCGCTTGAAGAATACGAAGAAATTTATTCCCGTGCAAAAGCGTCATGTGAAAAATATGAACTTAACGAAGCAGGAAAGAAGTACGAATTTTCCAACGACCTTTTGCGTGCGGCAATGTTTCAAAACACGGTCTATCCGCTTTATCACCACGGAGATTATGTCGTTCACCATACGCCCGGAAAACGCTGGGACTCTTTCTATACATGGGATTCGGGCTTTATCGGATTGGAAATGAATATGTTCAATCCCGATATTGCGGAATATATACTTGATTTGTATCTCTCGGACGGCGATAACAAAGACTATGCGTTCTTGCTTCACGGCTCACCGGTTCCCGTACATATCTATCAGTATTACGATATGCTTTGCCGTGAAAACAATAAAGAAAGACTTTACGCTTACTATGAACGGGTTAAGATGTTTTATGATTTCCTTTGCGGAAAATCGGAAGGTTCGACTACCGCAAAATTCAAAAGCGGAATGACCACGACTTTCGAATATTTCTATAACTGTTCGGGAATGGACGACCTTCCGCCTCAAGCGGAGATGTACCGAAGAAATCTTCAGCTTAAAACAGCACCGTGTATTTCTTCTTCGCAGGTTATCAGAACCGCAAAACTCCTGTCGGTTATTGCCGAACATATCGGAAAAGAGAAAGATGTCAGGGAGTATGCCGAAGACATTAAACGAATATCGGATGCACTCAACACTTATTCATGGGACGAAGAGGCGGGATATTATTCTTATGTTGTTCATAATGACCGTGGAGAGCCGACGGAAAAACTCCGAAGCGAAACCGGTGAAAATATGAACAAGACAATGGACGGAATTTATCCGTTAATTGCGGGAATAACCGACGAAAATCAAACCGAAAAAATCCTCTCGCATATTAAAAGCGAAGAAGAAATGATGAGTAAAGTCGGAATTTCCGCAGTTAATATGAAAGCCGGATATTATGCTACCAACGGCTATTGGAACGGAAATGTATGGTTTTCTCATCAGTGGTTTGTTTGGAAAACAATGCTTGATTTGGGTGAAAACGATTTCGCTTACAAAATTGTGAAAACAGCCCTTGAGGCGTGGAAAAAAGAAGTCGAATATTCTTACTACACTTTTGAGATGATGTCGATAACTACAGGAAGAGGCGGATGGTTCCATAATTTCGGCGGACTTTCGGCTCCCGTAAATATTTGGGCAAATGCATATTTTAAGGCGGGAAGTTTTAATTGCGGATTTGACACTTTTTGCGAGAACAGTGAATTTTCCGATGATTTTACCCGCTTTGATGCTCGCTTTACCCATTATAACGGCAAGGATTCAACGCTTATCGTTGTAATGAACGATAAACATTCCTATACAGTGAATATAAACGGAGAAAAAGCAAAGTTTAACGAAAGAGAAAAAGGAACGCTTGAAATTGTTATTGCGTCTGATGTTAAGGATGCTCAAATAACGGTTCAGCTTGTATAATCTTCGATAATTTTGAGGATTTCGCCGTCGGAATCCGCATTTATTCCTTCCCGGATTTTATCTTTTTCTTCTTCGGGAAGACTGCTTACGAAAACATCGTAAATTTCAATCGGCATTGACCCGCCTTTTTTGAAAAGTGCGATTTTACCGTCATATTCTCCGAGCGTGTACAGGGCAACATACCGAGAAGTTTCACTCGGCAGAGTTTCGCTGTCGGATTTTGAACTTACCGCCAAAGCCGTGCCGATAAATACGGCAACAAATAAAGCCGCAGTTACGGCACACGCACGGATAAGAAATTTTTGCATAGTATCACTCCTTTTATGTTATTTTCGCCGAAAATCACGGAAAATAACGCAAACAAGGAAAAAATAATCTTTTTTTGCAAAATTGATGAAATAAGCGGTAAATTGTGATACAATATTCAGATACAGTGCATTTTCAGTGTAACGGAGGACTTACATATATGGCAAAATCTATTCGTAAAAAACCGAAAAAGCAAAGAAAACCGCTTTCACCTAAAGCGAGAAAGACCGTTACGGCTCTTTTGGCTGTGGCGTTTACAGCTTTGGCTTCATTGCTGATAATTTGCACATATTTGCTTGTTTTCTGTACTTCGTATGTAAAGGGAGAAGCGAAAATCGACATAGCCGATTATAAAGAAAATCAGGCGCAGACGACAATAGTTTACGCATACGATTCAAATAACGAAGCGGTTGAACTTACCCGTTTGCACGGTGAACAAAACCGAGTTTGGATAAGTATAGAAGAAATTCCGGAAACCCTTCAAAAAGCGTATATCGCTCTTGAGGACAAGCGTTTTGAAAAACATGACGGAGTTGACTGGATAAGAACGGTTAAGGCCGTTATAACTTTCGGAAAAGCGGGCGGAGGATCGACGATTACCCAGCAGCTTATCAAAAACCTTACCGGTGAGAACGGCAAGACCGTAAGCCGTAAGTTTTACGAAATACTCAATGCACTCAATCTCGAAAACAATGCTTCAAAATCCACGATTCTCGAAGCGTATATGAATACGGTTTATATGAGCCACGGCTGTTACGGAGTTAAAACAACGGCGGAAAAATATTTCGGCAAGGACTTGTCCGAACTTAATATCGCCGAATGTGCGTCGATTGCCGCAATAACTCAGAATCCGTCGACAAACGATCCGTTGCTCCATCCGGAAACGAACAGAAAAAGGCAGTTAACCTGTCTTAAAAATATGCTCAACGAAGGCTATATTTCTCAGGAAGAATACGACGAAGCGGTAGCCTATGAGATGATTTTCACCAACAGTGAAAATTATGTCGCAAAAGACAAATCGGGAAGCGAGTCTTCGACAAGTTCGAGTTCGACTCAAATCCAGAGTTATTATGTCGACTATGTAATTCAGTCCGTTATAAACGACCTTGTTTCTCAGTGCGGATATACAAAATCTCAGGCTTCAAAACTCATATATAACGGCGGATTGAGAATTTACAGTGCCGTTGACACGAATATTCAGTCTCAGCTTGAACAGGTTTATGTCAACAGAATTTCAATGCCCGCATATAACAAAAATGTTCCCGATGCTCAGTCTGCGATGACGATTATGGACTATTCGGGAAGAATTCTCGGTATGGTGGGCGGAATAGGCGAAAAGACCGAAAACCGAGGACTTAACCGTGCTACAAGCGTAAGACAGCCGGGTTCTTCGATTAAACCGATTTCGGTTTATTCTCCTGCGATTGAAGAGAAATATGTTACATGGAGTACAAAAATTCAAAACTACGGAATTGCGAATTATTACAGCGACGGCGGAACAGGTCCCGTAAACTACGGAGACGATCCCGGTTCTCCCGATTCGTATGTTACCGTTCAGCACGCTCTTTGTATTTCGTACAATACCGTTCCCGCACAGATTCTTAAACAGATAGGTATTGATAAAAGTTATAAATACGCAACGGAAAAATTCCGCCTTACAAGTCTTAACAAGAACGATAAAAACATTTCTTCCCTTGCCGTCGGCGGTACGGATAAAGGTGTTTCGACGGTTCAGATGGCGGCGGCTTTTGCGGCTTTCGGAAACGGCGGTAAATATTATGAACCTTACTGTTACTATAAAGTAACCAATGCAAACGGAACGAAAATCTATCTTCAGCATCAGCAGACGGACGGCGACCAAATTATTTCCGCCGACACGGCAGATGTTATGAATAAACTTTTACAGACCGTAATTACCGACTCGGAACATCAGGCAACAGGACGCAAATACGGTATTTCCGGCTTTGAAACATTTGCGAAAACAGGTACAACGAGTGATGACAAAGACCGTTGGTTTGTAGGCGGTACGCCTTATTATGTTGCGGCGGTATGGTACGGATGCGATATGCCCAAGCAACTTTCCGCTTATGTTACGGGCAACCCGTCGGGTAAAATTTTCGACGAGGTTATGACGAGAATTCATAAAGGTCTTGCTTCGAAAGGCTTTGATTCGTATTCCAATCTTTTGACAAGCGCCGTTTACTGTACGGAATCTGGCTTCCTCGCAAGCGACGGATGTACAAGTACGGCAACGGGTTGGTATTCAAAGAGCAATATGCCGGGACACTGTGTATCGTGTTCGTCATCGAGCGTTACCGAACCGGTAGCGGACGGAGAAACGGTTGTTTCTCAGCCCGAAGAACCCACAAGCGCTTCCGACACTAACGAAGAGCAGACAACACAGTCTGCGCCTGAGACTCAACCGTCGGACAATACAGCTCAGGGGGCTTGAATATGGTAATACTTTCTGTTGATTACGGAGATGTGCGGACGGGAATTGCCGTATGCGATAAATTTCAGATGCTTGCCTCTCCGGTAAAAGTAATAACGCAGAGAAATCCCGAACTTCTTGCCGAAGAAATAACCCGAATTGCGCAAGAAAAGAAAGCGGAAAAAATCGTTCTCGGACTTCCGAAAAATATGGATTCGAGTGAGGGATTCAGAGCGCAGGCGTGTAAGGATTTCGCAAAAATCCTCGAAGATAAAACGGGACTTGAAATTTGTTTTCAGGACGAACGCTTAACAACGGTCAGCGCACACAACATCCTTAATGCTACGGATACAAGAGGAAAAAAACGCAAAGCGGTTGTGGATGCCGTTTCCGCAGTGCTTATTCTCGAAGATTATCTGCGTACTCAAAACAATTGCACAATATGACAAATTACGGAGCTTGAAGCCTTTATAATTGGCTTCAGGCTCTTTTTTTGCGTGGTGATGTTTTTTGAGTGTTTATGTTGATATTCTTTTGGCGGTCAATATGATTGTCAATTATTTCCTGCTGAGTGCCGTTAAACTCATTTTGCATTTTGAAATAAAAAGAATACGCCTTTTTATCGGTGCGGCGGCAGGCAGTTTGTATTCGCTTGTCATTTTTTTGCCGGAACTTCCCGAAACAGTGAGCATTTTGATGAATTTAACCGCTTCGGCGGGGATTGTAGCGATTACTTTTTGCCCGAAAACATTTAAGATTTTTCTAAAGCAGACAGCGGCATTTTTTACCGTGAATTTTGTCTTTGCGGGACTTATGCTTGCGGTGTGGTTGGTTTTGCGTCCGAACGGAATGGCGGTCAATAACAGCATTGTTTATTTTGATATTGATATTAAAACGCTTACGGTTTCGACTGTAATTTGCTATGCGGTTATAAATCTGCTTTCGAAATTCGTAAGGCGCAGTTCTCCCGAAGATAAGATTTTCAGCGTAACATTTACCGATTCCGGCAGGAGCATAACGGTTAACGCTTTGCTGGATACGGGAAATACTCTCAAAGACGGCTTTTCTTCATCACCGGTTATAATTGCCGACGAAGATGTGATTAAAGCGCTTGTCGGATTTTCCGCAGAAGACTGTTTTTTCGGTAATAATGCTCTCGATATGTCGGCTGTATCAAACGGGATAAGGCTTATCGCCTGCAATACCGTGGCGGGAAAAAGCCTTTTGAAAGCGGTGTGTATCGAACAGGCAACGGTGAACGCAACGGGATATACGGTAAAAAATGTTATCTTGGCACAGAGTAAAACAAAATTTACAAACGGCGAATACAAAGCAATACTTAACAACGGCTTTTTTGAAGGGATGGATTTCGATGATGAAAAAGTACATAGAATTTCTTTTGGCAAAGATAAGACAACTGCTTTTCGACACTGACACCGATTATGTCGGCGGATGTGAAAATCTGCCTGAGCCTTTGACGAAACAGCAGGAAGAACAGTGGCTTTTAAGATTGGCGTCGGGGGATGAAAGCGCAAGAGAACCGCTTATTGTCCATAATTTAAGACTTGTGGTTTATATTGCGAAGAAATTCGAAGGTTCGGGCGTGGGAATCGACGACCTTGTTTCCATCGGGACCATAGGTCTGATAAAAGCGGTTAACACTTTTAAGCCCGAAAAGAACATAAAACTTGCCACTTACGCTTCACGCTGTATCGAAAACGAAATGCTGATGTATTTGAGAAAAATAAATCTGCACAAGACCGATATATCAATCGACGAACCTCTTAATGTCGATTGGGACGGAAACGAATTGCTTCTATCCGATGTTCTCGGCAGCGAAGCGGATGAAATAAACCGTGAAATCGAATACGAAGACGAAAAGGCGGTGCTTGTAAAAACCGTAAATTCACTCGGCGGTCGTGAAAGAACGATTATGAATATGCGTTTCGGACTCGGCGGAGAAAAAGAGCATACACAAAAAGAAGTGGCGGATATTTTGGGGATTTCCCAAAGTTATATTTCGAGGCTTGAGAAAAGAATAATCTCAAGACTCAGGAAAGAACTTGAAAAAGCGGTATAATTTTGTGGATTTTTACGCAAAAAAAATTTATAAAAAAGACTGTTTTATACTCTGTTTTTGTGATACAATATAGAAAATCGGAGAAAAGGGTATAATTATGCCGAAAAATCCGATAAGTTACCGAATTAAAATATAAAAAAGGCGTTATGGGGGCTGAAATTTGGTCTTTTCAAGTTTGGTGTTTTTATATATTTTTCTGCCCTTGTGCCTTATATTTTATTTTGCGGTAAAAGACATTAAGGTCAGAAATGCTGTTTTGCTTGTGTTTTCGCTTGTGTTTTACGCATACGGCGAACCGAAATATATCTTTTTGATGGTGGCGACGGTACTTGTCGATTATATCGGCGGATTGCTTGTCGGGAAATTCAAAGGTAAATTTCTTTCAAAACTTTTTTTGGCTTTAAGTGTTTTAATAACGCTTGCTTCTCTCGGTTTGTTTAAGTATTCCGATTTCTTTGCACAGAGTTTGAATTCGGCTTTTTCTCTTGAGATTAAACCGTTGGGACTTGCGTTACCGATCGGAATTTCGTTTTATACTTTTCAGGCTCTTACTTATGTAGTGGATGTTTACCGTGAAAAAGTAAAAGTCCAGAAATCTTTTTTTGATTTGCTTTTGTATGTTTCGATGTTCCCTCAGCTTATTGCCGGACCGATTGTCCGCTACAGCGATGTTGAAAAACAGATTTCCGAAAGAGATGTATCTTTCGAAAAAGCGGCGGCGGGAATTGTCCGTTTCAGTGTCGGACTGCTGAAAAAGACGCTCATTGCCAATTATGCGGGCGAACTTACCGCAAAACTTATAGGCGGCGATATGCAGTCGGTTACATTTATCGGTGCATTTGTCGGCATTTCGGCATATACAATTCAGATTTATTTTGACTTTTCCGCCTATTCGGATATGGCGATAGGTTTGGGTAAAATATTCGGCTTCGATTTCCCGGAAAACTTTAATTACCCATACTGTGCGCAGTCTGTAAACGATTTTTGGCGCCGTTGGCATATTACTTTGAGTTCGTTTTTCAGAGATTATGTTTATATTTCGCTCGGCGGAAACAGAAAACGCTGGGCGTTGAATATGCTCATTGTCTGGACTCTTACGGGAATTTGGCACGGAGCGAGTTACAACTATATTCTTTGGGGACTTTACTATTTCTTCTTTCTTATGCTTGAGAAGATTTATATCGCAGATGCTCTCAAGAGGGCGAATTTTGCACTCAGACACATATATACAATGGCGGTTGTCATAATCGGTTGGGCGTTTTTCTATTTCGAAGATTTGGAAAAACTTAAACTTTTCTTTGCTGCACTTACTTTGCGCAACGGATTTGTTTCTCTTACCGAAAAAACGGTGGCGCTAAACTATATTGCGGTAATCGCAGTCGGAATTCTCGCTTCGCTGCCTTTTGCGAAGATAATAAAACGCTTTGCTCTCAACCTTTCCGAGATGACGGCGGGAAAAATTGCGGTATGTACGGTTTCTGCGGTGTTTGTGCTGTTTTCTCTCACGGTATCGACCGCATCTCTTATCGGGGACAGTTACAACCCGTTTTTGTATTTCAGATTTTAACGGAGCGAAAAGATGGAAAAAGATATTCGGACAAACGCAAAAAAAGTCGGAAAAGCAGGTGCTTTTTTGATTGTGTTTTCGTTTGCGGCGGTGATAATCGTACTTTTCTTTATCAGCGCTTTCGATACGGATAAAACAGTTTCTCAAAAAGAAAACAGAACGCTTAAATCAAAGCCGGAATTCAGTATCGGTGCACTTGCCGACGGAACATATTTAAGCGAATTCGAACAGTATTATCAGGATACTTTTCCTTTCAGGGATGGGTTTCTCGATATAAATTCAAAAATTTCTTCGTTTTTTTCGGAATCTGCCGCAGACAGCGGAATGGTTCTTGTCGAAAAACAGGAGAAAGATGACTTTGCAGGTCAAAACATTGATTAACATATATTTTACAAGGGGTGAAGTTTTATGAAGTACGATGTTGCGGTTATCGGCGGCGGTGTCGTGGGCGCTCTTATTTCAAGAGAACTCTCAAAATACGACATCAAAGTTGCGTTGCTTGAAAGATGCAACGATGTAGCAATGGGTACGACTAAAGCAAACAGCGCTATCGTTCACGGTGGATTTGACGCTATTACCGGAACGCTTAAAGCAAAACTTAATGTAAAGGGAACCGAAATGATGCCCAAGGTATGCGAACAGCTCAATGTTCCGTATAAAAACAACGGCTCTTTGGTTCTTGCGTTTTCCGACGAGGAAATGGAACACATTGAGAAACTCTATCAAAGAGGTGTCGCAAACGGCGTTCCCGATCTTGAAGTTATTTCCAAAGAGAAGGTTCAGCAGTTGGAACCGTATGTTTCCGATGAAGTTAAGGGTGCTTTGCTTTCGAATTCTGCGGGAATTGTTTGTCCCTACGAACTTACGATTGCAGCGACTGAAGTTGCGGTAACAAACGGTGTTGAATTTTTAAGAAACTGTGAAGTTAAGGCGATAGAGAAAAAAGGCGATTTTTATTCTCTCAATACTTCATTGGGTGAAATAGAAGCAGAATTCGTCATCAACGCAGCCGGAAACCATTCCGACGAAGTTGCGGCGATGATAGGTGATGACAGCATTGAACTTGTAGCAAGAAAAGGCGAATATTATCTTCTCGATAAATCCTTCGGTTATCTTGCAAACCATACGATATTCCAGTGCCCGAACAAAATGGGTAAGGGCGTACTTGTTACTCCGACCGTTGACGGAAACCTTCTTATCGGTCCGTCGGCAACCGATGAACCCGATAAGGATAATACGGATACAACTCCCGAAGGACTTGAATTCGTTGTTTCAAAGGCGCTTAAATCTGTCGGAACGCTTAATCTCAGAGGTGCGATTACATCTTTTGCAGGTGTGCGTGCTCATCCGGTAAGCGATGATTTCATTATCGGATATTCCGATAAGAGCGATAAGTTCATCAACTGTGCCGGAATCGAATCACCCGGACTTTCGGCTGCTCCGGCAATTGCAAAATATGTCGAAGAACTTCTTCTCGAAAAACTTAATGCGAGCGAAAAATCTTCTTACACAATGACAAGAGAAGCTCCCGTTCGTTTCAGACATATGACACAGGAAGAAAGAGAAGAACTTATTAAGAAAAATTCCGCTTACGGAAGAATTATATGCCGCTGCGAAACCATTACCGAAGGCGAAATTCTCGATGCTATCCATGCTCCCGCAGGTGCGAGAGATGTTGACGGCGTTAAGAGAAGAACAAGAGCCGGAATGGGAAGATGTCAGGGCGGATTCTGCGGAAGCAAAGTTGTTGAATTGCTTGCAAGAGAACTCGGAGTCGAGATGAACGAAATAACCAAATTCGGCGGAGACTCCAAGATTATTTTCGAAAGAACAAAGTGAGGTGTGTAAAGTGCTTAATTACGATTTAGTTGTAGTCGGAGGCGGCCCCGCAGGTATGGCTGCGGCTTTGAAAGCGCATGAAGAAGGCATTGAAAAAATAATTATCCTTGAGCGTGCGGACACCCTCGGCGGAATTCTCGAACAGTGTATACATACAGGATTCGGACTTCATTATTTCGGAGAAGAACTTTCGGGTCCCGAATATGCGGGAAGATTTATCGAAAAGGTTAAACAGACCGACATAGAAGTTAAAACCGATACAATGGTTCTTGATATTTCTCAGGACAATGTTGTTACAGCCTGCAACAAAGAGGACGGACTTCTCACAATTAAAGCGACTGCGATTGTTCTTGCGATGGGTTGCCGTGAAAGACCCCGTGGAGCTCTTTCAATCGCAGGATGCCGTACTTCCGGAATTATGACTGCCGGAACCGCACAGAAATATGTTAATATCGACGGATATATGCCGGGTAAAACGGTTGTTATTCTCGGTTCGGGCGACATCGGTCTTATTATGGCAAGAAGAATGACTCTCGAAGGCGCAAAGGTTAAGGCTGTATGCGAACTTATGCCTTATTCGGGAGGCCTTACGAGAAATATCGTTCAGTGTCTTGAAGATTTTGATATACCGCTCCGTCTTTCCTGCACTGTTGTTAAAACTCACGGTAAGGACAGGCTTGAAGGCGTAACCGTCGCAAATGTCGACGAACATCTTAAAGCAATTCCGGGAACCGAAGAATATATCCCGTGCGATACGCTTATGCTTTCGGTCGGACTTATTCCCGAAAACGAACTTTCGAAAAATGCGGGAATTGACCTCGACAGAGTAACCAACGGCCCGTCTGTTGACGAATACAGAGAAACAATGCATAAAGGCGTATTTGCCTGCGGTAATGTTTTGCAGGTTCATGATCTTGTTGACTATGTAACCGAAGAAAGCCAAATTGCCGGTGAAGGTGCCGCTAAGTTCATCAAAGGCGAGAAAAACACAGGTGATTATATTAAAACTCAGGGAACAAACGGCGTTCGCTATATCGTTCCGCAGAGAATTAACAAAGAAACCGACAAGGATGTTAAACTTTATTTCAGAGTCGGTCAGGTGTTTAAGAATGTTAAACTTGTCGTTAAATGCGGCGATGAAGTTATAATGTCGAAAAACAAGAGAAAAATGGCACCCGGCGAAATGGAAAATGTACTTATTAAACTTGATACCGTTAAATCGCTGCCTAAGGACAGCACTCTTACGGTAACGATTGAGGAGGCGTAAATTATGACAAAAAGAGAAATGGTTTGCGTATCCTGCCCTATGGGTTGCGCTATAACAGTCGAACTCGATGAAAACAACAATGTTGTATCTGTTACGGGTAATACTTGCCCCAGAGGTGATAAGTATGCCCGTCAGGAATGTACTCATCCCGAAAGAATGTTGACTTCAACCGTTAAGGTTGAGGGCGGAAAACTTCCCGTTGTTCCCGTTAAGTCGGCAAGTCCTATCCCCAAGGAGATGCTTTTCGACGCTATGAAAGAGGTTAATAAAGTAACTCTTAAAGCTCCGGTTCATTTCGGAGATACAGCGGTTAAGGATATTCTCGGAACAGGTGTCGATATTATTGCAACAAACGAAGTTCTTTAATCGAAACAAAAAAGAACCGACTGCTTTTTGCGGTCGGTTTCTTTAGTTTTCGACATAAAATTGTCGAAAACTTTGGGGTGCGGTTCATTTTTTATACCCTATTAAAGTAGACATGATATGATAATATAATATATATTTATTATATTATTTTTAATAGGGTTCATTTTTTGAACCGCCGAAGTCTAAAAATTAGACCGCCGAAACCGTTTTTTCAGAAGCCGAAAAACAGTTTTCGACAATTCCGAGCGTAAAATCGTTGATTTTTGAACAATAAAATTATATAATATATAAAATTGTCAAAAGGAATAAAATTTTTATGAAAATAAATTTAGTGGCGCCCTGCCTTTTCGGACTTGAAAGTCTTGTAGCGGACGAATTGAAAAAAATGGATGCTCAGAATGTCAGAGCCGAAAACGGAAGAGTGTTTTTCTCGGGCGATGAAAATATTTTGGCAAGAGCGAATATCCGCTCAAGATTTGCCGAGAGAATTTATATTGATATGGGCGAATTCGAAGCTCACAGTTTTGAGGACTTGTTTCAGGGAACCAAGGCTCTCGAATGGGAAAAGTGGATTTCTCAGTATGATGAATTTCCCGTGAAGGGCTTCAGCGTTAATTCCGACCTTTACAGCGTCAGCGACTGTCAGGCGATTGTTAAAAAAGCGGTTGTCGAAAGACTTAAAAGCGTTTATAAAATCAATTGGTTTGAAGAAACTGCCGTAAGGCATCAAATCGAATTCACGATTATAAAAAATCAGGTTCATCTTTTGATTGATACAACAGGTGCGCCTTTGCATAAGAGGGGATACCGTACCGAAGCGAACGGAGCGCCGATTAAAGAAACTCTCGCTGCGGCGATGTGTTCTCTTTCAAGGTTGCGTCCGTACCATACAATGTATGATCCAATGTGCGGATCGGGAACGCTTCTGATTGAAGGAGCAATGCTTGTTCATAATATCGCACCCGGACTTCACCGCCGTTTTTCTGCGGAACGCTTTGAACAGATTGATTTTTCCGTATGGGAGCAGGAGCGTGAACTTGCAAAAAACCTTGAAATTCACGAAAGCGATTTTAAGGCATACGGTTCCGATATTGACCGTGCATCTCTCGAAATCGCAAGAGCGAACGCTGTCAGAGCGGGAGTCGGAGACTATATCACTCTTCGCCGCTGCGACATAAAAGATTTTGCTCCGGTTACCGAAAGAGGAACGGTTATCTGCAATCCACCATATGGTGAGAGAATGCTCGACACGGGCAAAGTTGCCGAAATAATAAAGACTATGGGGCGTGTGTTCCCTCAAAAGCACGGTTTCAGTTATTCGGTGATCAGCCCTTCGGAAGATTTTGAAGACCTGTTCGGAAGAAAAGCCGATAAGCGAAGAAAACTTTACAACGGAATGATAAAATGTCAAATGTATATGTATTTCAAATGAACGGAGAAATAAAATGAAACATATTTTTATTGTCAATCCTACAAGCAGTAAGGGAAAAGAGGTAAAAAAGTTTATTCCGAAGGCGGAAGAGTATATTCAACAACATCCCGAACTCGATGCTGAAATATATGTTACAAAGTTTTCCGGAGACGGTATGCAGTATGTTAAAAAGTGTGCCGAAACCGGAGAGAAAATCAGGTTTTATGCTTGCGGAGGAGACGGAACTCTTTATGAAGTCGTAAACGGTTCGTATAAATATCCGAATACGGAAATTGCGGTTATTCCTCTCGGATCGGGTAATGACTTCATCAGAATATTGGGCAAAAAGGAAGACCTTGTCGATATTGATGCTCAGGTTAACGGAACCGTTACCAAATTTGACCTTATCAAAGCGGGCGACAGAGTTGCTATCAATCAGTGCTCGATGGGTCTTGATGCCGAAATCTGCGCAAAACAGGCGGATATGAAAAAAATTCCCGGTGTAAACGGCGAAGCGGCATATACGGTATCTCTTTTTTATTGCCTTGCAAAGCGCCTTAATTCGAATTTTAAGGTAACAATAGACGATGACAAAGTTTACGAAGGAAAAATGCTTTTTTCTCTTTGTGCGAATTCCCGTTGGTACGGCGGTGGATATATGGGTGCGCCGAAAGCGGTTCCCGACGATGCTTTGCTTGACTGCATTATTGTCAGAAACACCGTAAGCCGTCTCAAACTCGTTACTCTTGTTAACGGATACAAAAACGGAAAACATCTCGATTGGGAAATAACCAATTTTGTCCGTGGCAAGAAAATGCATATCGAAAGTAAAGAACCTGCGGCGGTAAATGTCGACGGCGAATGTCAGTATGTAACGCAGGCAACTTTCGAGATTTTGGAAGGTGCGGCGAATCTTGTTATTCCCACAACCTCGGATTATCTCGAACGCAAGGCGAACGGTACTCTTTAATCAACGCCGATAAGAAAAATCCCTTTGATTTTTCTTAATTAACAGTTGACAAATACGGTACAATTTGTGTATAATACATTTTGCGTTATGCAAAACGCTGCTATGGCTCAGGTGGTAGAGCACATCCTTGGTAAGGATGAGGTCGGCAGTTCGAGTCTGCCTAGCAGCTCCAGAAGAAAAGTTTCACGAAAGTGGAACTTTTCTTTTTTTGTTCCGAAGAGTATGAAAAAAGCAGGAAAGCGGATGCGGTGAAATGCAGAACGATTAACAGATTGAAGTTATTGTGTTTATTTTTGCACTGACAAATAGATTTCGGCGAATTTTTTTGAGCATTTTCATCAAAAAAATCTTGAAGTTTTTGTTATAATGCTCTAAAATTGATTACGGGAGGCGATAAAATGAGACCTTACGGATTGATACTTGCAGGAGGGGGCGCAAAAGGGGCGTACCAAATCGGTGCGTGGAAAGCGCTTATGCAGCTCGGAATAAAAATCGAGGCAATAGCCGGTACTTCTATCGGTGCTATCAACGGAGCTTTTATCGCACAGGGTGATTACGAAAAAGCACTCGGTATTTGGGAAGAGGCGGAAGTAGTAAACGGAATAAATATCGAAACCGAACTCAAATCAACCGAAAACCTTTTTTCATTCAGTAATTTCCCTCAGATATTCAGAGAAATCGTCAAAAACGGCGGAGTTGATGTCAGCCCCGCAAAACAAATGATTGCGGAAAATATTGACGAACAGGCGGTAAGAAACAGTAATATTCCTTTGGGAATCGTAACTTTTCAGTTGGGTGGAATGAAGCCGGTGGAACTGTTTGTCGAAGATATGCCCGAGGGAACGCTGATTGATTATCTTATGGCATCGGCACGGTTCCCCGGACTTAACAGACAGGGACCGGATCAGTCGCAGTATCTTGACGGCGGAGTTTATGACAATGCACCTATCGGTGTTTTGCGTAAGCGTGGAATAAACCGATTTATCGTTGTGGATATTTCAAACATAAAAGGCGTCGGACATAAAGAAGACTTTTCATGTGCGGATATAATTTATATCAGACCTTATGAGCCGAAGGATCTCGGCGCTTCGTTTGAGTTTGATAAGGAAAGCAATGAAAAGCGTATGCTTATGGGTTATCTCGATACTCAAAAAGCCTTCGGTAAAATTTCTGGCAGAGATTATTATTTTTCCAATAAGGAATATAAGACGATGCTCTCGGAATACGGGTATGAAGCGTGCGAACAACTCGAAAAATTAGCCCGTGAACTTGAAGTTCCGAGACTTCGTATGTATACTCAAAAACAGTTTATGCGGGCATTGACGCTTGCCGAAAATACGCATAAAAGCGATATTGATCATGCGGCTGAAATGCTTGCGAATAAAGTTCCGTCAATTTTGCAGGACCAGACGAACCGTCTGAAAAACAGATTGAAAAAACTTGAAAAGACATATTCGGCATATACGCTTGCGTATGAAACGATTGAAAAATTCAACAGTTGATTTCGCATAAAAGCGTGATTGATTGAGAGTTTGAATAAACGAAAAAATCGAAGTTTTCCCAAGTGAAAACGAAGGTTGAGTCAATAAAATCAACCGATTTGGCGCTCAACCCGTTTTTTTCGAACACGGCAGTTATTTCGGAAACTTCTTTGTTGCAAAGCACCGCACACATAACCGTGTAAAAAGAGAAAACTTCATCGCTGTTGAGAGGACTTTCGTTTTTTGTTAAAGTTAATTCGCATTTTTCGGCGGTTAGGTTTTCGTTTGCGCTCAAAGTAAGCAAAAAATCGGGCGAGATAAAGAAAAAATAATCGTTTTCGAGTTTGTAATATGAATCGGGAGCAACCGCCTTTTCTCCGAGTTGCGTATTCAGACGGGAAACGAACTCGTAAACATCGGTTTCAGCCGATTTCGTACAGGAACAAAGCGTTATTAAAATTGTAATAAAGCAAAGGGTTTTTACGGCGTTTTTCATTAGTTGATCTCCGTTCGTAAAGTTAATAAAATGTTTACACAAAGAAATGGAAAAGTGTAGTAAAATATATTCGTCAATATTTTACTCTATGTTCAAAAATATAAAAGAAAGTGGTTTTTACTGTGCTTAAGAAATTCAAAAAGATGACAAGGGCAAAGCAAATAGGAACTGTTATTGTTTCAGTGCTCATTTTAGCACTTATAGTTTATGTTGTTTACAACAATTTTAAGCCCGAACCGTTGGGTGAATACAATATCACGGAAATTAAATATTCGGATATTCAGTCAACATACGAAACAAAAGGAACCGTTGTTTCGGATAATACTCAAACATATACCGCTTTAAGTGGCGTAAAAGTAAAAACGGTTAATGTAAGTGTAGGAGAAAATGTCAAAGAAGGCGATATACTTGCCGAATTCGATGTGTCTCCTCTCGCAGCGACTCTTAATGAGTATAAAACCGCTTACAATAAGGCTCTTGCGGCATATAACGAGTCGTTATCTTCAATAAGTACGGCAAATCAGAATAAAAACAGTGCCAATGCTCAAATCGCTCAGCTTGACAGCGAAATCGCTCAACTTCAGAAAGAGATTGATGCGGCACAGAGTGTAACTTCACCTGATGTTTCCGTTCCCGAATATTCTCAGGAAGAAATTGCGGCGATTATCGAAAAACTTCAAAACGGCGGATTTACTCAGGAAGAAATAGATGCGATTATCGCTTCTTTGAGAAATCAGGCGGGAAATGTTTCGAGAGATGATATTGAGCAGGCGATTGAAAACGCAACCGCAACAAAACGCCTTGAACTTTCGCAGAAACAGTCTCAAAAACAGCTTCTCGAAACGCAGATTTCACTTTATGAAGCTCAGACGGATGATACGGCTTCGTCGATTTATAAAAATGTGATGGAGCAGAAAAAAGCCGATTACGAAAATTACAAAGCAATGGTCGAGTCTATGAAAAAAGGCTGGGTTGCTTCATCGGACGGACTTGTAACTCAGGTTAATCTTGTTGCGGGTGAAATTTTCGTGCCGTCTAATGCAAGCTCAACTTCAACTGACCTTTCGTCTCTTTTGGGATATGTGTCGGGAGACAGCGATACAAGTGCCGTTTTAAGTGATATTATCGGCAGTGTTTCTTCTCAGAACACATCTTCGGGTGTCGGAATTACCGTTGAAAACACGAATGAGTTCGTTGCCGAATTCTCAGTCGGAAAATATGATATTCTCAATATAAAAGTCGGTCAGAAAGTTACCGTTTCTTCTTTGGGAAGTGAATATGACGGTGAGGTTATTTATGTAAGCGCAACCGCAAACTCTTCGTCGTCGCTTGACATCAGCGCAATCGCTTCGACATTTACCGGAAGTTCGACTTCGTCTTCAAGCGGTGCTCTTGTAAGAATTAAAATAACAAATCCCGACGAAAAAATCATCATAGGATTTGATGTCGATGTTAAAATCAATACTCAGAAATATGAAAATGTACTCGCTCTTCCGATTGATGCGGTTGTAACCGAGGATGGAATTAACTATGTCTATGTCGTAAACGAAGACAATGAAGTTTCAAAGCGTGAAATCACAGTCGGTGTTTACTCGGATGATTATTACGAACTTCTTTCGGGTGTGGAAGCGGGAGAGAAAGTTGTAGATAATCCCAAGACTTCGCTTGCCGAAGGCGACGAAATCGCAATTAGAAAATAAGGCAGGTGTCGGCTGTTGAATATCAGAGAAAATATCAGAATAGCAATATTCAGCATCAAGACCAATCTTATGCGTTCGTTGCTTACAATGCTCGGAATAATAATCGGTGTCGCATCCGTTATTGCGGTAATTACAGTCGGTAACGGCGGCAGAGATTATATTGTCGGAATGATAAAAGAAATGGGATCAAGCGCAATAACAATCGGTGTTGATGCGACTATCGCTTCGAATTCGGACTATATAACCGATGCCGATTTGGAAGCAATAAAGGCGCTTGATTCTGTTGAATATGTTTCGCCTATGGTTATGACAATGGGAACCCTGAGTACCGATACGCAGACCGGAATCGGTATCGCAATCGGCGGAAGCGAAGAAATGCGATATGTTATGAGCCGTGAATGTGTTTACGGCAGATATTATACCGCAGCCGAAGCGGATTCCGGAAAAGCGGTATGTGTAATCGACACTTCAACCGCACTTCAGTTTTTCGGTAAAAAAGACTGTGTAGGCGAATATATTAATTTGTCGGTAAACGATATAACAACAAGTATTAAAATAATCGGTGTAACCGATATGGCAAGTACATTCGGCTCCGACTCCGAAGAAATGATGGAGTCGATGCAGGCAATGGGAGGTTCTTCTTTGTCGGGCGGTATGATTATGATACCGACCAAACTTGCAACGAATATCGTAGGTATGAGCGACAGATACGATACGATTTACATTATCGCAAGTGATGAGAACGATCTCGATGCTGCGGGAAATGCGGCGCTTAACCGTATCAGAGCAAGGCATAACAACTATGATAAAGACTGTTACCTTGTTACAAATCTCGCAACATATATTGACTTGCTTGATACAGTAATAAATGTATTTACGATTTTTATCGCTGCGGTAAGTGCGATTTCGCTTATTGTAGGCGGTATCGGAGTTATGAACATAATGCTTGTCTCGATAACCGAGAGGACAAGGGAAATCGGTATAAGAAAGGCTTTGGGAGCGAAAACCTCGACAATCCTCTTCCAGTTCTTAACGGAGTCGATAATCCTTTGTGTAATCGGCGGTGCGATAGGTTTGTTGCTAGGCGTCGCCGGAGCTGCGTTTGTTTCGTCGATTATGAACATACCTCTTTCGGTTAAGTTCTCAACCGTTGCGCTTGCAATCGGCTTCTCAACGGCAATCGGTGTGATTTTCGGAGTTTATCCCGCAAAGCGTGCCGCAAAAATGCCGCCGATTGAGGCTTTGCGAAGAGACTGATTTTTCAAAATATATAAATTTAAGCGAACATAATCCGCTGTTTATCGCTTGCGGAGTTTATGTTCGCTTTTGCTTTTTTTGACGAAAATTTAATAAAGTCTTGAAAAATCAAAAAAATAACAGTATAATATTTATGTAGTATATTGCGGTTTTATGCGCTCAAAATCACATAAAAATCAATTTATTACTTTTGTACGAATATATGATATGTTAATTGTTTAGAGGAGGAAGAAAATTGAACGGAGATTTACATTGTCATACTAAACTTTCGGACGGTTCTCTCGGTATTGAAGATTTGATTATTTTGGCTAAAAAAAGAGGACTTACAACTATTGCGATTACCGACCATGACTGCCTTGCCGGTACGGTCAGAGGAAAAATTATAGGTGAGAGATACGGGGTACAGGTTATCCCCGGAGTTGAGCTGTCTGCAAATGACATTGAAACCGGAAAAAAAGTTCATATTCTTTGCTATCTCAGTGATATGCCTGCCCGTCTTGAAGGACTTTGCCACAGAAATTCCTTGGCAAGAAAGAAAGCGGCACATATTATGATGCTTCATGTTGCCAAGAGATACCCTATAACAACGGAGTTTATCGTTAAATGCGCAACCGGTTCTACAAATGTCTATAAACAGCATATAATGCAGGCACTTATGGAGTCGGGATATACAACTTCCATATACGGCGATCTTTATAACGAACTGTTCTCCGAGGAATCGGAAAACAATATTCTCGTCAGCCCGAAGTATCCGGATGTCGAAGAAGTAATTAACGCTATTCACGAAGCAGGCGGTATTGCCGTACTTGCCCATCCGTATATGTTCGATAATCTCGATTCGATTCCGAGAATGATCGAGTGCGGACTTGACGGCATCGAAGTATGGCATCCGAGTGCCGATGAGCAGCAACAGGAAGAACTTAAGAAAATCGCAACCAAGAATAAATTGCTTATGACGGGCGGAACCGATTTCCACGGATTGTATAATTCGCAAACGATTTCAATCGGTGATTACGGTACTCCCGATGATGCGATTTCTAAACTTTTGGGATACAAAGCAAAACAAAAGAGACTTCTCAGAAAGGCTCAAAAACTCGCAGCGGAAGAAAATGCCTGATAAAATACCTACGGAGGTTTTTATGGACGACGATATTAAAATTTTTCAAGCAAAAGAAAAAAGCGATACGCTTGACAGCATTGCTTTAATCGAAGAAATGAATACTCAGCGTTTTAACGGCAATACGCAAAAGGCTAAACAGCTCGGAAAATATCTCGCAAGCCGTTTTCTCGATGAGGAGCAGTTGAAAACATCGCTCGAAGAAGAAATCGGAACAATGGATTTCCCCGAAGATGTAATGTTGCAGATTAAAATTCTTATGTTTTTTACCGCTGAATACTGTATTAACCGTTTGTTGCCGAACACTTTGCTTAAAACAACGGCAATAAACACCGTTTACGACAGCGTAATGAAAAAAGCGGCAGATTTTTATAAGGAATTTTCCGATGCGGCAGAATACAGTTTTTACTACCTTGCGGTAAAAAAAGACGATATATGCGACAGTGTCGGTAAGGCGTTTGCAATGGTATGCCGTAAGGGAGATGACCTTCGTTATCAAAAACTCGGATGTGATGTTTTCCGTGTTGTTTCGAAGGAAGTTGAGTCGATTATCGCTTCATACAGTTTTATAAACGAATAAATTAAGACCGCTTCGGCGGTCTTGTTTTTTTATTTCTAAATCAGTATAATTCTTGACAAAAGACCTCTTGTGAAGTATTATTTTAATGCTCGTTTGAGCGGTCAGTTCGTAACCATCCTGACCGACGCAAGTCAATCAAAACTAAGGAGTAATTGAATATGAAAAACAAGAAGGTTTACAAACTCGTTTCGGGTGCGGTAATCGCAGCGTCTTATGCCGCACTTACTTATGTCGCTTCTGCGCTCGGTATAGCGTACGGCCCTGTTCAGTTTCGCTTTTCCGAAGCATTAACGGTTCTCGCCGCCGTAACACCGGCTGCCGTTCCGGGTCTTACGATAGGCTGCTTTTTGGCGAATCTCGGAAGTCCTTACGGTTTAATCGACATATTTTGCGGAACTCTTGCGACATTTATCGCCGCATTTCTTTCTTACAAAACAAGAAATGTAAAAATTAAAGGGATTCCGTTTTTAACTCCGCTTTTTTCCGTGTTGTCAAACGCTTTGATTGTCGGAGCGGAAATTACCGTTTTTCTGCCGGAAGGATTTTCGGTGTACGGGTTTATAATACAAGCGCTGTGGGTCGGATTGGGAGAACTTGTCGTATGTTTCGGCGCAGGGATCCCGTTACTTATTGCGATTGATAAAACGCCTTTGAAAAAGTACCTTAAATAATATTGAACAACACCACCCTTTGTGCTACAATTTAACCGAGGGTGGTGTTTTTATGTCTAAAATCATCATAGCTGACGATGAAAAACTTATAAGGAATCTTGTTGCGGATTTTCTCGAGAAAGCCGGTCATACCGTAATTCAGGCGGAAAACGGGGCGCAAGCTCTTGACCTTTACAGCAAAAATGCGGATACTTCACTGTGTATTCTCGACATTATGATGCCCGAAAAAGACGGGTGGGAAGTTTGCAGGGAAATTCGCAAAACTTCTAATGTTCCGATTATGCTTTTGACCGCCCGAAGCCAAGATTTCGATCAGATAACAGGGTTTGATTCGGGGGCTGACGATTATGTAACCAAACCTTTTTCTCCCGTTGTTCTCGTTAAGAGAGTGGAAGCGCTGTTAAGACGCAATTGCGTTTCGACACCTGCCGTTAAGGACGATCTTTGGGGTTTGTTAATAGATACGGATGCTCTTGAGGTTAAAATAGACGGAAAAAAAGTTGATTTGACCGTAAAAGAATTTAAGATTTTAGAAAAACTTTCCGAATCCGTCGGCAGAGTTTATTCAAGAGAACAGTTGCTCGACGATGTTTGGGGATTTGACTATTTCGGAGATATTCGTACCGTTGATTCCCATGTCGCAAGACTCCGTACAAAACTCGGAGAATGGGGAGAGGAACATTTGAAAACGGTTTATGCCGTAGGATATAAACTTCAGGAGAAATCGGATGAATAAGTCTGGCGGTAAAAAAATAACAAGTATCAGAACCCGAATGTTTTTGCAAGTCGGTGCGGTTGTGTTTGCGGCTGTTATTCTTATTTTATTGCTGAACAACTCGCTTTTACCGATAATATATGAGCAAAACGAAAAAAGCGAAATGCTTGAAGTGCGTAATGAAATAGAAGAACTGAATTTCGAATTCGACGATTTTTCGGCACAGTTGAACACTTTGGAAAAAAAGCACAGTTTTTCGATTGATGTTTATTCGGAAATCGGGGATCCTTTATATTTCGGAACCGATGACATTTTTTCTTCAAGCGGAAAAATTACCGTGTCGAAACATAGGGAATATTCCGACGGTTCCTTCTTTGAAATTCAGACTATACAAAACGAAAATTCACAGTATATTGTTTATGGAGCAAAACTCGGAAACGGTACGGAAATCGAGATATACGGCAGAAAAGATGCAATTGACGAAACAGCGGACATAGCCATAGCGATAACCGCCGTAACGAGTGTTGTCGCCATGCTCGCAGCGTTGGGAGTAATTTATTTTTATTCAAGCCGATTTACAAAACCGCTTATAAAAATGAGCGAAGTTACGGAAAAAATGGCAGACATGGATTTTTCTCAAAAATGCCGTGTCGACGGGAACGATGAAATCACCGTACTTTCCAAGAGCATAAATCATCTCTCCGATTCTCTAAACGAGACGCTTGAAGATTTGAATACGAAAAACGCAAGGCTTGAAAAAGATATTGAAAAAGAAAAGACATTGGAAAAAATCAGAAAAGACTTTATCTCCAATGTTTCCCATGAGTTGAAAACGCCGATTTCGATTATAAGAGGGTATTCCGAAGGTGCGGGATTGATGATTGAAAGCGGAGAGTGTGAGCAGGCAAAAAAATACTGTGATGTGATTGTCGGAGAAACCGAAAAAATGAACAGTCTTGTTTTGCAGCTTTTGGAACTGTCGATGTACGAATCCGGAAATGTGGACTTGAAAAGCGAGCGTTTCGATATATCTTCTCTTATAGATGCTTATGCACAGTCAAATTCAATTAAATTCGGGGAAAAAGGAATCAAATTCGAGAATACGGTTGAATCGAATACATTTGTTATCGGTGATGAGATTAAAACCGAAATGATTATCAATAACTATATTTCCAACGCTGTTTCCCACTGCGAAAACGAAAAACAAATAACGGTTTCGGGCATTGATATGGGCGATGTTGTGCGTGTTTGTGTTTTTAATACGGGTAAGCCGATTTGCGATGAAGATATTGATAAAATTTGGATAAGTTTTTACCGTGCCGATAAATCGAGAAGCAGAAGTGAAGGCAGATTCGGTCTCGGGCTTTCGATTGTAAGCGCCGTTCAAAAACTCTACGGTCTCGGATACGGAGTTTATAATACTTGCGGCGGAGTTGTGTTTTGGTTTGATGTTAAAAAAGCGTAAATACCGTAAAATAAGAAAGACGGCTTGTATACAAGCCGTCTTTTTTGCTTTTTTATATTGTTTTTATAAATCGCATAAATGCTTCTCTTCCTTCGGGAGTGCATTTATATACGCCTGCATTTTCCAAAACTCCGACAAACACTTTGCCGACTTCGTCTTTAAGAATTCTGTCGATGTTTTGAGAATCAATACAACCGTAATTGCCGATAAATCCGTCAACCCAATCTGCGTGCTTTTCGAGTTTTTCGTTTGAGCGAATATCTTTTTTGTTTACGATATAATCTCCGAGTTCGGCAAGTTCTTCTTTAAGTCTTGAGGGGAGAACCGCCAATCCCATAACTTCGATAAGGCCGATATTCTCTTTTTTGATGTGATGGTATTCTTCGTGAGGATGATATACTCCGAGAGGATATTCATCGGTTGTTATGTTGTTACGCAACGCAAGGTCAAGTTCGAACATATCGCCGTTTTTCCTTGCAATAGGAGTGATTGTATTGTGAGGGGTGTCATCTGTATATGCGAAAACGAAAGCGTCTTTATCGGTGTATTCACGCCATTTTTTGAGAATGCGGTCGGCAAGGTCGATTATGCGCTCGCTGTCTTTACTGCGAAGACGGATAACGGATAAAGGCCATTTGACAATTCCGGCTTCAACATCTTCGTATCCGTTTACGGTAAAGTGCTTTTCAATGGGAGCTTTTGCCATTGCGAAAGTATAATGGCCGCCTTGATAATGGTCGTGAGAGAGGATTGAACCGCCGACTATTGCCAAATCCGCATTGGAACCGAGGAAATAGTGGGGGAACTGTTTTACGAAATCGAAAAGTTTGACAAATGTAGCCCTTTCGATTTTCATCGGTGTGTGTTCGCCGTTAAATACGATACAGTGTTCGTTGTAATAAACATAGGGAGAATACTGAAATCCCCATTGTGTTTCGTTAATTGTTACGGGGATAACTCTGTGATTTTGTCTTGCGGGGAAATTTGTTCTTCCGGCATATCCGACACACTCTTTACAAAGCAAACATTTCGGATAACCGCTTTGTTTACTGAATTTTGCCGCTGCGATTGCTTTCGGATCCTTTTCGGGTTTCGAAAGGTTGATTGAAATGTCGATTTCTCCGTATTCGCTCGGAACCGACCAGCGCATATCTTTAACGATTCTGTAGCGTCTGATATAGTCGGAATCGCAACTGAGTTTATAGAAATAATCGGTTGCTTTTATCGGATCTTCTTTATATAAAGAGTTAAAAGTTTTGATTACTTCGTGAGGCATCGGCATAATGCATGACATAAGTTTTGTGTCGAATAAATCACGGTAAACAATACTGTCTTCGATAATTCCGCTTTCTTCGGCATAGTCGAGAAGTACCTTGAGAGTGCTTTCGAGGTCGATGTTTTCGAATTCGGTATCGGGTTCACAGTATTCGTCGAGTTTCAAACATTCGAGTATTCTGTTAGTTGAATAAATTCTGTCGGACTGTTCGATAAGTCCTTTTTCAACGCCGTAACATACAAGTTTTTTTACGGCTTCGTAAACTGCTGTCATTTTATTTCCCCCTGTTAAGTGTTAATATAATTCTACCATCGGTTTTACCGATTTACAAGAGCAACAAAGCATTTTATTGCGTTTTTTCGCTGCGCTTTTCTCTTACCCATTTTACCGTGATTACCGCCGCACAAATCGGTATACAGCATATTATAAGGGCGATTATCAGTTTCATAGGTATATAGTCGTATGCTTTATCACCGAGAAGAGTGAAAAGGATAACTCTCGGTGCGATTCCGAGCAGGGAAGATATGAAGTATGAAAAGAAATTCATTTTTGCCGAACCGAAAAACAAGCCGGAAAAATCAATCGGAAAAACCGGAATAAACCGTATTGCGAGAACGGATAAAAATTTGTTCTTTTCTTTGAGAGTAAGAAGTTTATTTCCGCCTTTGCTTTTTTTTAGCAGTTTTTTCACATATTCTCCGCCTACCAAGACTCCGAAGATATATGAAACGGTAATTTCGGCGGAAATTCCGATAAGGTTTATTAAAATCGCCTGCATGGGTTGAAATGCCATACCGACAGATATGTATATCAGCGATGCCGGGATTACAAAAACCGCACCTTTAAGCGCATAAATTCCGATAACGCTTGCCCAAGCGAGAAAAGGCGAAGCGGACTGTTCGGCAATTGCCCTGACATCAATATTTATAAGTTTATCGTAGTTGAGAATTACCGAAACGGCGACAGCCGTTATCAAGATGAGCTTTATTATCAGTGAGATAACCGATTTAGTGTTTTTATTCAATATTTATCACTCCGTTACAAAACGGTATTTTATCACAAATAAAAGAAAAAGACAAACGGGAACGGATAAACCGCTCCCGTTTGTCTGTGTGTGAAAAAATCTATTATGGAAAGAGAATAGCAAAATTACCGATTATGCAACATCAAATGATTTTCCGCCTTTGCTCGAACGGGAAATGCGCTTGCCGTCAATTACACGGAAGTCTCTGTTTTTTCTCATCTGTTCGAGTTTTTTTCTTTTTTTGTATCTGCGGTAATTTACAACGATTACCATTTTGATGTACTGTTCGAATTTAATAACTTCTTTTTCGTGAATAAATCCGTATATGAGAAGTAAAACGACCGCTAATTCAATACTTGTTTTTGCGAAAATTGCCAACATAATTATTCCTCCGTTCGTTATCGAACATTCGTTCTTATCGACTACACCATTATTATAACAAGATTTTCGGATTTGTCAACACAAATGTTCGAAAAAAATCAGAACAAAGTACCGTTAAAGGTACTTATCTAAACTTTTTTTGAAAAACCGTAAATTCTTCATTAAAAATATATTCTTGTCTACGGGAATATAATACCACAATATATAGTGTGTGTCAACTTACATAGATACAATAAATATTTATTTGCTAAAAAAATATAACTTTTTATGCCTTTTCTATTTATAAATAGAATTTTATTTGGTATAATATCTTGATAAAAATTTTTATGGTTTTGTTCGGTTTTGTTCGGACAATCGGTAGAGGAAAATATTATGTTTGTAGATAAGGCTAAAATTTTAATAAAAGCAGGTAACGGCGGAGACGGAGCCGTTGCGTTTCACAGGGAAAAATATGTCGCTTCGGGCGGTCCCGACGGCGGAGACGGCGGAAGAGGAGGAAATGTTGTTTTTCAGGTTGACGACAACATTTCGACGCTTGCCGATTTCCGATACAAGAGAAAATATAAAGCGCAAAACGGCGAAAACGGAAGGGGAAGCCGTTGTAACGGAAAAAAGGCGCCCGACCTTATAATTAAAGTTCCCAGAGGCACGCTTATCAGAGAAGTCGAAAGCGGCGTTGTTATGGCGGATATGTCGACCGATGAGCCTTTTATTGCCGCAAAAGGCGGTAACGGCGGATGGGGAAACAGTCATTTCGCAACACCGACAAGACAAACTCCCCGTTTTGCCAAAAGCGGTGCTCCCGGTGAGGAATGGGAGGTTACGCTTGAACTTAAACTTATAGCGGATGTCGGACTTTTGGGATTCCCGAATGTCGGAAAATCATCTTTTCTTTCGGTTGTCAGCGAGGCAAAGCCCATCATCGGAGATTATCATTTTACAACGATTATTCCCGTGTTGGGCGTTGTAAGTATGGGTCCTGAAAACAGTTTTGTTATGGCGGATATTCCCGGACTTATTGAGGGGGCGGCCGACGGTATAGGTCTCGGTCATGAGTTTTTGCGTCATGTAGAGCGTTGCCGTATGCTTGTGCATATTGTCGATGTTGCTGGCAGTGAGGGCAGAGATCCGATTGAAGACTTTGAAAAAATCAATGAAGAACTTTTGAAGTTTAATCCCGAACTTGCCAAGTGTCCGCAGATTGTAGCGGGAAATAAAATCGACCTTGCAAGCGATGAACAACTTGAGCGTTTCAGAAAGTATATCGAGGAAAAAGGTTACGAATATTTTGAAATCTGCGCTCCGATTAAGCATAATACAAAAGAACTTATAAATGCAGTAGCGAAGAAACTCGCAACACTTCCGCCCGTGAAAAAGTATGAAGCGCAGGAAGTTCCGCTTGAGGTTATGGCTCAGAAGAAAAACAGCGGATTTAAGGTTACGGTTGAAGACGGAGTTTATATTGTCGAGGCTGAATGGCTTTATAAAATTCTTCTTAAAACCGATCCCGATGACTATGCGTCTTTGCAATATTTCCAAAATGTGCTGCTTACAAGCGGAATAATAGATGAACTTATCAAGCAGGGTATTCACGAAGGGGATACAGTTTCGATTTACGACCTTGAATTCGATTATATTCCGTGATTTGAAAACTGAAAAAATATAAAATGGATTTTCGGGTGCAAAATGGATAATAATATAAACAACATAAACACTTACAGCCCTATGGCAATGGCTTTTCTCGGAGATGCCGTTTTCGGAATTATGGTCAGGGAAAAACTTGTCCGTGAATGTAACAGACCGGCAGGAGTTTTACATAAGCTCTCGATTAAGCAGGTAAATGCCGCAGCACAGTGTGAAGCGGCAAAGAAGATATTGCCTTTGTTAAATGAAGATGAAACGGCGGTGTTTAAGCGTGGCAGGAACACTCACACGAAACATACGCCGAAAAATCAGAGCCAAGGAGATTATCATTACGCTACGGGGTTGGAAACTCTTTTCGGCTATCTTTATCTTAATAAAAGCGAAGAAAGACTTCGTGAGCTTTTCGAAATAATTTGTGAAAGCAGCGAGGTGTTCGGTTCTGAAGAAACAAAAACGCAGTGAAATTCGCCTGTGGGCAAGCGAACTGTTTTGGTGGACGGCAGGCAGTTTTCTTTTTTCGGCAGCGATAAATGTTTTTACCGCTCCCAACGAGATAACGGTCGGCGGTTTTTCGGGAATCGCAACCGTGCTTAATTATTTGTTCGGCTTACCGATCGGACTTTGCGTTTTTGTTTTGAATATACCTTTTTTTATTGCGGCGTTTTCGAAATTCGGATTTGATTTTGTTTTGAAAACGGTTATTGCGACTTTTGAAGTGTCGCTGTTTATAGATTTGCTTTCGCCGTTTTTACGCAGTTATTCTTCGGACAGACTTTTATGTTCGATTTTCGGCGGAGTGCTTTTGGGCGCCGGATTGGGTCTGATTTTTCGCCATGGCGCAACAACGGGCGGTACGGATATTATCGCCAAACTTTTGAAGCTGAAATTTGCCCATCTTTCGACGGGACGGCTTATATTTATCATTGATTTGGTGATAATACTGCTTTCATCTTTTGTATACGGAAATCTTGAGTCGGTTTTATATGCGCTTGTAACTCTTTTCGTATCCGCTCAAGCCGTTGATCTTGCGGAATCGGGATTTTCTCATTCAAAGTCGGTCTTTATCGTTACCGAAAACGCTCAAGCGGTTTCCGGTGAAATTATTTCTTCGTTGGGAAGAGGAGTAACGGTTCTCAATGCTGTCGGTGGCTATACGGGTAAAGAAAAGCAACTTCTGTTTTGTGCGGTCCGTGCAAACGAAGTTATATACATTTCGAAAATTCTCAGGGAAAACGACGCAAATTCATTTATGACAGTAACCGATGCCGAGGAAATTATCGGTAACGGATTTAATAAGGAAAAACTCAATTTTTAATAAAGAGGTAATTTATGTCCAAGAAGAACAATATCAGAAATTTTTCAATTATTGCTCATATTGACCACGGCAAATCAACTCTTGCCGACAGGTTGCTTGAACTTACGAATTCCGTTGCCAAGCGTGATATGGAAGATCAGTTGCTTGACAATATGGACTTGGAAAGGGAGAGGGGAATAACCATAAAGGCTCACGCCGTAAAACTCGATTATACGGCGCAAAACGGAGAAAATTACGAACTTAATTTAATAGATACTCCCGGCCATGTCGACTTTAACTATGAGGTTTCCCGTTCCCTTGCGGCGTGTGAGGGTGCGGTGCTGATAGTTGACGCTTCTCAGGGTGTCGAAGCGCAGACTCTCGCAAATACATATTTGGCGCTTGACCATAATCTTGAAATCGTTCCGATAATTAACAAAATCGACCTTCCGGCAGCAGATCCCGAAAGAGTTGCGCATGAAGTCGAAGATGTAATCGGAATACCCTGCCTTGAGTCTCCGAGAGTTTCGGCAAAGACGGGAGAAAATGTCGGTGCGGTACTTGAAGAAATCGTAAAACTTATACCGCCTCCCGAAAATCATGACGATAAACCGCTTAAAGCATTGATTTTCGATTCGGTTTATGACAGTTACAGAGGCGTTATAGTTTATGTAAGAGTTATGGAAGGAAAAATCAAAGCGGGAGACACAATGCGTATGATGGCAACCGGAGCCGAATTTACGGTTGTCGAAACAGGTTATATGAGAGCAACTTCGCTTGAACCGGCAAAAGAACTTTCTTCGGGTGAGGTCGGATATATTACCGCATCCATAAAAACAGTATCCGATGCCCGTGTCGGTGATACGGTAACAACTGCGGAAAATCCCGCCGAAGAAGCTTTGGCAGGATACAGAAAAGTCAATCCGATGGTTTTCTGCGGAGTTTATCCCGCAGACGGAGCGGATTACGAAAACCTGAGAGAAGCACTTGAAAAACTTCAACTTAACGATGCGGCTTTGTCTTTTGAACCGGAAACTTCGGGAGCTTTGGGCTTTGGATTCAGATGCGGTTTCCTCGGACTGCTTCATCTTGAAATTATTCAGGAAAGACTTGAAAGAGAATATAATCTTGACCTTGTAACGACAATTCCGAGCGTTATTTATAAAATCCATTTAACCGATAAATCCGTAGCGGAAATCGACAATCCGTCAAATTATCCCGATCCCGCAAATATTGATTATTGCGAAGAACCCGTTGTTGAAGCGCATATCTATGCTCCGCCGGAATATGTCGGACCGATTATGGATTTGTGTCAGGACAGACGGGGTACTTATGAAGGTATGACTTATCTTGATGCGGACAGAGTCGATTTGAAATATACTCTTCCGCTTAATGAGATAATTTATGACTTCTTTGATGTCCTTAAATCGAGAACAAGAGGTTACGCTTCTTTCGATTATGAGATAAAAGGATACGAAAGATCTCAACTTGTAAAACTCGATGTTCTTCTTAACGGCGATGTAATCGACGCACTTTCGTTTATTATCCATTCCGATAAGGCTTACGCAAGAGCGAGAAAAATTGCCGAAAAACTTAAAGATAATATTCCCAGACAGATGTTTGAAATTCCGATTCAGATTGCAATCGGCGGAAAGGTAATCGCCCGTGAAACCGTAAAAGCGATGCGTAAAGATGTGCTTGCAAAGTGCTACGGCGGTGATATAACAAGAAAGAAGAAACTTCTCGAAAAGCAAAAGGAAGGCAAGAAGAGAATGCGCCAATTCGGTACTGTCGAAGTACCGCAGGAAGCGTTTATGGCGGTGTTGAAATTAGATGAATAACAGAGAAAAATTCTGTCGGGACTTGATCGGCTCGGTGTAGAGTATGAACTTGTAGATCACGAAGCGGCTTTTACAATGGATGAATACAATGCCTTGGGTTTTAATCCTAATGATGAAATATGTAAAAATCTGTTTTTGCGTGATTACAAAGGAAAACGGCATATTCTTATCGTATTAAAAGGCAGTAAACAGGCGGATTTGGTACTTATTAGAAATGAGATCGGTTCATCAAGGCTCAGTTTCGCATCCGATGAGAGACTTGCAAAGTATCTTGATGTAAAAAAAGGCTCTGTTTCTCCGCTTGGACTGATAAACGACTGCGAAGGTGCGGTTGAAGTGTATTTTGACAGAGACTTGGAAAGTATGTCCCGTCTCGGTTTTCACCCGAACGATAACACCGCAACCGTGTTTATGGATTTCGGAAGCATAAAAAAGTATGTCGAAAGCACAGGACATACAATTAAATTCATCAAGGTGTAATATGAGAAATATCGGACTGTATGTTCATATACCGTTCTGTCAGTCGAAATGTCCTTATTGTGATTTTTATTCGTTTCGCTGTAAAGATGCGGATAAAGAACGCTATACGGAACTTTTAATAAAGGAAATAAGGCAAAAATCGGCTGAGCTTTCCTGTAAAGCGGATACACTTTACATAGGCGGCGGAACCCCGTCCTATATGGGTTCCGACCTTTTAAGCCGAATTATAACTTCTGCAAGAGAATGTTTTTCGCTTGATGACGGTGCCGAAATAACCGTTGAGTGTAATCCGCACTGTGTATCTCCGGAATTTTTCGAAAAAATCGTTCGTTCCGGAGTAAACAGAATTTCTCTCGGCGTTCAGTCGGTAAATTCCAACGAAAGAAAACTGCTCGGCAGACTTTCCGATGCCGTTGAAGTCGAAAATGCAGTCAAATCGGCAAGACAGTCCGGAATAAAAAATATTTCGCTTGATATAATGCTCGGAATTCCCGAAAGTACGGTTGAAAGTTTGGAAAAAACGCTCGAATTTTGTGTTTGCCAAGATGTTGAACATATAAGTTGCTATATTCTTAAAATCGAAGAAAATACGCCGTTTTTCAAAATGCGTGATAAACTCGCTCTGCCCGATGAAGATACTGTGGCGGATATGTATGAGTTTATGTGCGGATATTTGAAGAAAAACGGATACACTCATTATGAAATATCGAATTTTTCGAAAAAAGGATATGAGAGCCGTCATAATCTGAAATATTGGAATTGTGAAGAATATCTCGGTCTCGGTTCGTCGGCACATTCTTTTTTGAACGGCAGAAGATTTTACTGTGAAAAAAGCACTGACGGATTTTCTTATGTTTCGGACGGAAACGGCGGAGATTTCGAAGAATATGCAATGCTTCGTTTAAGGCTCGAACAGGGGATTTCCGAAAGTGAAACACTTAAACGCTTTTCGCATCCGATACCCGAAAAAATATATGAAAAAGCAAAGAAACTCTCTGAGTACGGATATACGGTATGCACAGGCGATTCGGTTAAACTTACCGAAAAAGGCTTTTTAATATCGAATTCGGTTATTTCGCAGTTGATATATTAACTGTATTGTGATAAAATATATAGTCTGAATAAACAAGAAAGAAGGTGGACTTATGCCCATTAAAATAGATAATCAGTTGCCGGCAAGACACAGTCTTGAACTTGAAAATATCTTTGTAATGCCGGAAAACAGAGCGATTACTCAGGACATCCGTCCGCTTAACATAATAATACTTAATTTAATGCCGACAAAGGTTGAAACCGAAACTCAGATTTTGCGTTTGCTGAGTAATTCTCCTCTTCAGGTTGATGTTGAACTTTTGCAGGTGAAATCGCATATTTCCAAGAATGTTTCCCAAGAGCATATGCTCAAGTTTTATAAGACTTTCGACGATGTGAAACACCGTAAATTCGACGGAATGATAGTAACCGGTGCGCCGGTGGAACATCTTGCGTTTGAAGAGGTTGATTATTGGGAAGAACTTTGTGAAATTTTCGAATGGGCAAAGACAAATGTCTATTCGACATATAATATTTGCTGGGGCGCTCAGGCTGCACTTTATTATAAGTACGGTGTGCCGAAACATCAGTTAAAAGAGAAACTTTTCGGTGTGTATAAGCACCGTCCTCTTGATCTTTACCATCCGCTTATGCGTGGATTTTCCGATGTTTACTATGTGCCTCATTCAAGGCATACCGAAACGAGAAGAGAGGATATAGCGGAAGTTAAGGATTTGCAGATTCTTTCTTATTCGGATCAGGCCGGAGTTCATCTTATTTCGGATATGGAATGTCGCAATTTCTTCTGTACGGGACATTCCGAGTACGATTCGGATACGCTTGCAAAGGAATATTTCAGAGATTTGAAAAAAGGGTTGGATATTAAAATTCCGTATAATTATTTCCCGGATAACGATACGAAAAAGACTCCGCCGATTACTTGGAGAGGCGCCGGAAGTTTGCTTTTCCAAAATTGGCTTAACTACTTTGTTTATCAAAAAACGCCCTATGACCTTAATACGCTGTTTTAATAATCGACATATAGCTTATAAAAGCAGAGGAGGAGTTTTCCGCCTCTGCTTTTTTACTTTTATATCACAAATTTACGGGTAATATCCTACCCGTAGGGGCGGCGTTTCGCCGCCCGTTGTCGTTACAATATCAAAATCACGGGTTATATCCTACCCGTAGGGGCAGCGTTTCGCCGCCCGTGAGAACCGCAGAAAGTAAAATAAAAAATCCCGTTTCCGTCAACCGTAATTTTTATCTGCGGTTATTTTATGAAACGGGATTTTATATGTAATTCGATATGTTTATCGGTTAAAAAATATAATTCACGATAACCCGATAATATGATATGTCGGTAAATGCGGGCGGCGGAACGCCGCCCCTACGAATTGGATATTTTTTGGTGAGTGGGATAGAAAATACAATTTCGGGCGGCGGAACGCCGCCCCTACGGATAGGATATTTTTTTGGAGAGTGGGATAGGGAATGCAACTACGGGCGGCGGAACGCCGCCACTACGGATTGGCTCTTTTTGGAAAGTGGGATAGGGAATACAACTTCGGGCGGCGAAACGCCGCCCATACGGATTTTATTTTTTGATTTAATTTTTACCGTGATTTTTCCGAACTGAAAATATGATGTTCCGAAAATATACTTTTTTACAAAAAATAAACACCCGATACAAATGCATCGGGTGTTCGTGTGATTGTTTAATTATGCGTTAACGCTTTCTTTTGCTTTCTCGGTTTTGTTTTCGAAAAATGATGTGAAGTTGATGATGAACAAAAGAATATAAGCAACCCACATAGGAAGATTTTCGATGAACGCACTCTTACCGACGGTAACGAGGAGAACGAGCATCAAAGCGAGAATTGCGGCGAAAATAACCGTAGCAACCATATATTTCTTATCTTTCTGCTTAAACTTGTGAAGAAGGAAGATGATGATTCCGGCAGCGGCGAGGAAAGCGAACATCATAGCACCTGTCCAGTGAGCCAAGCAACGAGAAGTCGCAACGAGGTCGAGGCCTGCCGAGGGAACATTTATTGTTACATAAATTGCCGCACAGCCGATAGAAGTAACGATAATACCGGTTTTGCCGTAATAGTTGTTTTTACGGTACATATAAAGAGTGTTGGTGAAGATGGAAAGAGAAGCGAAAACACCCCAAAGTCTGAATCTCCAAGGATATTTAAGTCCGAGCATACTTGCGGTTACATCGGTAAGAATGTTGCCGAACTGTTCGGGATAACTTAAAAATCCGTAATATGTAATGAAAGCGAAGCCCAAAATAAGATTTGCGACACAGAAAACGGTTGTAGCCTTTGAGAGTTTATCGGCAAAAAGGATTTTCTTGATAAATACCGCATACATCAAAAGCAAAGCGGTTGAACCGATAACCCATAACCAGTAAACAAGCGGTGAGGTGAAGAGGGGAGTTTGAAGAAGACCGTCGAAGATTTTTATGAATTCTTCTTTCGGAAGGTTTTCGAATCCCTCTACCGAGAGGTAAGGATACTTATCCCAAGTCATAAACAGGGACATCCAAAGACCGTAAACTACGGCGATTATAACCCAAAGAGCCGTATAGCCTTTCATCATTTTTTTGTTGTCTGTCATTTTATATCCTCCAAACAAATTTGATAAAAACATTATATCACACCTGCATATTGCTTGCAAGAGAATAAAGGGAATGTTTCAAAACATGGTTTGCCGTTTTAACATCAAATTCACGGGTTACATCACACCCGTATCGGCGGCGTTTTGCCGCCCGTTGTCGTCGCAACATCAATTTCACAGGTTAAAATACACCCGTAGGGGCGGCGTTCCGCCGCCCGTTGCCGTTGCAACATCAAATTTCACGGGTTATATCACACCCGTAGGGGCGGCGTTCCGCTGCCCGTTGTTGTTGCAACATCAATTTTACGGGTTACATCGCACCGTAGGGGCGGCGTTTCGCCGCCCGCATTTACCAATATATCATATTATCGGGTTATCGGAAATTATATTTTTTATTAACCGATAAACATATCGGATTACATATAAATACCATTTCATAAAATAACCGCATATAAAAATTGCGGTTGACGGAAACGGGATTTTTTATTTTACTTTCTGCGTTTCTCACGGGCGGCGGAACGCCGCCCCTACGAATTGGATGTTTTTTGGGGAGTGGGATAGGAAATACGACTTCGGGCGGCGGAACGCCGCCCCTACGAATTGGAGATTTTTTGGAGAGTGGGATAGGGAATACAACTTCGGGCGGCGAAACGCCGCCCCTACGAGTAAGATTTTCAAAGGGATTTATTTCCGCTGCCGATACGGATAGGATGTTTAGGAAATTTAGGATAAAATTAAATTCGGATCGTAATAAAAAAGCGTAACCGTGAGGTTACGCTTTTTTTACTGTTTTGTGCCGAATTATTTATAGAGAGTTACCGACTGGTCGAAAACTCTTTCGCCTGTAATTACGGCATCCTGATAGAAGTAATCGAACATATCGAGAACTCCGTCTTTTTCAAGATCGGCTGCGATGAAGAAAACAGTATCTTTTTCAATACTTGACGAACCGAAGAACGCATTGTTCATAAGAAGATCCGCATCGGTTGAGTCAACAAGACCGTCTCCGTTAACATCGCCGTAAAGAATAACAGTTGCGACTTCATAAACGATTGAGGGGTCGTTTTTTGATACGCATTTTACGATACATCCCGTGCCGACTTTATCTTCGCCGGTCAAAACGGTATCGTTGCGAAGAACGATAATCTGAATTTCGTCGTTTTCGAGGTCTGCCTTGATTTCGTCAACCGAATTTCCGCCGACTGTAAGACCGACCATATATGTGTAATCGGTGCCTCTGTCAACTATAATCGAAGAGTCGTCTTTAACGGTGATTTTTATGAGTTCGAGTTCTTTAACCGCATTGTCGAGGTTGTCGGCAGCGTTTTTAATGTCTTCAACCGTAGCGTTCGGGTCGTCGAGAACTTTCTGAGCGTCATTGATTTTATCTTCGAGTTCTTTGGCTGTTTCTTCGGTGTAACTGTCTTTATCGAGTTTGTTTGCGTTATCGACTGCATCCTTAAGATCCGACTTGTCGGGTGTAAGGTCTGTGATTGCATCCATTATGCTGTCGGTTGCGTTCTTGATTTCGTCGATTGTCGCATCGGACTTATTAAGAATATCTTTACCGTCATTAACCGAATTTTCAAGTTCTGTAATGCTGTCGGGAGTCATACCGTCTTTCGAAACGCTTTCGGCATTGTCGATTGCATCGGAAAGCTGATTTTTGAGATCTTCGATAATTTTATCGGAAAGTTCTTTGTATGTTGCGTCGATAACAGACTGTTCGTACCAAACCGAACCGTCTGTTTTGTGATCTGCTTCGATTTGAGAAATAAGGTCCGAAATGTCCGTAAGGTTCGGATTTTCGTTTACCAAATCCTTAGCCTTGTTAACAAGGTCGATAAGTGCGGTTTCGTCGGTTACGGTGATTGTGTAGTTAATCGGGTTTGCAACATCGGAGCTTGTGTAAAGAACATCGTCGTTAGTTGAGTAAACTTTCTTTGAAGCCAAACTGCTTCCGCCGGTTTTATATTCGATGTCAAGGTTCGAAGTATATGTTCCGGCACCCTTTGAAGTAAAGGTGAAGTTAATATCCCAGTAGCAAGCGTTGTTTTTCTTCATCGCTTCGAATCCCGAACCTAATTTACCGGGAAGTTCGGCGCCGACAGGGGAGTCGGGTGTGTTTTTACCGAGATCCGTTCTTGCGTTGTAAGCGATAACGGGTTCGAAGTTTTCGCTGTTGTTGTATGTAAGCGAAACAATCTGCGCCCAGTTTGTACCGTCATTCTTGTATGCTGCGAAAAGAGAAGTGAATCTGAACTGTTCGTCTTTTTCGGTCTGAACGAATTTGTATTCAACGGGAGCGAGCTGCATTGTAATGTAGTGTTCGCCACGGCCTGCTGTGTCGGTGTTGTCCAACTGATGCTGCCAGTAAGATGTTTCTTCGACAGGGGGATTACCTGCTGTTGCGTCAACTACGAGATTATCTATCGCATCGGCAAGTTTGTCGATTGCGTTTTTGATTTCTTCGTCTGTTGCGTTTTCGTTTTCGTAAACCGATTTTGCTTCTTCAAGCGCTGTGTTGAGGTTAGAAGCACTTTCGTCGGTGTAATAATCCCGGTTGATGCTTTCGGCTTTTGTAATGAGAGCGCCGAGAGTTGATTTACCTGCCGCATCAATCAATTCACCGAGCTGTTTAGCGGCTTCGTCAATGTCTTCCTGCGAGTTCCATGACTTACTGCTTGCAAGGCCGCTTTCTTCGATACTCTTAACAAGTTCTGCGAGTTCCGTTAAAGAAGAGTCATAGGAAAGGAGAGTTTTCGCTCTCTCGTAAAGCGGAATAATTTCCGATTTGTCGATAATGCTGAAAGTAAGGGTAATTGATTCGTTGTCGTCGGCAGTGCTGTGAGCTGTCTTTGTACCTGTGGTGGCGTTTGAGGTACTTGTGTATTCAATGTCGAGAGTTGTTTTGTACTCACCGGCACCGGGGCTTGTAAACGAATAGTTCAAATACCAATAATATGTATTGTTGCTTTGCTGATCGCTGTAACCCGATCCCAAAGTACCGGGGAGTTCGGCACCGACAGGTGTTGAAGGTGTTTTCGAATTGCGAAGCAAGTTTGCAACCCAGGAAACCGTGGGAGTAATCTTTGCATCATCGGTAAATACCATATCATCAAGTTTAGCCCAGTTAACGCCGTTATTTTTCAGAGCGCTGAATGTAGAAGTTGCGGTGAGGACTTCGTCGGCTTTTGTTTGAATGAATTTGAAATCTGTTGCGGAGAGTTTGAGACTGACATAGTTTGTTCCTCTGCCGTCGTCGTATTCAGAGTTGATTTCATGTTCCCAACTTCCCGTTGAGCTGAATGCGGCTTTGTCTTCGGTTTCGGCGGTTGTGTGGAACACAGCCATCGGCAGTGCGGTTAAAACCATCAAAACAGAAAGAACGGCGCACAAAATTTTTGCGGATTTTTTCGTTTTGTTCATAATTTTGCCTCCATGCTTTTCTTAATTTTCTTATCATTCTAAACTGATTTTTAGATATTATAATAATGTATAGGCGTAAAGTCAATAAACAATCGTACAAAGATTGTTTATTATTTAACATTCTTTTTTATGCGAATTTTACAAAATTTTCAAGTGTAAAAAACTTGAAAAAAACAAATGTCGAAATATCGTGAAAAATGCACAAAAAGTTCAAAAAACGGCAGAAATTATTATGATAATTACTGCGGTTTTCAGACAAATTTTTCCTTGAATTTACAGGAAAAAACCTCAAAAAAATCAGAACGGAAAAATGCTCTGCAAAAAGTTATTGACATATGTCGATAATGGGGTATAATAGTATCATCGCATTGAAAAAGAGAGGAAAAAACGATGGCAAGACCTAAGAAAAACAGGCGCATTTGCTCGTTTCCTAAGGTTATGGGATTCCGTCCGTTCGGCGATTATGCCGAAGTTGTCAATCTTACATTCGACGAGTATGAAGTTATGCGTCTTATGGACACTCTCGGATATTCTCAGCAGGAGTGTTCCGTACAGATGGATATTGCCCGCTCGACAGTGGCGGCGATTTACGATTCCGCAAGGGCAAAAACCGCCGATGCGATAATTTACGGAAAGTCGCTTGTTATTCACGGCGGAGACATCGAACTTTGCAAAGGTTCGGGAAACTGCTGTGGAAAATGCGGAAAAACCGCCTGTAAGGATTGCGGACACGGGACAAGTTCCCGTTGCAAGAGCAATGCGGCTGATAAATAAGTTTACTAATTTTTTATTTCCACGGAGGACAAAAGAATGGAAGCATGGAGAAGTTTTAATAAGGGCGTTTGGTGCGACAGAATTGATGTTTCGAATTTCATCAAGATGAACTACACCGCATACGACGGAGACAGTTCATTCCTTGAAGGCCCGACAGACAGAACTAACAAAACAATGGAAAGAGTACATGAGTTGCTCATCGCCGAAAACGAAAAAGGCGGCGTACTCGATGTAAGCACCGATAAGGTACTTTCAATCCTTTCACATGACGCAGGTTATGTTGTTGATAAGGATACCGATATTATTGTAGGTTTGCAGACAGACGAACCCCTTAAAAGAGGTGTTTCGCCGTTTGCCGGATTGCGTAACGCAGTTCAGGCTTGTAACGCATACGGATACGAACTTTCCGAGAAGATTAAAGATGAGTTCACTTACAGAACAACTCATAACTCGGGCGTTTTCCGTGCATATACCGACACAATGAAGGCTGCACGCCATGCGGGTATCCTCACAGGTCTTCCCGATGCTTACGCAAGAGGAAGAATTATCGGCGACTACCGCAGAATCGCTCTTTACGGTATGGATTACCTTATCGAGCAGAAGAAAAACGATAAGCGTAAACTCGGTATGAAAGAAGTTCTTGACGAAGAAACAATTCATACCCTTGAAGATATTGCAAAACAGCTTGACTTTATGAATCAGCTTAAAGGTCTTGCTCTTTCTTACGGTTATGATATTTCGAAGCCCGCAACAACCGCAAAAGAGGCTATTCAGTGGCTTTATTTCGGTTACCTCGGCGCTATCAAAGAGCAGAACGGTGCGGCTAACTCAATCGGCAGAATTGCTGAATTTATGGATATTTATATCCAGAGAGATATTGAAGAAGGCATCCTCGACGAAGTTCATGCACAGGAACTCATTGATGACCTTGTAATCAAACTCCGTTTGGTTCGCCACCTTCGTACTCCCGAATACAACGACCTCTTCGCAGGCGATCCCGTTTGGGTAACAATGGCTCTTGCCGGTGTTACCGGTGAAGGCAAACACATGGTATCAAAGACTTCTTACCGTGTTCTTCAGACTCTTTACAACCTCGGTTCTTCCGCTGAACCCAACATCACTGTTCTCTGGTCTGACAGACTTCCTCAGGCGTTTAAGGATTTCTGCGCTCAGGTTTCAATCGACACTGACTCGATTCAGTACGAAAACGACGATGTAATGAGAAGAATGTACGGCGATGACTATGCGATTGCCTGCTGCGTATCCGCTATGAAGATGGGCAAGCAGATGCAGTTCTTCGGTGCAAGATGTAACCTTGCTAAGATTCTCCTTATGGCTCTTAACGGCGGTAAAGACGAAATCGAAGGCGCTCAGATTGCTCCCGAAGGCGATGTATTCGAAGAAAAAGTTCTCAACTATGACGAAGTTTACGATGCATATAAGAAATACCTTGCTTGGATGGCAAGACTTTATGTTAACACAATGAACATCATTCACTATATGCATGATAAATATGCTTACGAAAGACTTATGATGTCTCTTCACGATACAGATGTTGAGCGTTTGATGGCGTTCGGTGTATCCGGTTTCTCGGTTGCAATCGACTCTCTTTCGGCAATTAAATATGCTAAGGTTACTCCCGTTAAGGACGAAAGAGGCCTTATCACAGACTTCAAGATCGAAGGCAAATTCCCCAAATACGGTAACGATGACGACAGAGCAGACCTTATCGGTAAAGACCTTATCGAGTATTTCTACAAGGAACTTTGCAAGACTCCCTGTTACAGAGGCGCTAAGCATACTCTTTCAATCCTTACAATCACTTCGAATGTTATGTACGGCAGAAAGACAGGTTCAACACCCGACGGCCGTAAAGCAGGCGAACCCTTCGCTCCCGGTGCTAACCCCATGCACGGAAGAGACTGTGAAGGTGCTCTTGCTTCTCTTAACTCGGTTGCAAAACTTAACTATGCTTGCTGTCAGGACGGTATTTCAAATACATTCTCAATCACTCCCGACGCTTTGGGAAGCGATAAAGAACAGCAGATTGAACACCTTACGACAATGCTTGACGGTTATTTCGAGCAGGATGCTCATCACCTCAATGTAAATGTTCTTAACCGTGAAAAACTTATTGCGGCTATGGAAGATCCGACTCTTTATCCCTCACTTACAATTCGTGTTTCGGGATATGCGGTTAACTTCAACAAACTTACCCGTGATAAGCAGGAAGAAGTTATTGCCCGTACTTTCCATCAGTCAATGTAATAACAACTAAGAAAAAGGGCGTTGCATTTCGGCAATGCCCTTTTTATAAACTTACAGGAGATATATATGGCTAATATTCACTCTTTTGAAAGCCTTGCCGCAGTTGACGGAGAAGGTTTGAGATATGATATATTTTTCAGCGGATGTCCTTTGAGATGTGCTTACTGTCATAATCCGGACACATGGCATCATAAGGGCGAAATAGATATCGGCGCCGAAGAACTTTTTGCAAAGATAAAACGCTTTAAGCCGTATTTCAAAAAAGGCGGCGGAGTTACTTTTTCGGGCGGAGAGCCCCTTCTTAACGCAAAATTCATAAACGAACTTGCGCCGATGCTTAAATCAGAGTGTATAGGTTATTGCCTTGACACTTCGGGAAGCGTAAAATTAACCGAAGAAGTCAAAAAAGCGATTGACAATGCGGATATGATAATTCTTGACATCAAGTTTTCAAATCCCGAAGATTACCGAAAATATACAAAAGGCGATTTTAACCTTTTTTGCGAGATAGGAAGATATGCAAGCGAAAAAGGAATCAGAATGTGGCTGAGAACCGTTGTTGTTCCCGGTATTAACGATTCGGAAAAAGCAATGGATGAATATGCCCGCTTTGTAAAACAGTTTAAGTTTGAAAAATACGAACTTTTAGCTTTTCATACAATGGGATTTTTTAAGTATGATGAATTGAAAATCGAAAATCCGCTTAAAGACACAAAAGCGCTTGACAAATCCCGTCTTAAAGAACTTCAGCAATATTTGAATGGAAAATTGGCGGAAAACGGATGTGTTTAATTTCCGATATTTCTTAAATTATCTTTATCGGTAATAATAACCCGAAAATTTACCGATAATATCTGACCCGTACAGGCGGCGTTTTGCCGCCTGTTTTTTTATGTAATATCTAATTTACGGGTTCCCTCACACCGTAGGGGCGGCGTTTCGCCGCCCGTTGCCGTTGCAACCTCAAATTCACTTCCGTATTCGGCAAAACAAACGGCAGATACTCAATGTATCTGCCGTTTAATTTGTTTATTTTAACTTTTCGATTATTTTTCCGTAGTTTTCCTCACGGTGAGGGAAAATGCATTTCGAACAGTCTTTTACCCCGTTTTCGAGTATCGTATAATTTCCGGGACACTCCGAGTTTTTATACAGCGGACAAAAGCAGAAAAGGCAGTTGATTTTATCAATTCCTTTATGGCACGGATAATATTCGCAGTCTTTGTTTTCAAAAAATCTGTAACTCATATCAGTCTGCCGTATACTCTCTGACTCTCAATTCGATTCCCATTTCGTCCGCAAGCGCCTGACATTCGGCAATATCTTCTTCGGGAATTACATCGACTAACGAAAATTTAACTTTAACATCATATTCTTTACATTCCCGTGCGAATTTAAGAATAGCGGGAAACGATTTCTCTTTGAACACAGGATGGCAGAGTTTTTCGTACTTTTCCGAAGTCGGAGCGTTTAATGAAATCGAAACCGTGTCCATAACCGAACAAATTTCTTTTGCCGTCGGTCTTTTATTGAGTAAATCGGAAAGACCGTTTGTGTTAATTCTGAGTTTGCAGTTCGGGATTTTTTCTTTGAGGTAATTTGCGGTTTTAATCAGCACATCAAAAGCGCAGGTAGGTTCACCGTATCCGCAGAAAATAATTTCTCCGCTGTAATCGGAAAAATCGAAAGCGTCGATTTCTTCTTTAACCTGCTCAAAGGACGGACTGTGGCCTGAAAACCAAAGCGTATCGGCATCTCCGACACTGTCGCCGTTATTACGGATACAAAATTCGCATTTGCACGGGCAGGCATTTGTTATGTTCAAATAGACCTGATTTTCAAAAGTATATACAATGTTTGCCATAATTATTTCTCCTGTCTTGAAATTCTTGATTTGAAGTTTGTTTTATCAAGCGCCGCTGCCGCAAGATAATATATTATCGCACTTCCGGTTGCCTGAATACAACTGAAAGGTACGGAAATCCATGCTGTCGGGAAGGTGTACAGTAATCCTTCTGCCAAAAGATAACCGAAAACAGTGATGATTCCCGACACTATCGGCATAACTGCCGTTGTTTTGTTAAGAATTTTTTCGGGCTTTTTCGTTGCTTTTAATGAATATACCAATGCAAAGGGGAGAGCGTTAAACGCTTTTATTACTGCCGTAAACGGCGCCCAAACCGCAGCTCCGGCAAGCAAATCCGCAATTGCACCTCCGATGGCTGCCGCAAGCATAGCATAAGGAGTCGGAAGAATACAAGCCGAAAGATAAATCATACTGTCTCCGAAATGCAGGTACCCGTCATTTATTCCCGTATTAAATTTGATAAAGGCTGTCATAACCGCAATGATTGCCGCACACAGTGCCGTGGTAACAGTCAAATAAAGACGGTTCTTTTTTTTGTTTTCATTCATTTGTCAACATCTCCAAATGTTTTTGAAAATTAACTCCGCTGTTTACATCGGTTGCCTCACGGTAAGACTCTTTTATCGCTTTTTCGAGAAAACGGGTAGCCGACTCAACCGCATATACCATACTTGTGCCTTTTACCGCATGAGCACAGATTATACTTGAAAAAATATCGCCTGTGCCCGAATAACTTCCGCCGAAGATTTCGGAGCGTGAAACGGACACTTCGTCTTTTTCGACAAGTATGTTACATATACAGTTCAGATGGCGCACACCGGTTACGATTACGCTTTTGAGTTTACCGCCGAGCAGTTGCCGTGCAAGAGAAACAACGGTGTCTATATAATCTCCCGAAGAACTTTTTTCGGTGAGGTCTTTATATGAAGTCCTCGTCAGAATACAAAGCTCGGTGAGGTTGGGGGTTATAATATCCGCTTTTTTTACAAGAGATGCGACTTTTCTGCAAAGGGCTTTTGAATATGTTCCGTAAAGCAGACCGTCATCCGCCATAACCGGATCTACAACGGTTACTGTTTTTTCGTTCGAAAAAGTGTCGATGAAATCGGAAATAATATCGGCTTGAGTGCATGAAGTTATATATCCGGTAAGCAATCCGTCAAAATTCACACCGAGTTTTTTCCATTCGTTAATAAATTTCGGCATTTCGTTTGTTAAGTCGACACAGTAAAAAGAATCGTATCCGGTTTGGTTTGAAAGAATTGCCGTCGGAAGAGGACAACATTCTATTCCGAGTGCCGATATTATCGGAAGCGCAACCGTCAGCGAACACCGACCGAAGCCCGAAAGATCGTTTATTGCCGCAATCTTTTTCAAAAAAACACCCTCTTGCTTTTCTTAACTTATGTATATATAATATAACTGATTTGTCGTTATTAAAATATCCAAATTTGATAAAAAGTAAGGGGTCAGTTTATGGATTTATCCGGCAGAGAAAAAGCACTGTATTTGCAAGTGTACGATTATTATAAATCGCTTATTATCGAAGGTAAACTTGAAAAAGGAGCAAAACTTCCTTCTGTAAGACGCTGTTCGGTACAGTTGAATGTCAGCAGAACTACGGTCGAAAACGCTTATTTTCAACTTGCCGCAGACGGTTATATTTTTTCGAAAGCTCAAAGCGGTTATTATGTAACGGATATAGCGTATTCCCCGAAAAAAACGGAATTTAACAAAACGGATGCGTCGGAGCATAAGCAAATCAGGTATGACTTTTCTTCTCTTAAAGCCGATAAAGAAAGTTTTGATTTCGATTTGTGGCGAAGGTATATTAAAAGTGCTTTGCGCCAAGACGAACGGTTGCTGTCTTACGGTGAAGTGCAGGGTGAATACGAATTGCGTGAGGTTATTGCGAAATATATAACCGAAAACAGAAATGTTGTCTGCACTCCGGACGATATTGTAATCGGTGCCGGAGTTCAAAGCCTTTTGCATATTCTTTGCGGAATTATTCCCGATAAAAAAACGGTTTCATTTGCCGATAAAACTTTTGTTCAGGGAATTTCGATTTTTCAAGACCATAAATTCACGGTAAGTCCCGACGAAAAAACGGCGGATGTGCTGTATCTTTCACCTTCGCATATGAATTCGTGGGGCGATGTTATGCCGACGGAAAAACGCCTTGAAATTATAAAAGAAGCCGAAAAAAATTCAACATTGATAATAGAGGATGATTATGACAGCGAATTCGGATACTTGCTTCGTCCAACACCTTCTCTTCAAGGATTGGACGGCGGTAAAAATGTAGTGTATATCGGTACTTTTTCGAAGTTGCTTTTACCGTCGATAAGAATAAGTTTTATGATTTTGCCCGAAAAACTCAAAAATTCTTATCTTGCACGCTCTTATATGTATTCTCAAACGGTTTCCACAACTGATCAAATCGCTCTTTGTCAGTTTATAAGAGACGGTCATCTTTCAAGACGGATAAAAAAAGTAAGAAAACTCTATGCTCAAAAGACCATGAAATTAAACGAAGCGATAAAAACGGTATTCGGTACCGGTGTGCAAACGCATATCGGACAGACCGGATTTCTCATTAAGATGGATTTCGAAAACGGTTTAACTTGCAACGAAATCGTCCGGCGTGCCGAAAATGCCGGGATAGCGTTGCGAAAGGGAGACAATGCGGAAATTTCTCAGGTTCTTTTATCATGTTCTTCTGTTCAAAGCGAAGATTTTATTCCTGCGATGAAAGTGCTTAAAAAAGCGTTGGAATAATATATTTTCCTTGAAAAAGCGGATAGGGTATAATATAATTGAAATGTATTTAATATTTCGAAAAGGCGGTATAAATATGAAAAACAGTGTTTTTTATTTCGTGGTCGGTTCTCAGTTTCTTTACGGTGAAGAAACGCTTATAGAAATTGATAAACATTCTAAAATAATGGTAGACGGATTTAATAAAGACGAAAACATTCCGTGTACTGTAAAGTGGTTTCCCTGCGTTAAAACAAGCGAGGAAATTTACAACATAATGAATCAGGCGAACAACGACGAAAACTGTGCGGGTGTTATTACTTGGATGCACACTTTTTCTCCGTCTAAAATGTGGGTTAAAGGACTTACGGCATTAAGAAAACCTTACCTTCATCTTAACACTCAGTTTAACCGTGAAATCCCGTGGAACGATATTGATATGGATTTTATGAATCTCAATCAGTCGGCACACGGAGACAGAGAACACGGATATATAACCGCAAGACTTCGTATGAACCGAAAAGTAATTGTCGGATTTTGGCAGGATCCCGATTTTACCGAACAGATGGGTGTTTGGATGAGAGCGGCTGTCGGTGCGGCCGAATCGAGAAAACTCAGGGTACTGAGAATTTCGGATAATATGAGAAATGTTGCTGTAACCGAAGGCGATAAAGTCGAGGCATTGATAAAACTCGGCTGGAGCGTTGATCATTACGGTGTCGGAGATATTGTTTCGGAAGTTGAAAAAGTAACCGAAGACGAAATCGACGCTCAGATGAAACTCTACGAAGAAAAATATATAATGGATACGGATAATATCGAAGCCGTTCGTTATCAGGCAAGAGAAGAAGTTGCGATAAAAAAATTCCTCGATGCCGGAAATTTCAAAGCGTTCCATACTAATTTTGAGGATCTTCAGGGCTTGAGACAACTTCCCGGACTCGCTTCTCAGGACCTTATGAGCCAAGGATACGGTTTCGGTGCCGAAGGCGACTGGAAAGTTGCGGCTATGACAAGAATTATGAAAGTTATGGCGCAGGGAATCGGTAAGGGTACTGCGTTTATGGAAGACTATACTCTCCATCTCGAAAAAGGCAATGAAATGATACTCGGCGCTCATATGCTTGAAGTCTGCCCGACAATTTCCTGCGAAAAGCCGAAAATTCAGGTTCATCCTCTCGGTATCGGTGATAGGGAAGATCCCGCAAGACTTGTCTTTAAGGCTAAGAAAGGTTCTGCGATTGTTGTTTCGCTTGTCGATATGGGCGACAGATTGAGAATGATCGTCAACGATATAGAATGTCAAACTCAGGAAAACGATATGCCGAAACTTCCCGTTGCGGGAGTGCTTTGGAAACCGCTTCCCGATTTCAAGACTTCGGCTGCAGCTTGGATTTATGCGGGCGGAGCGCACCATTCGGTTCTTTCTTATGACCTTACTGCCGAACATATGCGTGATTTTGCGGAAATAATGGGCATTGAATTTGTTTATATAGATAAAAACACAACAATTCCTCAGTTGAGAAAAGAACTCGAATACAACGATGTTATTTGGAGGAATAAATAATGCTTGAAAGCTTAAAGCAAGATGTTTTTAAGGCAAATATGCTTCTTAAGGAATACGGACTTGTCGTTCTTACATGGGGCAATGTTTCGGCAATTGACAGAGAAAGCGGATTGGTTGTAATTAAACCGTCCGGTGTGCCTTACGAAACAATGAAAGCAGATGATATGGTTGTTGTCGATTTGCAGGGGAATGTTGTCGAAGGCAATCTCAATCCCTCATCCGATACGCCGACTCATCTTGAACTTTACAGAAATTTCAAAGATATAGGTTCGGTAGTTCATACTCATTCGGCTTGGGCAACATCTTTTGCTCAGGCGGGCAGGCAGATAAACGCATACGGAACAACCCATGCGGATTTTGCCAACCGTTCGGTTCCCTGTACGAGAGGTCTTACTCAAGAAGAAGTCGAAGGCGAATACGAACTGAATACCGGTAAAGTTATTGTCGAGTGTTTTGAAAACGAAAAAATCAGTCCGATGGACTGTCCGGCTGTTTTGATTCACAGACACGGGCCGTTTTGTTGGGGCAAAAACTGTTTTAAGGCAGTGGAAAATGCACTTATTCTCGAAGAAGTGGCAAAAATGGCTTTCAGAACCGAAGAGATTGCCGCAGTTGAAAACAAAAAAGCGGGGATCGAAAATTATCTTCTCTCGAAACACTATAACAGAAAGCACGGCAAAAACGCTTATTACGGTCAAAAATAAAAATAAAATTACAAAAGCGGTACTTTCCGAAAAGAAAGTGCCGCTTTTTGTTTAATATAACAAAATGAATAAACCTGTTACTTTTGAGAAAAATCATAATAAAGGACAGGTGATTTTATGATAGAAAGAGTCGGAAAGAATACCCTGAAGTTGTTAACGAAACCGTCGATTATCGGAAGTGCCGGAGTTGTCGGAAAAAACGAAGGAGAAGGTCCGTTGGCGGAAGAATTCGATTTTATTTTTGATGATGATATGCTCGGAGAACCGTCGTTTGAAAAAGCGGAGAGCAGCTTGCAAAGAGAAGCGCTTATCAGAGCGCTTATAAAGTCCGGCAGGGCAATTGAAGATGTTGAATATATTTTTGCGGGAGATTTGCTTAATCAGTGTATAGCATCTACATTTTCTCTGCGTGAATTCGGAATATCGTTTTTGGGACTTTTCGGAGCTTGCTCGACAATGGCGCTTTCGTTGGGATTGGCAAGTGTATTTACCGAATCGGGTGCATCGAAATTATGCGTAGCGGCAACATCGTCGCATTTCTGCTCTGCCGAACGGCAATTCAGACTTCCGCTTGAATACGGGGGTCAGCGTACTCCTACAGCACAGAGGACGGTAACGGGTGCGGGAGCGTGTGTGTTGGCACAGCATACTTGCGATAAACCGTCTGTCGAAGCGGTAACTTTCGGGAAAATCGTCGATCTCGGTATAAAAGATGCTAACAATATGGGCGCTGCAATGGCTCCTGCGGCGGCAAAAACCGTCAGTGAATTTTTTAACGATACGGGAATTTCTCCCGGAGATTTAGATGCTGTTGTAACGGGAGATCTCGGCTTTGTCGGAAGCGAACTTTTTTTACAGCTTTTGAAAAAGGACTATGATCTTGATATTTCGGCAATTCATCAAGATTGCGGAATGATGATGTTTTACCGAGAAAAACAGGATGTCCACTGCGGTGGATCCGGTTGCGGATGTTCGGCAAGTGTGCTTAACACATATTTTATGAAAAGGCTCACAGACGGAACTTATGAAAAGATTCTCTTTGTTGCCACGGGAGCTTTAATGAGTCCGACTTCGTCTCAGCAGGGCGAAAGCATCCCTTCGATTGCTCATGCTGTGCTTATAACGAAACCGGAATGTGTAAAGGAGAAAGAAAATGTTTGATCCGACAGATGATATAAGAGTAATATCCGCATTTTCCAAAACCATAAATATATTATCGGTGATGAAAACGGCAATGACGGTTGGGATAATAGCCTATTGCGTTTTCACTTCGTTTAAGGGAGTAAGCGCTTTGGAAGGAAAAATTATTAAATAAGGCAAAGAAAAAACGCTCACCGAAAGGTGAGCGTAAGTTCATTCAGCAATTAAGTTAAGCTCTTGTAACCTTACCTGAACGAAGGCAACGAGTGCAAGCATAAACTCTTTTAGGAGAGCCGTTTACGATTGCTCTAACTCTTTTTACATTAGGCTTCCAAGTTCTGTTAGAACGTCTGTGTGAGTGAGAAACTTTAATGCCGAAAGCAACATCTTTTCCGCAGAATTCACATTTTGCCATAGTGCGAGGCACCTCCTTTAATAGATAACAGACAGTATTTTAACAGAATATTTACATAAATGCAAGCCTTTTTACAAAAAAATATATTTTTTTTCCAACTTATTTTTATTCGCCGTTTTTTTTGATAAAATCTTAAAAAATACTTGCTTTTTCGGGGACAATAATATATAATTTAGAAAAGCGAACATTTGTGCGACTGAGAGGTTAAAACAATGGCAGGAAAAACAGTATCAAAAACAACGGTTAAAAATGAAAATAAAAAGAAATCGCTTGAAACCGCACTTGCTCAGATTGAGAAAAAATACGGCGAAGGCGCTATTATGAGAATGGGTGAGGGAAGTTATCTCAATATCGAAGCGATCCCCACCGGTTCGATTGCTCTCGATGCCGCTGTCGGTATCGGCGGATTTCCAAAAGGAAGAATTATCGAGATTTTCGGACCCGAATCTTCGGGTAAAACAACTCTCGCTCTTCACGCAGTTGCGCAGGCGCAAAAAGCGGGCGGTGAAGCGGCTTTTGTCGATGCGGAACACGCACTCGATCCGGTTTATGCTAAAAATCTCGGCGTTGATGTCGATTCGTTGCTTGTTTCTCAGCCCGATGACGGCGAACAGGCTTTGGAAATCGTTGAAACGCTCGCACGCTCCGGAGCTCTTGATGTGATCGTTGTCGACTCAGTTGCGGCTCTTGTTCCCAAGGCGGAAATCGACGGTGAAATGGGAGACAGCCATATGGGTGCCCACGCAAGACTTATGTCTCAGGCTATGCGTAAACTTGCGGGCGTTATTTCCAAATCCAATACCATTATTATATTTATTAACCAGCTTCGTGAAAAAGTCGGCGTTGTTTTCGGAAATCCGGAAACAACAACCGGTGGCCGTGCGCTTAAATTCTATGCAAGCGTGCGTATGGATGTTCGCAGAACGGAATCGCTTAAAGGCACAAACGGAGAATTTATCGGTTCTCATACCAAAGTTAAAGTCGTTAAAAATAAAGTTGCTCCGCCTTTCAAAACTGCGGAATTCGATATTATGTTCGGTGAGGGCATATCAAGAGAAAGTGAAATTGTCGATATGGCAGTAAACTTTGATATTGTTAAAAAAAGCGGTGCTTGGTTCTCATACGGCGAGACCAGAATCGGTCAGGGCCGTGAAAACACAAAACAGTATCTTAAAGACAATCCCGATGTTGCAAATGAAATCGAAGCGAAAATTCGGGCGAAAATCGAAGAGTCAAGAAACGGAAACGATACTTTCACGGACGAAGATGAAGTTATCGCATATAAACCCGTTGTTACTACTAAGGACGAAGCGAGAGCGAAAATCGACATTATTGTCGATGACGAATAATCATGCAGTTAAGTGTTAAAGCGGGAAAATCGCAAAAGGTACATATTTATATTGACGGTGAATATAAAATGACCGTCGACGGAACATTTTGGTATTCTGAAAAATGGCATAAATTAAATAGTATAAACAGTGAGGAGTTGGCTGAACTTGAAAATTCGGTCAACTCCCGCCGTGCTTTTTTAAGCGGAATGAATTTGATTTCACGGCGTGCTCATTCAAAGAAAGAGATTATAATTAAACTTTCTCAAAAATTCTCTTATGAGGCCGCCGTTACCGCAGCGGATAAACTTGAAGAACTGAATCTCATTAACGATGAGAATTTCGCCATACTTTACGCAGAGGAACTTTTCGAAAAGAAAAAATACAGTCCCAGGCGCATTGAGAACGAGTTGAAATTAAAAGGAATTGATTCCGAAACAGCTTGTGAAACCGTAAAATCACTTGACAAAGATGATTTTAATCGTATTATATTATTATTAAATTCAAAATTCAGCGGTAAACTTTATGATGAAAAAAATATTACCAGAACGGTTAATTCTTTAATGAGAATGGGTTATTCTTATTATGACATAAAAAAAGCGCTGAAAGAAGTTAAAGACACTGAAGATTTGAAAGGTAATGGTAGTTACTATGAATAAGAAAATCGGTATGATTTCACTCGGTTGTCCTAAAAATCAGGTTGATGCCGAAATTATGCTTGCTCAGTTGGCGCAAAACGGATTTGAAATTACCGACGATGTTGACGGTGCGGATGCGGTAATCGTTAATACATGCGGTTTTATCGAAGATGCAAAAAAAGAAGCAATCGAGAATATACTTGATATGGTACAGCTTAAAAACGAAGGCTTGATCGGAAAAATAGTCGTTACAGGCTGTCTTGCCGAGAGATACAAAGAAGAAATTCTCAAAGAAATTCCCGAAGTTGATGCCGTAGTGGGTATCGGCTCAAACGGTAAGATTTGCGAAATTCTCAATCAGGTAATTGACGAAGGCAAAACGGTTGAAAGTTTCGGTGAAAAGACTTGCCTTTCGCTTGAAGGCGAAAGAATGTTGACTACGCCGTCATATTATGCTTATTTGAAAATCGCCGAGGGCTGTTCGAACCGCTGTACTTACTGTGCGATTCCGTCGATCCGTGGCGAATTCAGAAGCAGAAAACCCGAAGATATAATCAAAGAGGCGCAGGATCTTGTCAATTCGGGCGTAAAAGAGATTATCGTCGTAGCACAGGACACAACAAGATACGGCGAAGATTTATTCGGTAAATCCGCCTTGCCCGCACTTTTGACTTCTCTTTCTAAAATTGACGGCATAGAATGGATAAGGGTGCTTTACTGTTATCCCGAACGAATTACCGACGAACTTATAGATGCAGTTGCGAACAACGATAAAATCGTTAAGTATTTCGATATTCCGATACAACACGCAAGCGCAAGCGTACTCAAACGAATGAACCGTAAGGGTGATATGGACTCTCTTCTTACTCTTATTTCTAAAATCAGAGCGAGAATACCCAATGTTGTGCTGAGAACGACACTTATTACAGGTTTCCCGGGAGAAACTCAGGAAGATTTCGAAATGCTCTCCGAATTTGTCGAAAAAGCTCAGTTTGACAGACTCGGTTGCTTTGCTTATTCCGCCGAAGACGGTACACCTGCCGCAAAACTTCCCGACCAGATTGATGAAGATGTCAAAAAAGAGCGTGGGGAAACAATTATGGAACAGCAGTTCAGAATTTTCGAAAAACTTAACGAACAGAATATCGGTAAAATTTTGCATACCGTAGTGGAGGGTTATGACGCTTATACCGACACTTATTACGGAAGAACATGGAAAGATGCACCCGAAATTGACGGTACGGTTAATTTTACATGCGGATTCGAATTAAACGAGGGCGACTTTGTCGATGTTGAGATAATGGGCGTAAACGATTATGATTTGATAGGAGAAGTAGTATGAAATTAAATACGCCCAATAAACTTACTCTTGCGAGGATAATTATTACGCCGGTATTTTTAGCGGTGATTTTACTTGAAAACCTTCCACACAGATTTCTTATTGCAACCTTGATTTTTTCTGCGGCTGCAATAACCGATGCTATCGACGGAAATCTTGCGAGAAAGAACAATCAAATTACAAATTTCGGGAAACTTTTGGATCCGATCGCCGACAAAGTTTTGACAACTTCTGCTTTGCTTGCGTTTATGAAAATGGGACTTTGCAATATTTGGATTGTAATGATTGTTTTGACAAGAGAATTTGTTGTTTCTTCAATCCGTATGATTGCGGCGTCTAACGGTACGGTAATTCCCGCTAATATTTGGGGAAAACTTAAGACTGTAAGCCAAATGACCTTTACAATACTTATTATGCTTCTTTGCGAAGCCGACTATATAATTCGTGATGTTCTGGGCTCGGATATGCTTTCGGCTTTACCCGATTGGCTGAATTTGTCCAATGTTTCGAATTCGCTTTTGTGGATAACGGCTATACTTACGCTTGTTTCCGGCATAATATATATTAAAGATAGCAGAAATGCAATTGATTACACAAAATAATTGGTGCAATTTTGCAAACATTGTGATATAATGTGAATATAAAATGCAGTGATTAAGAAGAGTAATATTTTCACTTCTTTCAGAGAGAGGAAGCCGTCGGCTGAGAACTTCCTTAAGAAACGGAAATATGAAGTGCGCTTATGAGCAGGCGGGGGGAATCGAGTATCCCTGTTCGCAGAGGTGCGTTAAAGCCTTTTAAGTTATAAAACGGAGTGGAACCGCGAACTTTTCGCCTTCGAAGTCTGAACGGACTTTGAAGGCTTTTTTTATTGGAGATGTTTTTGTGTTTGAACAGCTTAAAGAGGATATTGCAACGGTTAAAGACAGAGATCCTGCGGCAAAATCCAATGCGGAAATTTTATTCTTATATCCCGGGTTAAAGGCTATAAGAATGCACCGCAGAGCATATTGGTTTTGGCAGCACAACCGAAAATTTATCGCAAGAGCGATTTCTCAGCGTGCGGCAAAAAAGACCGGAATCGAAATTCATCCGGCGGCAAAAATCGGAAAACGGTTTTTTATCGACCACGGAACAGGCGTCGTAATCGGTGAAACAACGGAAATCGGAGACGATGTTACAATATATCAGGGAGTTACTCTCGGCGGAACGGGAAAAGATGTCGGAAAAAGGCATCCGACAATCGGCAACGGTGTTATGATCGGAGCCGGTGCGAAGATATTAGGTCCTTTCCGTGTCGGAGATAATTCAAGTATAGCCGCAGGTGCGGTTGTGCTTGATGAAATTCCCGAAAACTGTACGGCAGTCGGAGTTCCGGCAAGAATTGTCAGACAGGACGGAAAGAGGGTCGATAAACTCGACCATATCCATATTCCCGATCCCGTTTCGCAGGAACTTTGCAGAATGTCGGTTAAAATTTCAAAACTTGAAAAAGAACTTGAAGAAGAAAGGAAGAAAAAAAGTGAGAGTATATAACACGCTTACAAGAAGAAAAGAAGAACTTAAAACGATTACCGAAGGAGAAGTAAAAATTTATGCTTGCGGTCCTACGGTATATAACTATATTCATATCGGAAATTCAAGACCGCTGTGTGTTTTCGACACGCTGCGCCGCTATCTTGAGTACCGTGGATACAATGTCAGATTTGTTCAGAATTTTACCGATATTGACGATAAAATAATTAAAAAAGCAATTGAGGAAGATTCCGATTATAAGACCGTTTCCGAAAAATATATCGAAGAGTTTTGGAAGGATGCCAAGGGATTGAATTTCCGTCAGGCAACCGTTCATCCGAAAGCAACCGAAAATATTGATGAAATCATCAGCATTATCAGTGCGCTTGTTGAAAAAGGATATGCTTATCCGGTTGAAAACGGAGATGTTTATTTCAGCCCTAAAAAATTCGGTGAATACGGTAAACTCTCTCATCAGCCTCTTGAGGATTTGGAAGCGGGAGCGAGAATAAACATAGGTGAACTTAAAAAAGAGCCTATGGATTTCGCACTTTGGAAAGGCGCAAAACCCGGTGAGCCTTATTGGGATTCCCCGTGGGGTAAAGGCAGACCCGGTTGGCATATCGAGTGTTCGGCAATGGTTCGCCGTTATCTCGGGGAAACGATTGATATTCACTGCGGCGGCCAGGATTTGATTTTCCCGCATCACGAAAACGAAATCGCTCAGTCGGAATGCTGCAACGGTACCGCTTTTGCAAATTACTGGATGCATAACGGCTATATCAATGTCGACAATGTAAAAATGTCGAAATCTCTCGGTAATTTCTTTACAGTCCGTGATGTTGCCGAAAAGTACGGATATGAACCTATCCGATATCTTATGATTTCTTCCCATTACAGAAGCCCGATAAATTACAGCGTTGACATTATCGAGCAGTGCAAGGCATCTCTTCAAAGACTTTATACTTGCCGAGACAGTCTTGATTTTGCGCTTAAAAACGCTCAGGATACCGTTGTCGAAAACGCCGAAGAAATCAAAACACAGCTTAATTCAAGGCGTGAACAGTTTATCGCTGCGATGGATGATGACCTCAATACCGCCGACGGAATAGCGGCTGTTTTCGAACTTGTTAAAGATATAAATGTTAATGTTATCAATTCTCAGTCTAAAGAACTTATAACCTTTGCGGCTGATTTGTTTGACGAATTGACAAATGTTCTCGGACTTGTATATAATAGAGACAGCGGAAGTCTTGACGATGAGATTGAAAAAATGATCGAAGCCCGTCAGAACGCACGAAAAGAAAAAAATTGGGCTGAAGCTGACAGAATTCGTGATGAACTTAAATCTCAGGGAATAATTCTCGAAGATACTCCGCAGGGTGTTAAATGGCACAAAGAATAAGGAGGGACACTTATGGGCGTGTTAAACAGAGGCGCAATTAAAAGCGAAGCGAAATCCTTTATCGGAATTGATACGAAATGGCTGAAAATGTTTGCAGCTTGCTTGATTTACTATTTGCTTGATTCGGCACCGAATTATTCCGGCATTGTGTTTAATTTGGGCGATAGCGATTATGTTAATTACTCGATAAGTTTCGGCTCTTTTTTACCGCTTATACTTTTACCTTTCGGCGTTGCCGTAAGCGCATATTATCTTAACCATATCCGTGGATTCAATCCCGATTGGAAATCGGTTTATACAGAGGGATTTAACAATTACGGTAAGTATTTTGTAACAATGCTTCTGAATAACTTGTTTATTTTCCTTTGGTCGCTTTTGCTTTTGATTCCGGGAATTGTAAAAGCCTATGCGTATTCGCAGGTTCCTTTTATAATTCACGATAATCCCAATCTTTCGTCTAAAGACGCAAGAACAATGAGCGATATTATGACAAAAGGGTTCAAGGCGGATTTGTTCGTACTCGATTTAAGTTTTATTTTGTGGTATATTCTCATCATATGTACTTTCGGCATAGCAGGTGTGTATGTTTTACCCTATGTTTCGACAACAAAGGCGATGTATTACGAAAACCTTAAAAAACATTCAATCGACAGCGGTCTTATTTCAGCCGAATCTTTCGGAATCGAACCTATTCCTTTTGAGAGCGAACCTGTTTGCGATGAGCCGAACGAATATTTCTCTCAGGACGGTAACGGCGAAGAAAACGGTGAGTTTTGAGCCGATTTTCCCCGAAAGTCTTGACATTGTGTCGGGAATATGATATTTTAATAAAAACATCTGCAAACCTATGATTAAGAGTAGTAACCTTTTACAGAAACTCAAAGAGAGTTGCCGACAGTGAGATGGCAGCAGCGGAATTTAAGGCGAATGGACTTATGAGGGCGGCCGAAAGCGTGAGCGAGTAGTAACCGACGGAATGTACCCGTTACAGTACAACTCATATATAAGTATGAGGATGAGAGGGCGGAGTTTATCCGTCAACTTGGGTGGTACCGCAGGTTTATTTTCCTGTCCCAATTATTTGGGACAGGATTTTTTTATTTATCGGGAGAGTTTTATGAAACGCTTTACAAAACGATGGCGATTGAGCCGAAACGACAAATTGATTTTAATTACGGATTTATTAAGGAGTTAACCGCTATGAAAAAAATTACAAAAGTTTTATCTGTTTTACTTGTTTTAGCCATTGTTCTCGGCTTTGCCGCCTGTTCGGTAAACGAAGGAACGCAAACTTCCGGTACTGTTTATAAAATCGGAATTTGCAATTATGTAGACGATGCTTCGCTCAATCAAATTTATGAAAATATAGAAGCGGAACTTAAAAGAATTGCCGATGAAAACGGCGTTGAGTTCAAAATTTTGTATGATAACTGTAATGCGGATTCAAATGTTTTGACTCAGATCGTTTCGAATTTTATTGCCGATGATGTTGATCTTATGATCGGAATTGCGACTCCGGTTGCTATCGCAATGCAGTCGGCAACAACCGAAATCCCGATAGTTTTCGCCGCTGTTTCGGATCCCGTAAGTGCAGGTTTGGTCGAAAGCCTCGAAACTCCGGGAGCGAATATTACCGGAACATCGGATTATCTTGATACCGATGCGATAATGGATCTTATTTTTGCGAACAATCCTCAAACTCAAACGGTAGGACTTCTTTATGATGTCGGACAGGATTCTTCAACGACTCCGATTGCCAATGCAAAGAAGTATCTTGATGAAAAGGGTGTAAAGTATATCGAGCGTACCGCAACCAATGCCACCGAAGTTCAGCAGGCGGCTCAGGCGCTTGTCGATGCGGGTGCGGATGCAGTCTTTACGCCTACCGATAATACAATAATGAACGCAGAACTTTCAATTTACGAGATTTTCACAGCGGCAGGAATTCCGCATTTTACCGGTGCCGATTCGTTCGCACTTAACGGAGCTTTCTTGGGTTACGGTGTCGATTATGCAAATCTCGGTATTGAAAGTGCGAAAACCGCTGCCGATATTCTTCTTAACGGCACGGATCCTTCGAAAACTTCCGTTAAACTTTTCGATAACGGAACCGCAACTGTAAACACCGAGGTTTGTCAGGCTCTCGGATATGATTACGAAACCGTAGCGGACAAATTTGCGCCGTTTTGCACGAAAGTACAGAGTATTGTTACCGCTCAGAGTTTTTCTTCGGCAGAATAAATAAGGAGACCTGTATATGTCTTTAACTTCACTTTTAACATTGTTTCAAACCGCCTTGGAATTGGGTCTTATCAGTTCTTTAACGGTTCTTGCGCTGTTTTTGAGTTATTCGATGCTCAATGTATGCGACCTTTCAACCGACGGCTGTTTTACTCTCGGTGCAACGGTCGGAGCGGTTGTTGCGATTTCGGGCCATCCGTATCTTTCGATTTTTGCCGCAATGGCAGCCGGAATTCTTTCAGGTTTCGTTACTGCGATTTTGCAGACGAAAATGGGCGTTGACAGTTTGCTTGCCGGCATTATAGTCAATACGGCACTGTATTCGGTAAATATAGCGATAATGGGTAATTCGTCGCTTTTGAATATGAATAAAACCGAAACTGTTTTTACAAAAGCAAAATCGCTTCTCGAAAATATAGGTATGGAAAAATATGCGGTTCTCATAATTTCGTTTTCAGCCGTTGTATTGGTGATACTTTTCCTTTCCGTATTTCTTAAAACAAAACTCGGTCTTGCGATTCGTGCAACCGGTAACAATCCCGATATGGTTCGTTCTTCGTCGATAAATCCCGCATTTACAACAGTAATCGGACTTTGTGTTGCCAATGCATTTACCGGACTTTCGGGATGCCTTCTCGCACAGTCTCAGAAGTCGGTTAATATTGACATCGGAACGGGTATGGTAACGGTTGCGCTTGCTTCTTTGCTCATCGGCGGAGTATTCCTTAAAAAAGGAAAAATTCCCGCAAAAGCAATCGGTGTTGTTATCGGAGCGATTGTTTTCAGATTGGTTTATACGGTAGCGCTTAGATTTAATATGCCCGCTTCAATGCTCAAACTTGTTTCGTCGGTAATTGTTATAATTGCGATTTCGGGTCCTTATCTTAAAAGCAAATATCCCGACTTCAAAAGACGCTTTGACCATAAACATTCAAAGGGGGCGGCATAATGCTTGAAATTACGAATATTTCAAAAACCTTTAATCCCGATACAGTGAACGCAAAATTGGCAATTGACGGACTTTCATTGAGCGTGAAGGACGGGGATTTTATAACGATAATCGGAGCCAACGGAGCGGGAAAATCAACGCTTTTCAACGCTATTGCGGGAGATTTTATAACCGACAGCGGAAGAATTGTTCTTGACGGCGAAGATATAACTCTCGATCCGCCTCATAAAAGAGCAAAAGTTATCGGTAGACTTTTTCAGGATCCTATGCGTGGAAGCGCTCCCGATATGAGCATTGAAGAAAACCTTGCTCTTGCCGCAGGCAAAGGCGGTTGGCTGAGCAAGATTTCGAAAAAAGATAAAGAGCAGTTCAGAGAGCGTCTTTCACTTCTTGAAATGGGTCTTGAAGACAGAATGCAGCACCCCGTAGGACTTCTTTCGGGCGGTCAAAGGCAGGCGTTGACGCTGATGATGGCGACATATACACCGCCGAAATTACTGCTGCTCGATGAACATACGGCGGCTCTTGACCCGTCAACAGCGGAAAAAGTGCTTGAACTTACAACTAAGATTGTAAAGGAAAATCACTTAACATGCCTTATGATAACTCATAATATGCAGTCGGCACTTGATTTGGGCAACAGAACGGTAATGATGAACAGCGGAAATGTTATTTTCGATGTAGAAGGCGAAAAGCGTTCGGGACTTACGGTTCACGATTTGCTTGAACAGTTCAAAATTTCTGCAGGCAAAGAACTTACAAACGACAGAATACTTTTAACCTAAAACATAAATAAAAGGATAACCTCGACGGTTATCCTTTTTTGTTTATTATACATTTAATATATTGATTTTCCGTTTTTTAAGCATATATACGAACACTCCCGCCGAGACCACGCTGTCAAAAGCGTTGCCTATTCCGAACAGCAGTGCAATTCCCGTTAGGGTGGGTGTCCAAATACCCGTTAAATATAAGATAAACGCACTTAAGTAATAAACTGTATTTGTTATTACCGATTCGAAAAGCATATAATCGGTTTTTCCCAAACCGTAAAATACGGAATCGAAAATGTTTTGAAAAGCGAACATTACATAAAATCCGAGAAGCAAAAGAACAAGGCGGAACAGTTTGTCGGTTTGCGAAAACTGTAAAATGTTGCTCATAAACGGCTTCCATAACGGTATACTTGCGATCCAACACAGAGATACCGCTGTTGTAATGCCGAAATATCCAAGCGTGTTTTTACGGATGTTATCTTCGGAAAAAGCAACTTCCTGCTTTATAAGTTCACCTAACTGAAGTACGGGAAGTAACAGCCAACCCCATATAAAACTGTTGGCAACCCAATATGTACCCTGTTCACCGACAATGTTTACCATGCGTGAAATCATAACCGTATATGCAATGTTTCTGATGAACGATTCAATTCCCGAAATACCGCCGACTTTCACAAATTCTTTCATCCATCCGAAATCGGCTTTTGATTTTTTGAAAACATTGATTTGTTCTTTTGAAAGCAATATAAACGAAACGGCAAGTAAAATTATGTTGACGGCAATATTCGAATAACCTATTCCGTTTACACCTAAATTAAGAGAAATCGGCAATGTTGAAACAAACATACAGTCAAAAGCGGTGCTGAGTAAAAGCCGTGCGAAAGTGAATATGTAAAGGTATTTACCTTTATTGATTGAGATGAGAGCAACAAGGGTAAATTGAGTAAGTACAAGAAAAACATTAGAAACGCTTTCAATACGGATGTAATCGGCGGATGGTTCGATTATATTTGTATCGGTTGCCATTAGAAAGAGCAGAGGCTTTATGAAAATGACGATTAAAACCGAAAGTGAAATATAAATTAAAAAAGCAACACCCATTCCCGTTTTTATACGGTTTGTAAATTCTTTTTTATCGTTTACGGTCTTGGCAATAAAATAAAACAGGGGAAGAATAATTGCTTCGTTAACGATTTCGTAAATAAGGTTTACCCAGGAAAGCTGACCGGCAATCGAGAAAGAATAATCATCGGGTAATTGCCCTAAAAAGAAAACTCTGACGGTTGTATATAATGTAGGACAAAGCCCTAAAACGATTAAAGCAAAATAAAGCTTGAAGTTGATATTTGATAAAGATATTTTAGTTTTAATAAATAAATTCGTATGTTTATCTATTGTTTTTCTCCTTTGCTTGATTTGGCTTTATTATAGCAATTTGTGTTATCAAAAACAACCCGTAGGGACGGTGAAAAACAAATTCACCGATGTTTCTATCCCGTGTGTTTTAACAGCATTTTCTTAGAAAAAACAAAAGAAAAAAGGATAACCGTTTAGGTTATCCTTTAATTTGGTGATCCACCGGAGAATCGAACTCCGGACACCTTGATTAAAAGTCAAGTGCTCTGCCAGCTGAGCTAGTGGATCATATATATAAAGCGGAAAGTCCGCTTTATAGTTTATTAAACGAAGAGGAGGATGATAAACGCTGCGAGAACAAGAACAAAGAAGAAAATTCCGAAATACTTTGTGAATTTTTCAAGCTTTGCTTCGATTGTTCTGCCTTTGTTTTTACCGAAGAAAGTATCAGCCGCACCTGAAATCGCACCGGAAAGACCTGCTTCACGGCTCTGCTGCATAAGAACAACAACGATCACAATAAGTGATGAAAGTATTATTAAACTGCCGAGAATAATTTCAACTGCCGACATCCGTTCTTCCTCCTTATCGGTTGGCTTGCATTTTTTCAACGCCCGAACATTCTATCATACAAGTTATAAAAAAGCAAGTCTTTTTTTGAAAAAAATATAAAAAAATAATATTTTCTTATTTTTGAGACATAATACTCATAGCAAAAGCATAAATAAATCGGCGTTTGCAGGGCTTTTGCTCCGCCTGTGATTTTATTTGCAGGCGGTTATTTTTTGAAAATTTAATAACCGAGCCGTAAACTCACGAAAGGAAATAACATAAACCGCTTGCCGCAAAAAAGATAAGCGAAAGAGCGAGAAGCAAAACGGGGAGAGAATTGCGCTTTTTTATCGGTTCATCTGCCGTTCGGTAAACAATTGCGGATGAAGTATCCGTTTCGTTTCCGAGTGCGTAATTGTTCGCTGCGGTATCATCCGGAGCATCGGCATCGCCCAACAGTCCGATAAGTTCAAGTTGACAATCGGGACATACGGTTTGGCCGTCGGGATAAATTTTTCTGCATTTCGGACAAATCATTCAGTTCACTCCGTTTCGGATTTTATTTTAACATTATAAGGGCGTAATGTCAATTCTCAAGGGCATTTTTCGGCAAGAATGACAATTTCGATAAGAAATGCCGGAACATATACGGCACTTACGGTACTGTTTGCGCAAATGAGTAATTCGTCTCTTAAAATCATTATATTGTCGTAGTTGCCGAAATGTCCCATAATCAGTGAGCAAAAGACGGCCGCCGAATAAAGCGAGATTATCGCAATGCTTCCGTATTTTATGTATATTTTCGAAAGTCTGTTCATTGAACGGGTACATTCTTTAAGCGATACGAGTATATTTCTCATAAATTCACCTCTGAAAAAATAATACTCCGATTGCTTTTACTGTTCAACGGACAAATAATGGAAAAATAAAAAACACAGTTTCCGTAACCGCAAATTTACGGGTACAATCCAACCCGTAGGGGCGGTGTTTTTCCGTCCGTGAAGTTTACGGAATGTAAAATCAAAAAATCATACTTTTTAATACTTTACATAGTATTAAAATTTTGATATAATACAACATATTGAATAGAATTTATTGATTTGGATGTGATTTCATGAAATGTCCTTTTTGCGCTTTTGAAGAAAGTAAAGTAATCGACTCCCGCCCGACCGATGAGGGCGAAAGAATACGCCGCAGAAGAGAGTGTATTAAATGCGGTAAAAGATTTACTACATACGAAATAATCGAGAGTGTACCGATTCTTGTTATAAAGAAGGATAAGTCCCGTGAGGTGTTTGACCGCAATAAACTTCTCAGCGGTATGATGAGGGCTTGCGAAAAGCGTCAGGTAACAATCGAAACTCTCGAAAACGCCGTTGATGAGATCGAAGCAAATCTTCAAAATTCTCTTGACAGAGAAGTAACTTCAATTCATATCGGTGAACTTGCGATGGATAAATTAAAGGATATTGATGAAGTGGCTTATGTTCGGTTTGCATCGGTATACAGACATTTTAAGGATATAAACGCTTTTATGGACGAGTTGTCCGCTTTGCTTAAATCAAAATAAAAATTCGGGAGACGGAAGAAAAACCGTCTCCTTTTTGTTTGCTTTATCCCAATCCGAAACTAACGCTCAGAGCCTTGTTTATTTTGTCCATTTCGCTTTCGGGGAGATTACCCATGCGTTCTTTAAGCCTTTTTTTATCAAGAGTTCTCACTTGTTCGAGAAGAACTATCGAATCTTTTTGAAGTCCGCAGTTGTCGGCATTTACGCTGATATGAGTCGGAAGCTGAGTTTTATATTTTTGACTTGTGATTGCGGCTGCAATGACCGTGGGACTGTATTTGTTTCCGACATCGTTTTGAACGATCAGCACAGGTCTCATACCGCCTTGTTCGGAACCTATAACCGGACTTAAATCGGCGTAATAAATATCTCCTCGCCTTACTGTCATTTTAATCACTCTCCAAAGGTAATTTATGTCTTTCAGAATTATTTTTACCCGTAAATTACCTTGATAAACATTTTTCGGGGAGCAATACATTATATTATTTTTTTATTGGATCGGGAACAATAAAACGAAACTTCGAAAAGTGTCGGTTTTGTTGCCTTTTAGGGAAATATGTGGTATATTTATATGAGTTATTTTATGTAAGCAGGAGAAATTATGGACTCTCAAAAACTTGTAAGCGTTTGTATAAATGCATATAACAGTTCTCAAACAATAGCGCAAACGCTCTCAAGCGTTTTGGCACAAACTTATACAAATCTGCAAATTGTTGTCGTGGATGACTGTTCAACGGATAATACCGTCGAAATCGTTAAGTCGTTTGACGATAAGCGCATCGAACTTTACACCCTTGAAAAGAACGGAAATGTTTCGATTGCAAACAATGAGTGCTTGCGGCATACAAAAGGCGAATATATCGCTCATCTTGATGCCGACGATATTTGGGTGCCGGATAAAATCGAAAAACAGGTAAATTTTCTCGAAGAAAACCTGCAATACGGAGCGTGCTTTTCCCATGCGGGCTTTATCGACGAAGATTCGAATGAGTATTTGCCCGACAGACCGTGTCCTCATCCGCAGGAATTATATGTGATCGAAAATATGTCTCAGGCTCGGTTTATTCGTTTCTTTTATGACAATGCAAACCGCCTTTGCCATTGCAGTATGCTTATGAGAAGAAGCGTTTATCAGGCAATCGGAGAGCACGATATTACAATCAAATATTTACATGATTTCGATTATTGGGTAAAAATGATTCAGTATTGCCCGATTTATGTTATACAGGAAAAACTTGTTTATTGCCGTATCCGTTCTCAATCCAGCAGTGTAATGGATGAAAATGCAACTAACGCTCATAATGAGGAAATGGCAAGAGTTATGTATAGGCTTGTAGATAACTGCCCGAACGGGTTGTTTTCGGAAGCGTTTTCCGATCTTTTGAAACTTTCCGGTGAGCATACGGACGATGAAACCGAAATCGAAAAAGCTTTTGTTTTGGCGAACGGTTTTATTGTTATGAAAGATAACCGTATTTTAGCGATAAAAAAATTCGAAGAGCTGTTTCGTGAAAAGAAATTCGTTGAGCTTGCCGAGAAAAAATTCGGATTTACCGTAAACGATTTATATGCTTTGCAAAAAAACGAAGTATATTTCAACAGTGCCAAAGAACTTGTGCTGAAGAATGAAAATTCGCAGTTGACCGACCGTGTTGACGCTCTTGAAAGTCAAATTGCCGGACGGGATAAATCGTTATACGAATTGTCTGCACAACTTAGCGCCGTTAATTCGCAGTATGCTTCGCTGAGTGAAGAATATAGTAAAATGTCATCGGCGTTTTTCTTTAAGTTTGTAAAAGCCGAAAGGAAACTGAAAAACATTTTCGCAAAGATCAATCATGTCCGTCCGAAATATACTTGCGACGGAAAAAAGGTAAGAGCAAGATTTGTTCTTTACGGCTATTACGGACACAATTTCGGTGATGACGCTTTCTTTGATATGCTTTTCAGGCGCTATCCCGATATTATGTTTTATATCGTTCTTGAGCCTTCTTACGCCGAATTCTTTTCGCATTATCCCAATGTCAGATTTTATGACAACACAAGAACGCTTGTGCAAAAAGTCAATAATTTCGGAAATAAACTTAAAATAAGAGATTTATTCGAAAAACTTCTTATCCGCATTACAAACGGAGCAATTCATATCGGCGGTTCGATTTACCAGCAAGTCGGAGATTGGGAACTTGACTGTGAAATGCGAAAAGGCAGAAAACAGGTGTTCAGGCATTTCTTTTCGATTTCAAACAATTTCGGCCCGTACACTACCGAAGAATATAAAAATCTGTGGGAAAACCGTTTTAAGAAATGGGATGATGTATGCTTTAGAGATAAGTATTCTTATAAACTTTTCTCAAATGTTAAAACGGTACGCTATGCACCCGATTTACTTTTTGCATATCCGATTGAAAACAGACCGAGCGAAAAGAAAATCTGCGTAAGCGTTATAAATCCGTATCTTGAGGGTAGGCGGATTTCAAAATCGGATGCCGAGAATTACGAAAAAACGCTTACCGATACAGTAAAGAAATATATTTCAGACGGGTACCGTATATCTCTTTTATGTTTTTGCAATTACGAAAAAGACGAAGAAACCGCACTTCGAATTTTATCTTCGCTCTCTCAAGAGGAAAAAGACTTTGTGAAATGTGTTTCTTATACGGGAAATCTCAAAGAAATAACAGATGAAATTTCCGACTGCGAAACCGTTGTAGCAACCCGTTTTCACGCTATGATTTTCGGTTATGCGGCAGGGAAAAAAGTGCTTCCCGTTTGTTACGGAGATAAAATGACAAATGTGATCGAAGATTTGCATTTATCCGATAATTATATAAAAATAGGCTTTGATGCCGAGACTTCGGTAACGGACTTTTATTTACGGGCGAATACGCTTGATGAAGTTAAAATCAAAAAACTTTCCGAAGATGCGCAAGGTCAGTTTGCAAAACTCGACAAATTTGCTCAAAAACGGGGCGCAACGGTAAACAGGTAAAAAATAAGGGTGAACATATTATGTTCACCCTAAAATTTTATTTAATTTTATAAAAGACTGGCTGCTGCTTTATCAATGTAAATGTCTACATTGTGATGGAACTGTAAAATCGAAGCTGGGCAAACGGGAGTAACATCTCCTGAAATCATTGCACAAACGGCATCTGCTTTTTCGATTCCGGTTGCGATTAAAATTATTTTTTCGGCTTTCATTATCGAGCCTACACCCATTGTAAGAGCATGAGTCGGCATCGGATTTTCGTCAAAATATTTTGAGTTTGCCGAAATTGTGCTTTGAGTAAGTTTAACTTTGAAAGAGCCTTTTGAAAAACAGATTGACGGTTCGTTAAATCCGATGTGTCCGTTTCTTCCGACGCCTAAAAGTTGAATGTCGACTTTGGCGCTGTCAAGCATATCGTCATAGTTTTTACATTCTTCTTTTATGTTTTCGGCGTTTCCGTTAAGAAAATGAACATTTTCTTCTTTTATGTCGGTGTGGTTAAACAGTTCGGTATGCATAAAAGAATAATAACTGTTTTTGTCGTTTTTCGGAAGGTTTACATATTCGTCAAGATTGTAGGTCTTAACATCTTTAAGACTGACATTTCCGTTTTTGTATTCGTTTGCGATGTATTTGTAGGTCGGAATGGGGGAAGCCCCTGTCGCAAGACCTAAAACAATATCGGGCTTACGGTTGATTGCTTCGACAAATACCTTGCCGACTGCCTCTCCGATTTGTTCGGCGTTGTCCATAATATATATGTTCATCTTATCACTTCTCTTTTCTTTAATATTCATATTAACGAAACCCTATTTTACCATAAAACCGTAAAATTTCAACATTTATTTGCGATTTATTTATTTCGTGCCTGATTTGTGGTACAATTAAAAAAAGATGATGATTTTCGGAGGAAGTTATGATACAAAACGGAATTGACATTATCGAAATAGAAAGAATCGAAAAATCCATACAAAACGAAGCGTTCAAAACGAGAGTTTACGGAAAAGAAGAACTTTGTGAACTCGAAAACGCAAAACCCGAAAACTATGCCGGAGTTTTCTGTGCAAAAGAGGCGTTTTCCAAAGCAATCGGAACGGGAATAAGAGGTTTTTCGCTTAACGAAGTTCAAGTCTTGCACGATCAACTCGGAGCGCCTTATTTTTCTTTTTCGGGCAATGCGCTTAAATCGGTACTTGAAAAAGGGATGAAATTTTCTTTAAGTATATCACATTCAAAACAGTATGCCGTGGCTTCGGTAATTGCTTATACGGAGGATTAAATATGATTAAAATACTTTCTTCACAGCAGATAAAAGAAGTTGAAAACATTGCAAACGAAAGCGGTATAAGTTATTTAAGACTTATGGAAAACGCAGGTTCGGCGTGTGCTAAAGAAATTCGAAACAAGTTCGATGACACGGGACTTCGAAATGTTCTTGTGGTTTGCGGAAAAGGGAAAAACGGCGGCGACGGATTTGTAATTGCAAGAAAACTTTTTGAAAACGGATACCGTGTGAGTGTTATGCTCACTCTCGGAGAGCCGGTTGCCGATACGGCGGGGGAAATGTATTCGAGAGTAAAGGAAATGAATATTCCGATAGTTGAATACTGTGAAAACAGCGACAAGTGTGATCGTATAATAGAAAACTGCGATATAATCGTCGACTGCATTTTCGGAACGGGATTTTCCGGCGTTCCCGACGAAAGAATGAGGGGGATTTTCAAAAAGATTTCCGAGAGCCGAGGATATGTTGTCAGCGTGGATTTACCCAGCGGAATGTATGCGGACAGAAACGAAATTATGTTTGCGCCCGTTAAAGCCGATATGACAGTTAGCGTAATTGCGCTGAAAAACTCTCTTGTATATTATCCTTCCTGTGAGTATGCGGGAGAGGTTAAGGTTGTGTCAATCGGAATTTCGGAAAGTATAATAAACTGCTTTAACGGGACTTATACATTGAATTTTAAGGATATTAAATCCGATATTCCCGTAAGAGATGAAAATTCTCATAAGGGAGATTACGGAAAAGCGCTTATAATTGCGGGAAGTTATGAAATGCCGGGTGCGGCGTTACTTTCTTCTTCGGCGGCGGTAAACAGCGGAACGGGAGTTGTAAAACTTGCTTTTCCCGACAAAGCGTATCCCGTTATGATGAACAGCGCTGTGGAAAAAGTTCTTATACCGCTTGCATCTAATAAATACGGAAGAATTTCTTCGCAGAGCACTCACCGAGTAAAAGAGGAACTTAAAAAGTGTACGGCGGTGCTGATAGGATGCGGTTTGGGTAACGATTACGACATCAGGCAAATAACCGAAACCGTTCTTAACTGTTCCGAGGTTCCCGTTGTTCTCGATGCGGACGGAATAAACTGTGTATGCGATAGCATAGATTTAATAAAAAGGGCAAAAACGCAAGTGGTTATAACGCCTCATCCTGCCGAAGCGGCAAGGCTTTTGGGTTGCGCAGTTGAGCAGGTGCAGTCCGACCGCATCGGCGCTTGCAAAAAACTTTGTCGGCTCACCGGTGCAACTGTTGTTCTTAAAGGTTCGAGAACCGTAGTCAGTGATGATGCGGAGAGTTTTTATATCAATTTAACGGGAAATTCCGGAATGGCAACTGCGGGAAGCGGCGATGTGTTGGCAGGGATTATAGTTTCTCTTATTTGCCAAGGCTTAACTCCTAAAACGGCGGCGGTTTGCGCAACATATATTCACGGATATGTCGGAGATGCGGCGGCACGAAAATACTCTAAAATGGGGCTGAGCGCACAGAAAATGTCGGAAATGCTTGCGAGCGTTCTTTCCTCTTTTGAAAAAGGTGAGTAATTTTAATGAAAAAACATCTGTTTACGGCAGCGGTATTGATGCTGCTTTTAACAGGATGTTCAAAGTTTTCCGAAAGCGCCGAAATCGTTTTGCCGGATGAGTTTTCGGCAAATGTTTCAATCGTACTCGAAAACTCGGAAAGTACGGCGGAGTTTTCGTATACTGCGGAAAAAACCGTTTTGTCATATCAAACACCCGACGGGGTAAACGGTCTTGTTTTAACCGAAACTTCGCAACTGTGTAAATCGGAGTTCAACGGACTTGAAGTTACGGGAAACAGCGGATTTTTTTCGAAAAATTCAGCAATAAGTTTGCTTGATGAGGTGTTCGGACTTCTTTTGCGAAGCGATATAACGCTTACACGGGAAAAATGCGATAAAGGAAATATCTTTTATCTCAAAGACGGGGATTACACTTTTGAAATTATAACCGATTTCAAAACGGGAGAAATTACACAAATAAGAAATCCCGAAAACAGTATAACTTTTATTTTTATGTAAAAAAAGAGAGCAGGTTAACCTGCTCTCTTAATTCTTTTTTTGATGTTATGCTGTTTTTTCGGTTTCCTTTTCCGGCTCGTCGGTGTGTTTCATAATAACAAATTTATTCATCGGGAAAATAATCGCAAACGCAACCATCATTGAAGCGAATTTCGGGATCCAGTCGATGAGAATTTGAATATCCGTAACATTTTTCATTACGGGCTGAAGAGCGCCGGCAATCCAGGTTTTAAGGCAAATTACAACAAGTATCATCGAAAAGTACATAACGGCACTTTTTACTACATTGTTATTTGCGTTAAACGTTGCTTTTCTGTTAACTGCGAACGATACGATCTCGGCAAGTATTGCAGAGATGAAGAAAGCAACGAACGCACCTGTTGTATCGTAGTTAAATACGAAAAAGTGAAATTCAGCCGGCAGCCTTTCGGGAAGGAAAAGGTTCATCAGGAAAAATGAAACGGTTTCGGTAATTCCCGCAAGGGTGGAGAACAGCCAGAATTTCAAAAATTGGATAAGAGTTTCGTGCTTTTCTTTGAAAGATTTGTTTTCAGACATAAATACAACCCCTTTTAATATAAACTAACATTTTCCCGTTATTTTGTCAACCGAAAAATAAATTATGTACGATTAAACGGACTTTTCTCGGATAGGAAGTTGACAAATAATTTGGATGTGTTATTATATATACGAACATTTGTTCGTAAGCGGTTGCGGTTTTCGAAATTTAACTTGTGAGGTGGGTTATCGCATATAACGGAATTTGATATAACTGTTGATGTATAAAAAAGGAGGAGTTAAATGTTAATTGAAACAAAAGACCTTGCCGAAACCGATGAATTTGTAATTGTAAAATTTATCGAAAAAACCGACGGAAAAATCAAATTAAGTTTTGAAAAGGGGATAAAGGACGAAAACGGAGATATAATCGAGTTCATACCGATATAAAAGTTTGCAATCGGCTGATAAGGTAAAATTTCAGCGGGAGTGTATCTGAAAAATACACCCCCGCTTTTTCTGTCTTACAACTTATAATGCGGCTCTTTTAATGAAACTGATTTGAACCGACACAATGCACTTTTATATAGATCAGTTATCATTCGACGGGTCTGTTACCATCACGAACATCGAAAATTCGCAGGTAGCACCGCCATAGGTAAAGGATTAAAAGTTTAACATTGTACTTTTTAATCGCTTCACGAATATGGTTCTTTTATCCAAATCATCCATGCAATCGGCATAAGATAATTTT